>NZ_JBVVQR010000007.1:0-153731 GCF_055811535.1 Mesorhizobium sp. WSM4816 | reverse complement strand
TGCTGTCCGGAACGCAGGTCGATCCCGCCCGCGTTCATTCACAGTGGCAATTCTATCAGAGCCTTGATCCGGAGTTCGTGCTGAAGCGGCTAACCGCGTCGCTGACCCCGCCGAAATCGGTTCGGCTTTCGATCGTCGAGGATCGCATCGTTGCCGAGGGTGAGGCTCCCGACACCTGGATAGATCGGGCACGCGTAGCGGCCCGACAGCTTGAGGCAGGCGGACCGGTGTTAGACTTCTCCAAGGTTCGTGATGTGAGCCCCGAAGCACGCGCGGCGGAGCACTGGCAGACTTATGTGTCGCGTCTTGAGGCCCAACCGGGAATCATCGTCGCCCAACAAAGGGCGAGTGGCGGGCATTTCTATATTTCCGGCCTGAGAGACCCGCAGGCCGCCGACCCGCAGGCTCTGCTGTCCGGAACGGAGGTTGATCCAGCTCGCGTTCATTCGCAGTGGCAATTCTATCAGAGCCTTGATCCGAAGTTCGTGGTGAAGCGGCTGATGGCGTCGCTGGTCCCGCCGGATTCAGTACGATTTTCGATCATCAAGGATCGCATCGTTGTCGTGGGCGAGGCTCCTGCCGCCTGGATAGATCGGGCGCGGGTCGCCGCCCAACAACTGGCCGCGGACGGACTCTCTCTAGAAATTTCCGAGCTGCGCGAGGTGACCCCTCAGGAACTCACGCATTTGAGGGAGGCTATTCAAGCGGTCGACATTTTCTTCGATTCTGGCAAGGCTGTACCGGGACCAGAGCAACTGCCAGTTCTCGACCAATTGGCGAATCAATTGAAGGAATTGGCCAAGGACGCCCGCAAGGCAGGCGTAACAGCACAGTTCATGTTGACCGGCCATTCGGACGCCGTGGGCCGTGAGACGGCCAACGCGTCGATCAGCGCCGCCCGCGCCGAGACAGTTCGTGCGCTTCTCAAGAAGCGCGGCGTCGCTCCGGAATCGCTTTTGGTTCGCGGCGCGGGCACTTTTGAGCCGGCGGAGACTGAGATTAGCCGAACCGGGAGTTCCGCCAATCGCAGAGTTTCGGTTACGGTAACCTTCCACTAGGCGGAGCCCACGACATTGCAAAAGAAGATCTGCATGTTGGGCGGGTTCGCTGTCGGAAAGACGAGTCTGGTTCGCAGGTTTGTGCAAAGCATCTTTTCAGAAACCTACTTGACCACCGTGGGAGTGAAAATCGACAAGAAGAGTGTTGTACTGCCGGACAAAACCGTGGATCTGATTTTGTGGGATCTGGCCGGCGAAGACGATATCGGGTCGTTCCGCGTCAGCTATGTGCGGGGCGCGAGCGGGCTCGTGCTTGTCGTCGATGGAACCCGCGCCGCTACTCTTGCCGTGGCGCTCACGCTGCGCGAGCGGGCCGAGGCCGAATTCGGCGCCATGCCGTTCGTATTGCTGTTCAACAAATCCGATCTGGCCGATGGGTGGGCAATATCGGATAGTGAGATTAACGAACTGAGGCAACTTGGATGGCAAATCTATCTGACAAGTGCGCTTTCGGGTGAACATGTTGATGATGCGTTCCGCCAGCTTGCTTCGATGGTCACCGAATAGACCATGCGTGGATTGCCAAGAGAGGTCAGAAGCTGGATTTACGATTTCTTCTCCAACGAGCACTCTGTCGCATATCTGAAAATTGACGCCCAGCTTTGCATAGCTGAGAAGGGCGGCAATGTTGAACATTACGGCCTATCATCACTTTGCCTTGGCAAGCCCGTAGCCGAGCAGCTTGCATTCATGGAAGGCTTGCTGCCTTGCCCGGAGCTTCCATACCATATGGCCATGGTCGAACTGCCCAGCGGGCGTGTCGCGGACCTTCATCTTTTTGCTGGCAATGCCTGCGTATGGCTGCTCTTTCTTGACGCAACTGCCGAACGCGACAACAGGCAGCGGCTTCAACAAAAGGCTTATGAAATGACACTCCTGCAAGAAAGGGAGCGTCAACTCAACGAAAAATTACAGCTGACGAACGAGGCGTTGCGGCAGAGCCAGGAGGGATTGTCGCGTGAATACCAGCGCGCCGAAAGCCTGCTCCTCAACATTCTTCCGGCGTCGATCGCGGAGCGGTTAAAAGCGGACGAACAAATTGCAGACAACCACGCTGACGTGAGTGTGCTTTTTGCCGACATAGTCGGCTTTACGGAAAGAGCGCGGCGCGTCGGCGCCGAGACAACGCTGGCTATTTTAAATTACTTTTTCAAGGCGGCGGATCTGCTCTCGGAACGAGACGGCTGCGAAAAGATCAAGACAATCGGCGATTGTGTGATGGTGGTCGCTGGCCTGCCCGTCGCGCGATCCGATCATGCAGAAGCTCTTGCGCACTATGCACTTGAACTGCGGAAGGCGGTTAAGCACGAACGCTTCGCAGGAGAACCGATAAGACTCAGAATTGGAATTCACTCAGGACCAATCGTCGCGGGCGTCATAGGCAAAAGGCGGTTCGCCTATGACCTTTGGGGCGAGACCGTTAATCTCGCCGCACGTATTCAAACGTCAGCGGAGCCCGATGAAATCCGTATTTCGGATGCAACTCGCAAACTGCTTGGACCAAATTTTGCTTGCGACCCTCTCGCGGAAACGGAATTGCGCGGTACAGGTCGTGTGCGAATGTGGCGGCTCCCGCCCTGATTTGCCGGGCTACTTCACGTCCGATTTAATAAACTGCTGCAGTTCCGGGGTCTTCGGCCTGCCGAAGAGTTCAACCGAAGGCCCCTCTTCCCAGATCTTTCCGTGATGCATGAAAATCGTTGTGGTCGCCACCCGGCGGGCAAAACCCATCTCGTGGGTGACGAGCAGCATGGTCATTCCGTTACGGGCGAGCGTTTCCAGCACGTTCAGCACCTCCTCGGTCAGTTCCGGATCGAGCGCCGACGTCACCTCGTCGAACAGCATCACCTTGGGACGCATGGCGAGCGAGCGGGCGATCGCCACGCGCTGCTGCTGGCCGCCGGAAAGCTGGTCGGGATAGGCGTCGAACTTCTCCGACAGGCCAACCATGCCGAGAACTTCCTCCGCAGTGGTTTTGGCTTCAGCTTTCGACACCAATTTGACGATCCGCGGCGCCAGCATGATGTTTTCGCCCACCGTCAGGTGCGGAAAGAGATTGTAGCTTTGGAAGACGATGCCGACATCGGTGCGCAGCTTGCGCAACTCTTTCGGGTCTCGGCCAACGGCGTGGCCAGCAACTTCGATGCGGCCGGAATTGATCTTTTCCAATCCGTTGATGCAGCGCAGAAGCGTGCTTTTTCCGGAACCGGAACGGCCGATCAACGCAAACACATCGCCCCGATTGACGGACAGCGAGACGCCCTTGAGGACTTCGACAGCTCCGAAGCTCTTGTGGACATTATCAATAAGCACTTCCGGCATGGAGCCTCCTTTCCAGCAGACGCGACAGCTGGGACAATGGATAGCAGACGACAAAGTAGAGAGCCGCGACTGCGAGAAAAACGCGGAACGGCTGGAACGTCGCGTTGTTGATGAGTTGCCCGGCGCGGGCGAGTTCAACGAAGCCGATGATCGAGGTAATCGACGTGTTCTTGACCACCTGCACGGCAAAGCCGACGGTGGAAGGGAGCGCGATGCGTAGGGCCTGAGGCAGGATGACGTAGCGGTATTGCTGGGCTCTCGTCATCGCCAAGGATTCCGACGCCTCCCATTGCTGCTTGGCCACGGCCTGAATGGAGCCGCGCCAGATCTCCGCAAGGTAGCCCGACGCATAGATCGTCATCGAAACGCCGGCTGCGACCAGGGGCGGCATTTGAAAGCCGGCGAGGCTGAGGCCGTAATACGAAAGAAACAGGATCATCAGCACGGGAATGCCCTGGATGACCTGGATGTAGGTGGCGGCGGCAACCCGCACGGCCTTGCGTGTCGAGGTCCGCGCGAGTGCAATGATGAAGCCGATAAAGCCGCCACCGGAAAGCGCAATGACGGTCAAAAGGATCGTCCACTGCAGCGCCGAGACAAGGAAACCGAATTCGCTGAAGCCGAAAGTCCGGAGCGTCATGCCTGCACCTCCGCAAGGGAGGTCGTCGCCTTGCGCGCCACACGGCGCCCGAACAGGCCCCAGCCAACGAGCGCCAGTATCGCGCGCAACGCCAGGGCGAGAGCCAGATAGATCAGCGTCACGACGATATAGACTTCGAACGAACGAAAACTTTGCGATTCGACAAAGGCTGCGGAAGCGGCGAGTTCCTTGGTCGAAATCGCCGAGCAGATGCTTGAAGCAAGCATCATCAGGACGAATTGGCTGCATAGCGCCGGATACACCTTGGCGATTGCCGGCATGATGATGACATGGCGATAGATTTGAAAGGACGTGAACCCGAGCGCTTCACCCGCCTCGATCTGCGACTTGTGGACGGCTTCTATGCCGGCTCGGATAATTTCGGTCGAATAGGCGGCGAGGTTTATCGTCATGCCGATCAGCGCCGCCGTCGTTGCACTAACCCGCAAACCAACGCCGGGTAGCCCGAAATAGATGATGAAAAGCTGAATCAGGAATGGCGTGTTGCGGATGATCTCGACAAACGCATCGACCATGAGCCGCACTGCCCGGCCGTGCATCGAACGCAGCGACGCGAGAACGATGCCGAACGAACTTCCCATCACGATGGAGGCGGCGGACAACATGATCGTCAGCCATATCCCGGCGACAATCTCGTCGGTGTATTGCGCGATAGCGCCGAACTGGAATGTGTAAGACATTCTTGGTCCTCGATCGGAACGTCACCAACGAATTTGCCGGACGCAGATAGTCCGGCAACCTTTCGTGAGATCAGAACAAAGGCAGTTGCGGCATCGCGGTGCCCGTCCACTTCGTCGCGATGGCGTCAAGTTCGCCGGAATTCTTCATCAGATAGATCGCGGTGTTGAGCCACTGGTGCACCTCGAAATCCTGGAGCGTGGTGGCCATGGAGTTGCCTTGCCGGAAAAAGGTGAAGCCGACCTGCAGACCGGCGTCCGGCCGCTGCTGAATGATGGCGTTGGCAACCGTCGAGGGGAGCGCGGTCGCATCGACCTGGCCGGCAAAGAGCGCCTGAGCGGTTGTCGAATCGTCCTCGAACACGACGATCTCGAGCCCCGGCACAGCGACCCGCCGCAATGCGGCTTCCTGCGACGAGCCCCGATTGACGCCAACGCGTTTGCCTTCGAGCTCTGAAAGCTGGGCGAATTTCTGATCTGGGCCGGAGACGATCACCATGTTGAAGGCACTGTAGGGCTGGGTGAACATGACGGTCTTGGCCCGTTCTCCGGTAGGCGCCAGTGTGGCCACCAGGAAATCGACCTTGCCGGTTTGCAGGGCTGGGATTCGCGACGGCGGCGTCAGCGGAACGAGTTCTGCCTTCACTCCAAGATAACCGGCAATGAGGTTGGCGACGTCGACGTCATAACCCGTCGGATTGCCGCTTTCATCGACCATGCCCATCGGAGGCGCGCCGGTCACGACCCCGATTCGGACGCTGCCGCGTGACGTAATCTCTTCCAGAGTGATGGCGCTGGCGGGCGCGTTGGCCATCGCTAGCATTGGGACGGCAAGGCTGATCGCGGCGAATATTGCGCGGATTTTGACAAGTGGTTTCATGGTGTTCTCCTCCGTGAAAGATCCCGAGGCGCCGACTGCGAGGCGCCTATCAAATATGTCCGTGCATCCACCGGCATTGACACGATCGGACAGATGGCTGTGTCTGCTCCTAGAGCTTCGATGTTGGAAAATTGGATCTGCACACTGCTCTTGGCGACTGCACAGGGCGTTCTCCGCGGGTCTTAGCCCGCATTTGCGAGCGTGCCGATCTCATTTCTCCTCCAACCGCCCTATATTGATGTTATCGATAACATAATGTCAAGTGCCCAGCGAGTGTTTCATGGATTGTTAGCCCCAAATGCGCGAAATACAGGAGATTCGCGGCTTGGTTGCGCTAAGGGACATTCGCTTCGGCGACTTCCCGATCTTGGCTCTACCTCGATGCTCGAGTTGTAACATTGTCGAGCAGTCGCAGACGCCCGAGATGGCTGACCGTTCTGCTGCAGTGTCAGCCCAGTTTGGATCCGTTGGCCGTAAGATAGACGGCATAAAGCGAAGTCGTCGCGCAGATGAAGAGTCGGTTGCGGCGAGCTCCACCGAAAGTCACGTTCGCGACGGTCTCGGGAATACGGATCTTGCCGATTAGCGTTCCGTCCGGATCGAAGCAGTGAACCCCATCACCGGCGCTGGTCCAGACGCGGCCTTTCGTGTCGATCCGGAAGCCGTCGAAAAATCCGCTGGCGCATTCGGCAAAGACGTCGCCGCCGCTCAGCCTTCCTTCGTCGCCGACGCGGAACTTCCGGATGTGACGGGGTCCGCGCTCCAGGTGCGTAGCGCCCGTGTCGGCGACATAGAGCAGTTTTTCGTCGGGGGAAAACGCAAGGCCGTTGGGCTTGACGAAGTCGTCGGCGACTCGAGTGACGGCGCCCGTCGCCGCATCGACCCGGTACACATGGCAGCCGCCGATCTCTTCCTCGCCGTAGTCGCCCTCATAGTCGTGCATGATGCCGTAGGGCGGATCCGTGAACCAGATCGCGCCGTCCGACGCAACCACGACGTCGTTCGGCGAGTTGAAGCGCCTGCCTTCGAACCGGTCAGCAACGATCGTGATCGCGCCGTCGAACCCCGTCCTTGTCACCCGTCGCGTCAGGTGCTCGCAGGTGACAAGCCGCCCCTGATTGTCGACTGTGTTTCCGTTGCCGTTATTGCAAGGCTGGCGGAACACCGAGACCGAGCCGTCGGTCTCATCCCAGCGCATCATCCGGTTGTTCGGAATGTCGGACCAGATGAGATAGCGGCCCGGCCCGAACCATGCAGGGCCCTCCAGCCAGCGCCCGCCCGACCAAAGCCGCTCGACGCGTGCGTGCCCGACGAAGCAGGCGGCAAATCGCGGATCGAGCATTTCGAAACCTGTATCCTCAATCTCTCCAAACACTGGGTTAAGTTCTCCTGGTTACTGGAGCGGCAACGGGCACTTGACCGGCGTGCATCGATCTCGTGCGGCAGCGGCGCGACGGCTGTTGCCAGCGCGGCATGATAGCGATAACATACATGTCGTAGCTTGATTTCCAAGGGGGCATGCATGAGGACAGGCGCGCGATGAATCCATGGCACGCTCGGTCGTTAGCGTGCGTCCCGCAACCGGCTTGCGGAGCGCCATGATGCCCAAGGGACTGAACGCCAAATCTCCCGAGAACCAGGTGCCGACGATGCTTGACGTGGCCCGCCGGGCCGGCGTCTCGGCGATGACGGTATCGCGAGCGCTCAAGAAGGACGGCCGCGTCTCGGATGCAACCCGTGAACGGATCCTGGCGGCGGTAAACGAGCTTGGTTATGTGCTCGACCAGTCTGCCGGAAGCCTGTCGTCACGCAAGACCGGGTTTGTGGCCGCGATCATTCCCTCGATCAACAATTCGAATTTTGCCGACACCGCCCGCGGCATCACCGACGAACTGGAGAATACGGGTCTTCAGCTTCTGCTCGGCTACACCGACTACACGGCGGAAAAGGAAGAAAGGCTGATCGAGGCGATGCTTCGCCGACGTCCGGAGGGCATTATCCTGACCGGCGGCACACATACCGATCTGACGCGGCGCATGTTGGAAAGCGCGGGCATTCCGGTGGTTGAAACGTGGGAATTGCCGCCGAAGCCGATCGATCAGGTCGTCGGCTTCTCAAATGAGGAAGCGATGGCGCTGCTCGTCAGGACATTGGCGAAAAAAGGCTACCGGAAATTCGGCTATATCGGCGGTACGACGTCACGGGATACGCGCGGCAGCCAGCGGCGGGCCGGATTCGTCAAGGCGATCGAGGAACTCGGCCTGCCGCCCGGCCGCCTGGTTTCATTCGGCGTGCCTCCAATTTCGATCGAGCAGGGCGGACAGGCGGTCGTCGGCATGCTGGAGCGCTGGCCGGATACCGAGGTCGCGCTGTGCGTCTCGGATTTGTCGGCGTTTGGTGCGGTGATGGAGTGCAAGCGCCGGGGCATCCGGATTCCGCAGGACATCGCGATCGCCGGCTTCGGCGATTTCGAGATTGCAGCTTACTGCCATCCGACACTCACGACGGTGAACGTGGACTGCTACGGCATCGGCAAACAGGCAGCACGCAAGCTGATCCAGTCGATCAAGGGCGAGGACAACGGCTTGTCCCAGGAAATTATCTTGACCAGCTACAAGGTGGTGGAGCGGGAAAGCGCCTAACACTCAACCATTCCGGCGATAGAAGCCGCACCATGGCGATGTTCCGCGAAACCCTAAGTCTGAGCCATGACGGCGCAATGAAGACGCTGAGCGCAGGCATGACGCCAGCAAGCGCAATGGGTGTCCCGCAATGCTTCGTCGTGGTCGACGCCAGCGGCGAGACGATCGCCAACCTGCGCATGGACGGCGCCAGGTATTTGAGCATGCATACCGCGCGGGCAAAGGCGCGCACGGCGGCAGCCATCAACGCCGCGACAGGCGCAATGTCATTCGAGGCAGCGGCGGCAGCCGCATCGCAGGGTGGCGTGAGCTGTCTTCCCAGCGGATTGCCCATCCGCTTCGGCAGCAGGCTTGCGGGCGCGATTGGCGTTGGACAGGCAAGCGGCGAGCAGGACATCGACGCGCGCCGCCCTGGCAGCGATCGGCGCCGCCCTGGCAGCGATCGGCGCCGCTATGCTGTGAGCTGCTCGCTCCGGTAGCGTAGCCCTTCAGAAGGCGATCTGGACCTTCATCGACTTGTTGCGGTCGCCGGCGATCTCGAAGGCTGCGACGGCTTCGTTGAGCGGATAGATCCTTGTAAGCAGCGGTTTCACATCCACCCGGCGGCGGTTGATCAGGTCGACGGCGAGTGCGAACTCATCGTGGAAGCGGAACGTGCCGCGCATCTCGATTTCCTTCGCGACGACGAGATTTTGCGGGATCGCCAAGTCGCCGCCGAGCCCGAGCTGCATCAGCACGCCGCGCGGCCTTAGAACCTCAAGACCGGCGCCAACAGCGCGCTCGTTGCCCGACGCCTCAAACATCACGTCGAAATATCCCTTGTCGGCGTTGTAGGCCGCCAGCTTGTCGGCGTCGTTCGCGACGTTGATCGTGCGATCGGCGCCGATTTCCGTGGCTGTTTTCAAAACGCCGGCCATCACATCGGTTGCGACGATTTCCCGTGCCCCGTGCGCGCGGGCGGCGATGATGCAAAGCGCCCCGATTGGCCCGCAGCCCGTGACGAGAACCCGCTTGCCCAACAGCGAACCCGCCCGGTTGACGGCGTGCAGCGTAACCGCGAACGGCTCGGCGAAGGCCGCCTCGTTGATCGAGACGTGGTCTGCTATCCGGTGGCACTGCGAGGCGTCGGCGACCAGCCGTTGGCGGAATGCTCCCTGGATATGCGGCATAGGCATGGCGCTGCCGTAAAAGCGCATGTTGAGGCATTGGTTCTGCTGGCCCTTAAGGCAATAGCGGCAGGCATTGCACGGCCGGCTCGGCGAGACCGCAACCCGATCGCCTGTCTCGAGGCAGGAAACCCCCTCCCCAACCGCCCTGATCGTGCCAGCGACTTCGTGGCCGAGGATCATCGGTTCGCGCAGCCGGATCGCGCCGAAGCCGCCGTGGTTGTAGTAATGCAGGTCGGAGCCGCAGATGCCGCCGGCCTCAATGGCGATGTCGACCTGTCCAGGTTCGAGCGCGCCGGGGTCGGTTTCTTCGATCCGCAGATCCCTTGCGGCATGAATGACGAGCGACTTCATGGACGCGCCTCCTAAACGACCGGCGTCAGCAGGGCCTGCCCGCTGAAATGGGCGGCGAGATTGTCGCGCACGAGCTTGCCCATCGCCTTTCTTGTTTCGACCGTGCCGCTGGCGTGGTGCGGCTGCAGCACGACATTGCCGAGCTTAAGGAAACGCTCGTCGATCGCCGGCTCGTTCCAGAAGACGTCAAGCCCCGCTCCCTTGATTGTTTTCGATTCCAGGGCTGCGAGCAGCGCCGTTTCGTCGACCGTGCTGCCGCGCGAGATGTTGACGAGAATGCCGTCAGGACCGAGCGCTTCAAGGACGGAGGCGTTGATGATGTTTTTTGTGCTTTCGCCTCCGGCGAGTGTTACGATCAAGAATTCGCTGTCGCGCGCCAAGTCCACGAGGTCGCCGACATAGGCGTAAGGCAGGTCGCCGCGCCTGTTGATGTCGTAGTACGAGATGGCACAATCGAAGGCGGCCGCGCGCCTTGCCACCGCGGCGCCGACCCGGCCCATGCCGACAATGCCGAGCTTTTTGCCGCAGACGCGGGTAACGAGTTGCATATTGCCCTTGGTCCAGCTTCCGTTCCGCACATAGGCATCCGCCTGAGGGATATTGCGCGCCACTGATAGCAGAAGACCGATGCCGATGTCGGCGACGTCTTCGGTAAGCACATCCGGCGTGTTGGTGACCCGGATCCCGTTCGCCCTGGCGTGGCCGAGGTCTATCGCGTCGGTGCCCACTCCGTAGCAGGAGACGATCTCCAGCTTAGGCAGCCTTGCCATGAGCGCGGCGCTCGCGCCCAGTTCGCCGCGGGTTGCGATGGCGCGGATGGCGTCGGCCTTTCCGGCGAGCAGCGCGTCCGTGTCCGTCGCCTCCCAGAGCTTATGCATCCGGTATTTTGCTTCCAGGTCTTCCATGTCCCAGGCGGGGTAAGGGCCTATCATCAGGATGTCGGTCACCGGCAGGTCTCCTCCGAATTTTCACCTTTTCTATTGACTATGTTATCGATAACATCCATGTCAATAGGGTAGAAAGGCGGAGCAAGAAAATCGGATCGCCTGGAATCGTTTTGCCTTGCAGGGAGGTTGGAGTGAGTTCGCTCTTCGATTTGACTGGGCTTCGAGCCCTGGTTACCGGATCGAGCCAAGGCATCGGCCTGGCGCTGGCCGAGGGTCTGGCGCGTCATGGCGCGACGATCGTAGTCAACGGCCGCAACGCCGACAAAGTCGCGGAGGCGGCTCGAATGCTCGCCGCGAAGGGTTTCAAAGCCGATGGCGCGGTGTTCGACGTCACCTCAGCAGAGGCTGCCGCAAAGGGCGCCGCCGACATCGAAGCCAATCTTGGGCCGATCGATATTCTCGTGAACAATGCTGGCATGCAGTATCGCGCGCCGCTCGAGGATTTTCCGGCCGACAAGTGGGATGAACTCCTGCGCACCAACATTTCGAGCGTCTTTTATGTCGGTCAGGCGGTGGCCCGGTACATGATCCCGCGCCAGAAAGGCAAGATCATCAACATCGCCTCTGTGCAGAGCGAATTGGCCCGGACCAACATCGCGCCGTACACCGCCACCAAGGGCGCCGTGCGCAATCTGACGCGCGGCATGTGCGCGGACTGGGCCAAACATGGCCTGCAGATCAACGCGATCGCGCCCGGCTATTTCAAGACCCCGCTCAATCAGGCTCTGGTCGAAAATCCGGAGTTCTCGGCCTGGTTGGCCAACCGCACGCCGGCGGGAAGGTGGGGCAATGTCGACGAACTGGTTGGCGCGGCGGTCTTCCTCGCCGGCCCGGCTTCGTCATTCGTCAACGGTCATACGCTTTATGTCGATGGCGGCATCACGACCTGCCTCTGAGCCGGCCCTCATCGTGGTGATGGGCGTCAGCGGCTGCGGCAAAACCAGCATTGGCGAGGGCATCGCCGCGCGCCTGGGCATCGGATTTGTCGAGGGCGACGCGCTGCATCCCTTCCAGAACGTCGAGAAGATGTCGGCCGGCGTTCCGCTTGACGACGCCGATCGCTGGCCTTGGCTGGACCTTGTCGGCCGGGCGCTGCGTACGGCGCAAGGCGATGGCCTTGTCGTCACCTGCTCGGCACTCAAGAAAGCTTATCGGGATCGCCTTCGCCAGGCGGCCGGAGGCGATCTGGTCTTCGTGTTCCTGGAAGGAACGCACCAATTGCTGCGGCAACGGATCGGCGAGCGGCGCGGCCACTTCATGCCGGCCTCGCTGCTGGACAGCCAATTCGCGACGCTGGAAGATCCCACGGCCGAGCAGGGCGTGGTCACGGTCAACATCGCCGCGACGGTGGACGCGATCATAGACGCCGCGTGTGCATTGCTGGTGGAGATGGGGATCGGGGTGCAGGTTCAGCAAATGAAGGGAACGTGAGATATGTCGCAAGCCCCAGCAAAAATCGCCGTCATCGGCGCCGGCATCATGGGCTCGGCGATCGCGTCCCGGCTTCTCGAGGAGGGGCAGGCGGTGACGGTGTTCGATCTCGACAGCGCCAAGGTATCCGCTCTTGCCGGTAAAGGTGCAGCATCCGCCGCCTCCGCTGCCGCCGCGACGCAGGCAAGCGATTTCGTCATCCTCAGCCTCAACCACGCCAACATAGTGCGTGCCGCGGTCTTCGGGGCCGAGGGCGTCGCTGAAGCAGCCGGACCCGGGAAGATCGTCATCGATATGTCGTCCATCGATCCGGTCGATACCGCGCAATTGTCGAAAAAACTTGCTGACGAAACCGGCATGAAGTGGGTGGACTGTCCGCTTTCGGGCGGTGCACCCGGCGCGCTTGCGGGCCGCCTGACGGTTATGGCCGGCGGCGACAAGGCCGATTTCGAGCGCGCCCGGACCGTCATGCAGCATCTTTGCGCGAACTACACGCTGATGGGCCCGAGCGGCGCCGGCCAGACGACCAAGCTGATCAACCAACTCTTTTGCGCCGTGCTGTTCCAGGCGGTCGCGGAAGCCGTGAAACTGGCCGAAGCCGGAGGCGTCGATGCAGCACTAATTCCCGCAGCGCTCGCCGGCGGTCGCGCCGATTCCAACATTATGCAGGAGTTCATGAAGAAATTCGCCGCGCGCGATTTTTCGCCGACCGGCCGGATCGACAACATGCTGAAGGATCTCGATTCCCTCCAGGCGTTCGCGCTCAAGACGAAGACTCCGCTGCCGATGACTGGGCAGGTCGTCGAAATTCATCGCCTGCTTTGCGCGGCCGGTCTCGGAGCCCGCGATTCCGCCGAAATGATGCGCCTGCTCGATGGCATGCGCCAGGCCTGACGCATGATTTACGCGGGCGGCGCTTGACTATCCGGGCATGTTATCGATAACATATCCTTATTGGCTTTGGGAGGAGCGTGCGTGTTCGAGAACAAGCTGGTCGAGTTTCAGTCGATTACCAAGGAGTTCGGCGGCACGCGCGCGCTTTCCGACGTATCGCTCGATCTGCATGATGGCGAAATTCTCGCCCTGCTGGGAGAGAACGGCGCCGGCAAATCGACGCTCATCAAGACGCTCGCCGGCATCCACCGGCCGGATGGCGGATGCATCCTGTTTCGCGGCGAGCCGTATCAGCATCGGCCCCCGCGTCCCAACCAGCGCCAGCAGGTCGCCTTCATCCACCAGGACCTGGGCCTGATCGAATGGATGTCCGTCGGCGAGAATGTCGGGCTGGCTCAGGGGTTTTCGCTCCGCTCGGGCCTTATCGACTGGCGCACGACGGAAGAGCGGGCCCAGGCCGCGCTCAGGCTCGTTGGCTGTGATTTCGATCCGACGACGCGGGTCCAGGACCTCACCCGGACGGAAAAGTCGCTCGTCGCGATCGCCCGAGCGCTAGCAACCGAAGCCGATGTGCTCGTGCTCGACGAACCGACGGCGAGCCTTCCCGCCGACGAGGTTGATCGATTGTTCGACGCGCTTCGTCCCCTGAAGCAGCGCGGCGTCGGCATGATCTATGTTTCGCACCGACTCGACGAGATTTTCCGCATCGCAGACAGGGTAGCCGTGCTGCGGGACGGGAAGCTGGTCGGCCAGAAGAAGGTAGCGGACACAAAGCCGGACGAATTGGTGGAAATGATCGTCGGGCGACCGGCGAGCCAGATCTTTGCCAAGGCGGCCACCAAGGCGGGCGCGACGATCTGTACGGTGCGCGACCTGGTTTGCGCGGGAGCCGGGCCGGTTTCCTTCGACGTCCGCCGGGGTGAACTGCTCGGCCTTGTCGGGCTGCGCGGCGCCGGGCAGGAACTCATCGGGCGGACGCTCTTCGGCTGCACAACTTTTGCGGGCGAGATTTCCATCGACGGCAAAACGCCTGATCTCTCCAGTCCCATTGCGGCGATGCAAGCCGGAGTCGGTCTCATCGCCCGCGATCGCACCGAGGAGTCGATCGCGGCTGCACTCTCAATCCGCGAAAACATTTTTATCAATCCGGGCGCGGCCAGGCGCAGCCTGTTTTCCTTTCTCGCGGGCCACAAGGAGGCGGCACTTGCTCGGGCGATCGGCGACACGGTCGGCCTCAGGCCCAACGATCCGGACCTGCCGATCGAGGCGCTGTCCGGCGGCAACCAGCAGAAAGTCGTCGTCGGCCGGTGGCTTCATACCGGCCGCAAGCTGCTCATCGCCGAAGACCCGACCGCCGGCGTCGATGTTGGCGCGAAGGCCGAGATTTACCGGCTGATCGGGCGGGCGCTCGAAGCCGGATTGGGCGTCGTCGTTGTTTCGACCGACTTCGAGGAGATCGCCCATATCTGCCACAGGGCGCTGGTCTTTTCCCGCGGGCAGATCGTTCGCGAGCTCGCCGGCGATGAACTCACGACATCCGCCGTAATCACCGCCGCATCGGCATCCGAAGCCGCCTGACCGACCCGGAGCAAGACCATGCAATCCATCGAATCCACCGCTCTAGAGCCGACACGGGGCGAAATGACCGGCCTGCCGGCGCGGCAGAAACTCATCAGGCTCCTCCCGGTCTACGGGCTCGTCATCCTCACACTCATGCTGATCGTGCTGTTCTCAATCCTGCTGCCGAATACGTTCCCGACACTGCTCAATTTACGCTCGATCGTTTCCGACAAGGCGATCATCGCACTGCTGTCGCTGGCCGCCATGATCCCGATGGCTTTGGGCCGCATCGACCTGACCGTCGGCTACGGAATAGTGTTGTGGCACATCCTCGCTATCAGCCTGCAGACCATGCTGGGCATCCCCTGGCCCCTCGCCGTGATGATCGTCCTGTTTCTCGGCGCCGGTACGGGCTTCCTGAACGGGCTCCTCGTGGAAGTCGCCCGGATCGATTCCTTCATCGCCACGCTCGGCACGGGGACCGTGCTCTATGCGCTTGCCCTTTGGCACACCGGCGGGCGGCAGGTGGTCGGTGTCTTGCCCGACGGGTTCTATGCGCTCAACGGCACCATGCTGTTCGGACTGCCGATCACCGGCTTCTATGTGCTGGCGATCGCCGTCACGTTGTGGATCGTGCTGGAATATTTGCCGATCGGCCGCTACGTGTATGCGATCGGCGCCAATCCTAAGGCGGCTGCCCTCAACGGCATTCCTGTCCGGCGCTTCGTCATCGGGGCTTTCGTCTCGTCAGGGTTTCTCACCGCACTGACGGGCGTTCTGCTTGCTTCCAAGCTGCGCATCGGCCAGGCGAGCGTCGGCCTTGAATATCTGCTGCCGGCGCTTGTCGGTGCATTCCTCGGCTCGACCACCATCAAACCCGGCCGGGTCAATGTTTGGGGCACGATGATCGGCGTCGCCATCCTCGCCGTCGGAATTTCCGGAATCCAGCAATTCGGCGGCTCGTTCTTCGTTGAGCCTCTATTCAACGGCGTGACGCTTCTCGTCGCGATCGGCATTGCCGGATACGCGCAGCGCAAACGGGGCGCCGCGGCAAAACTGCCGCGGAAGCCAAATCCGTCCGGAAGCTAATAGTCCGGACAGTCGATCAGGATCTCAAAAGCAGGGAGGTAGGTTATGCAGCGCAGGAATTTCTTGAAATCATCGGTGGCAATGCTGTCGGCCGCCATCGTGGCCCCGGCAATGTTTGCCGACCAGGCGCGGGCCGATGCGATGGCCGACGCCATGGCGATCGTCGAAAAATATGCCCAGAAAGTTACGGCCTGGGATGGCCCGACCTCCGGTCCGAGGGCCCAGGAAGGCAAGACAATCGTCGTCCTTGCCGGCGACCTGAAAAATGGCGGCATCCTTGGGGTGACGACCGGCGTCGAGGAAGCGGCCGAGGCGATCGGCTGGGAGGTCAAGGTAATCGACGGCGCCGGATCGATCGGAGGCCGCACCGCCGCCTTCGGCCAGGCCATGGCGCTGCAGCCAAGCGGCATCATCATCAACGGCTTCGACGCGGTCGAACAGGCACCGGCGATCGAGCAGGCCAAGGCCGCGGGCATTCCGATGGTTGCCTGGCATGCCGGCCCGACGATCGGCCCGGACGACAAGATCGGGCTCTTTGCCAATGTCTCCACCGACGCCATGCAGGTTTCAGCCGCGGCCGCGAACTGGGCCTACGCAGACGCCAAAGGAAAACCCGGAGTCGTGATCTTCACCGATTCCACCTATGCAATAGCCATCGCCAAGGCCGATCGGATGAAGGAAGAAATCGAGAAGCTCGGCGGAACCGTGCTCGAATATGTCGATACGCCTATCGCCGAAACGTCGCAGCGCATGCCGCAGCTGACGACCTCACTGCTGCAGAAGTACGGCGACAGCTGGACGCATTCGCTGGCCATCAACGATCTCTATTTCGACTTCATGGGTCCCTCGCTCGCGGCAGCCGGCAAGACGGGTACCGACGCGCCGATCAATGCCGCCGCCGGCGACGGCTCGGAATCGGCCTATCAACGCATCCGCGCCGGCCAGTTCCAGAAAGTAACGGTGGCCGAACCGCTCAACCTGCAGGGCTGGCAACTGGTCGACGAGCTGAACCGCGCGATCGCCGGTGTAAAATGGTCCGGCTACCTTTCGCCGATCCATGTCGTGACAGCAGACAACGTCGAATTCGACGGCGGGCCGAAGAACAGCTTCGACCCCGACAATGGCTATCGCGACGAATACAAGAAAATGTGGGGCAAGATGTAGGCGCAGGTCGTAGCGGGCGCATCGGGAAGATGCGCCTGCTACGACTCACCCGGCCACAGCAGCCCACCTCAACCGATCCGGCGGTCGCGCGGCCTCGCGGCCGCCCCGGGAAATGTTGCAGGCCGAAACACCGGAGAAACCATGATTATCCGATACGCGCTCTTCGAAGGCGAAATCCATAGCGGCAGGGAGGCTGAGTTCCGCCAGTTCGTGAAAGACCGGCTTGTCCCGCTCTGGACGCAGTTTCCCGGAGCCGAGGAAATCCGCATCCTCGACGGTACTATCCGCGACGAAGGCGCCCCGGCCTACGCAATGGCGCTGGCCATCCGCTATCCGGATATGGCGGCCTGCGAATTGGCGCTTCAGTCCCCCATCCGGTCCGAAAGCCGCCAAGTTACCGGAGAGCTGCTGAATATGTTCACCGGACGCGTTCACCACCACGTGTTCGACGCGAGCGAATACGTGCCGACACGTGCACCTGAAGAATGAGCGGGCGGTAAGCAGAGATCGGTCTGATCAGCTTGGCGTCATGGGAGGCCACCTTACGCTCGACATCGCACACGGGGGTTTTTCCGCAGCGGTTTTGAATCGTTTTTTGTCGATGTGTGGCAAACCAAGCTGGTGAGGCGGCCGCACGCCGCCGCGGACTAGGTCTAAATCGGCGACCCTGTCCGCCTCACGCGCTGCATCGGCACGGCTCAGCGCGATGAGGATACGCCTATATCCGCCACGCGCCACCATCTGGATGTTGCGCTCGGAACAGGCCGCACAGGGAGTGGTGACATAGCTGACATTGCGGCTCGGCAAGGCGCAGCAATCTTGCTAAGATCGGCGGTGGGAGGAGACGGGCATGCTGCCGATAGGCCATCCTGGCGTAGCCAAGACGACAGCCGACGCATCGCTTCCACTCGCCTATTCCACCGCGACGCTCTGCTGGCTCCTGTCCGCCGGCGTCTACATCGCAGCCAAGTGGGTCGCCCCCGAGATGCCGCCTTGGGCGCTCTGCTTCTGGCGGCTGGCGCTCGCCTGCGCGATCCTGCTGCCTATCGTCCATCATCATCACGGGGCGATGCTCGCACTGATCCAGTCCCGGGCGATCGAGGTGCTGGCCATCGGCGCCATCGGGCTGACCCTCTGTCAGGGCATGATCTACACGGGCCTCAATTACACCGACGCGACGACCGCCGGCATCATCATGGCGCTGTCGCCGATCATGACCATGGTGCTTGCCCGCTTCGTGCTCGGCGAGCCCCTCGGCGTCTGGAAGGCGCTTGGCGCGCTGCTCGCTCTGGTCGGGATGGTGGTGATCGTGGCGCGCGGCGACCTTACCGCGCTGATGCGGCTCCAGTTCAATCCCGGCGAGTTGTGGATTGTCGGCAGCGCGTTTTGCTGGGGCCTCTACACCGTGCTGCTGCGTCGCGCCAAATTCGTTATCGAACTGCTGCCGACGGTGGTCCTGCTGCTGGGGGCCGGCGCGCTGGCCGCACTGCCCCTCTACCTCTGGGAGCTGTTTTCCGGCGAGCGTTCGGCGCTGCATGCGAACGGCCTTCTGGCACTCGCCTATGTCGCTGGCCCGGGCGGCGCGCTGATGTATTACCTCTACAACCGCAGCGTCGAGACGCTTGGCGCCGGGCGCGCCAGCATGCTGCTCTATCTGCAGACTGTCTTTGTCGCCGTGCTCGCTTATCTTTTCCTAGGCGAAAGCTTGCACGACTACGACCTCGCCGGCGCCGCCTTTATCGTCGCCGGCCTGCTGCTCGCCACCGCGATCAAGCCGAGGCAGCGCACGGCTCATGTCGCGTAGGGATACCTCTCCCGCTACGCCTCTCACCTTCTGAGATACAGCCATAGTGTCGTCGGCGCCAGGATCGCGGTCAGCGCCACCGGCGCGATCAGGGCGAGGACGACCTGACTGAGTGTCGCCCCGCCACCCATCAACCCGCGCAGCGCCGTCGTCATCAGCGACACCGGATTGACTTCGACGAAGGCCCGCAGCCAGTCCGGCATGGTCCCGGGGTCGACCATGATGTTGGAGGCGAAGACGAGCGGGAACAGGAAGGTAAAGCCGAGCGTCATCACTGTGGTTGGCGTGCGGATCAGCAGGCCGAGCACGATGAATACCCAGCCCATGCCGAACCCTATGGCGATCAGCATGGCGAAGGCGGCAAGCACGCCGAGGATGCCCGCCTCCGGCCGGTAGCCGAGGATCAGCCCGATGATGAGAATGATCGAGCCGGCAATCAAATGGCGCAGGATGTCGCCCACCATCAGACCGGCGAACGGAGAGAGCGACCAGATCGGCAGCGATCGGAAGCGGTCAAACAAGCCCTTGCCGAGGTCGGTCGACAATCCCATGCCCGAATAGACTGCGTTGAACACCACGGTCTGAACCAGGATGCCGGGCAGGAAGAACTGCAGGTATTCGCCAGGCGAACCGGCGAGCGCACCGCCGAAGACGAAGGTGAACAGCAGCGTGAACATGATCGGAGTCATCACCAGGTCGAACAGCTGCTCCGGCACATGCTTGAATTTCAGCACCGCGCGCCATCCGAAGACCAGCGCGTTGGAAAGGGCTGATGGGGACCTCGGTCGGGCGACCCTTTGCAGCCGCTGCAGGGATGTTGTGTCGATCATGGCTTGTCGTCCTTCCGGCTTTCACCCAGGCTCGGCTGGCCCGTCAGCGCGAAGAAGACCTCCTCAAGGCTGGGTTGGCCCATGGAGAAATCCGACAGTTCGATGTCGGCAGCGACCAGATCGGCGAGCGCCTCGTTGGCGGCCTTCGCCGTGCCGGCAAGGACGGAGAGTTCGGCGCCCTCGGCACTGCGTTGGACAGGGTGCTCCAGCCGGCGTTCCAGGATCGACGCCGCCTGGTCCAGCCGCGCAACATCAGCGAGCGCGACATGGAGAAAACCGGAGCCGGTGGCCGCCTTCAATTCGCGGCTGGTGCCCTCGGCAATCTTCCTGCCGTGGTCGATGACGGCGATGCGTGCCGCGAGTTGATCGGCCTCTTCGAGATATTGCGTGGTGAGCAGGATGGTGACGCCGGCCTCGGCGAGGCCGCGGATCATGCCCCAGACATCCTTGCGGGCGTTCGGATCGAGGCCTGTGGTCGGCTCATCGAGGAACAGCACGCCCGGCGTGACGATCAGCGAGGCGGCTATGTCGAGCCGCCTTCGCATGCCACCGGAATAGTCCCTCACCTGCTTCGTCGCCGCGTCGGACAAGCCGAAAGCCGCGAGCAGGTCGTCCGCGCGGGCTTTCGCGGCGCGACCGCGAAAACCCCAGAGTCGGGCGAGCAGGACGAGGTTCTCCCGGCCCGTCAGGTCCTCGTCGAGCGAAGCGAACTGCCCGGTCATTGCGATTGCCGCACGGACCTCGTGCGGGGCCTGCACGAGATCGTGCCCCATCACGGTCGCGGAGCCGGCGTCGGGGCGCGACAGCGTCGCAAGCATCCGCATCAGAGTTGTCTTGCCGGCGCCGTTCGGACCCAGGATAGCGAAAATCATGCCGCGCGGCACATCGAGGTCGATACCATCGACGGCACGCAGCTTGCCGAAGGTTTTGACCAGGCCGCGGGCGGAAATGGCTGACTGGGCAAGGCCCGTGGCGGGCACACCCATAGGAGAAGTATCGTTCATGCAATCATCCGGCAGTCGCAAATGAAGGCCAACCTCGGCGCAATGGCTGCGTCGCCAGTTCCTCTGCAGGCGCATGAGCTTACCGTCTGGCTTATCCTCATGCCAGAGGCTCCGACCATCTGCCTGGCCGCCGAACTGTAGCGCCGGTCAGATCATCTATCGGCTACGCCCTTGGGGTTTTCTCACTCGATCACGGCACAGGCCTGACGTTTTCCGGCATCACCGGCAGGCTGGCTTTTGTAGTTGTCCTGCCCACCGTGGATCATCAATGCCTTGCCTCGTATCGCCGCTTCCCCACCATCCAGCTTGACCATGCTGTTGAAAACCTGAGCACGCAAAACCCCGTCGGCGCCGACCCGCTGATTTGGCATATCGCCCGCGTGCGGGCCTTTTCCGGCGAGATATCCATGTTCGGCTTTCGTCGGATTGAAGTGCCCACCGGCCGAGTCATGGCCGGTCTGATGATCGCACTTTCCGGTCTCATGAACATGGAACGCAACCGATTCGCCCGCCGGCAGTCCCGTCACCTCCAACTCTATCAGCACACCCTGCGCCGTCTCGGTCAGCGTGGCCGTTCCGTTCTTCTCGCCGGCCATGTTGACGAATTCGGCTTTCGCGGTCGCGGCGTCCTGAGCCGCTGCAGGCATCGCGACCGCCAGCGCCAACCCTGCTGTTGCAACCAATTTTCTCATCGACTCGGCCTCCGGTTGCCCAAGGCATCCAAACAACAACGGCGCCTATTCGTTCCATTTGGGAATTGAGTTTTTGTCTCCGGCACGGTCGATGTGCCTCTGTTACACCAATTCGAAGAGTTGCGCGGTTTGCCAGCCCGCCAGCAGTATGATGAGAGTGCCAACGAGCCTGAGAAGCGTCTTTTCTGCGATCGACTTCACCATCAATCCGGCCATCGGCGCTGCGATCACCCCGCCAAGGACCAAGCCGGCAACGGCGATCAGATTTTCTGCCAGCGCTCCTGCCTCCGCCCAATGGCCGGTCAATAACGCAAACAGGAAGGTCAGGGACACCGACAGCGTGGTAAGGAACTCGGTGGCATTTACCGTGCCAATCACGTAGCGGGGCGTCCCGCCAAAACCGAGAAGGCCCGTCGTCACGATGGGTCCCCATCCGCCACCCCCTGCCGCATCGAGAAATCCACCACCAAGCCCAAGCGGAGGCACCGCGGCTGCAGGGACCGGCTTGCTTGGTATCCGTCGGAAGGAACGGAACAGGAG
The DNA here is from genome assembly GCF_055811535.1 of Mesorhizobium sp. WSM4816. Lineage (NCBI taxonomy): Bacteria > Pseudomonadati > Pseudomonadota > Alphaproteobacteria > Hyphomicrobiales > Phyllobacteriaceae > Mesorhizobium > Mesorhizobium sp. WSM4816. The sequence goes on along the minus strand of NZ_JBVVQR010000007.1, from coordinate 132,016 downwards.
CCAGGCTCCGACGAGCGCAAGATATGTGGTCACATAAGGCTTCATGATGGCCCCCTCAAACGAGGTGAGCACAAAAGCGCCGAGAACGCCGCCGAGCACGCCAAACGGCATCAGCCGCCAGAAAAGCTTCCAGTCGATATTGCGGTGATAGAGGTGAGCCGAACCCGAGGCCGCCGTGGTAAACAGCTCGGCCGCGTGAACTGAAGCCGAAGCATGTGCAGGAGACACGCCGAACCCCAGTAGTGTTGTCGAGCAAATCACGCCGTAGGCCATGCCGAGAGCGCCGTCCACAGCCTGAGCTAAAAACCCTACGATCGCAAAAAGAAGGAATTCTTGCATTTGGCTCTCCAACAAGGCGCGGATGTACTCGATAAAAGAGAAACCCGCCGCCTACAACGCATGCAATCTTCATGCTTCCACAACTCACCAAACGCCTGGCATCGATAATGGGACGACGAACGGGAAACTGTCCACCCGATCGACGCTTTTCTCCGCACCCGATCGAATGGACTGCGCCCCACCTCCTCTGGAGGTTTCACGGGTCGGCCGCAGACTTGCAACTCCACCCCATGAGGCCGGTTGGCGCATGACAGAAAGCCAACCCGCTTGCCTCGGCCAGCCTCGATTATTGGATCGACCTGCAAAGCTTCATCGGGGACGCGATGTCTTTGCTGCAGGTTCGGAGGGGTCGACGCCGGGGGTAAGCGCACCTTTCGCGAGTGATACGGCCTTCCACGTCTTTAGGCCTCGAATCGAACTCGTGGCACGTAGCGGTACTTATTCGCGACCAGGCGCGGCTCTCGACTGACGTGATGGCTTTGTGTCGCGCTTTGGCGTCAGTTCCGCCCCGGTTTGGTCGTTCAATCGTTTCTTGAGGATGTCAATGAGGCTGACGGTGACCGCAATCACCGCAGGGCCGAGGACGAGCCCGGATGCTCCGAAGAGGACGATACCACCGACAGCACCGACAAAGGCGATCACCGTGTGGAGCCGCAACCGATTCCCGACAAGTATTGGATAGAGCAGATTGTCGATGCCGGCGACGACCACGCCGCCCCAGACGGTCAGGATCGCTGCGCTCGCCCAAGCCCCTTCCAGGGCGAGATAGATCGCTGCCGGCACCCAGATCAGGAATGCGCCAAGCACCGGCACGATGGCAAGAAGTCCCATTGCCAAGCCCCAGAAGACCGGAGTGGGCAGGCCGAGCCACCAGAATATCAGGCCGCCCAGCGTTCCCTGCACAGCGGCGACAAGCACGGTGCCTATCAGGATCGCATGGACCGTCTCGGCAAGGCGGGACAGCGTGTATGCCGTCTCCGCGGTACGCAGGGGCGAGAGACGCTCGATCCCGCGCAGGGCGGATTCACGGTCCCGCAGAAAATAGAACAGCAGATAGAATGTCAGCACGAACATCACGGCCTGATTGATCGAGCCGCGCAACAGCGATGTGCTTTGTGCCGTCAGCCATTGAACAAATGCGGCGACCGTGCCGGCCGGATCGATTTGGTTCTCGATCCACTGGGCAACCGCCGAAAGCCTGGGATAGCCCGACATGAAGGCATCTGTGTTCCAGCCCCGGATGACCTCCTCCATATAGGTGGCGCCGTTTACCGTCTCGCGTACAAGCTGCTGGGCCACGAAGATGAGCGGCAGGCCGACCGCCACCGCCGCGATGCTGACAGACATCAGTGCAGCTAGGTTCTTGTTCCTGAGCCTTTCCTCGACCTGTCGATGAGCCGGATACAGGATGATTGCCAACACCACCGCCCAGGTCAGTGCGGGCAAAAAAGGCAACGCCAGGAGATAACAGACATACAGGCCGATCGCCGTCGCGGCGACGATGCCGAGCAATCTCATTTGCTTCATATCGGGCATCTGTTTCAGGTCGGGCATCTCTCGCCGCCTCGCAAACCAAGCGAGACTAGTGGATTTTCTGACAAAATGGCAGCTTCCGTCGTCGCACCCCCTACTGCCAAGCCGCTGTCGAGCGTGACGAAAATGGCCATTTCTCGGTCATTGGGCTGGCTAGGCCGGTTGGGCGCCCGTCCGCGCTGCCAGCACCACGACGGCCTGCCGGTCGTGGATGCTCTGACCTACGGCGGTTCTACATCTCGCTCGCGGCAGCGCAGCTTCACAGGGCCAAAAGAAAAAAAGGCCGGACTGTTAAAGTCCGGCCAGGCATGAAGGTTCAAAACCTCCAGAGGGGAACGCGCCGGACGCAATGGGAGGAAAACATCCGACGCAATGCTCATATGGGTCGGCACGGATGACGTTTCAACGACATGGGGTGGGCCACATCAGCCGCTCCATAGAGCCACCCGGGCTCATGGGTGCCGCCACAAGAGGAGCCCTGGCGTTCCTAATCGATGTCGAAGGACACGCCTTGGGCCAGCGGCAGCGCCTTGGAAAAGTTCACCGTGTTGGTGGCGCGCCGCATGTAAGCCTTCCAGGCGTCGGAACCGCTCTCGCGGCCGCCGCCGGTCTCCTTCTCGCCGCCGAAGGCGCCGCCGATCTCGGCCCCCGACGTGCCTATGTTGACGTTGGCGATGCCGCAGTCGGACCCGTCGACGCCGAGGAAGCGCTCGGATTCCTGCAGGTCGCGGGTGAAGATCGACGACGACAGCCCCGCTCCGACCGCATTGTGCTCGTCGAGCACGGCGTCGAAGTCCGAGTATTTCATCACGTAGAGGATCGGCGCGAAGGTCTCTTCCGTCACCGGCGAGACCTGCTCGGGCATCTCGACCAGCGCCGGACGAACGTAATAGGCGTCGGGATGGCCATTCTCGACCCGCGCGCCGCCGGTGACCTTGCCGCCGTGAACGGCGGCTTCCTTCAACGCATGCTGCATGCTGTCGAAGGCTGCCATGTCGATCAACGGTCCGACCAGCGCTGATGTCTCCAGCGGATTGCCGACAGAGACGCTTTCATAGGCCTTTTTCAGGCGCGGAACGAGTTGGTCGTAGACGCTCTCATGCACGAACAGGCGCCTGAGCGTCGTGCAGCGCTGGCCGGCGGTGCCCATGGCGCCGAAGGCGACGGCGCGCAAGGCCATGTCGAGATCGGCCGTCGGGCAGACGATGCCGGCATTGTTGCCGCCGAGCTCCAGCACGGCGCGGGCAAAGCGCTTCGCCAGCCGTGGACCGACATCCCTGCCCATGCGGGTCGAGCCGGTGGCCGAGACCAGCGGCACATCAGGATGATCGACCAGAATTTCGCCGACGGCGCGATCGCCGATCAGCACCGAAATCAAGCCTTCCGGAGCGTCGCCGAAACGTTCTGCCGCACGCTTGAAGATCGCCTCGCAGGCGAGCGCCGTCAGCGGTGTCTTTTCCGACGGCTTCCAAACCACCGCGTCGCCGCAGACCAGCGCCAGCGCGGCGTTCCACGACCACACCGCGACCGGGAAGTTGAAGGCCGAAATCACGCCGACGACGCCCAGCGGGTGCCAGGTTTCCATCATGCGATGACCCGGGCGCTCGGTGGCGATGGTCAGGCCGTACAATTGCCGGGAGAGGCCGACGGCGAAATCGCAGATGTCGATCATCTCCTGCACTTCGCCGAGCCCTTCGGACGGGATCTTGCCGACCTCGATCGACACCAGCCGGCCAAGCTCTGCCTTGTGCGCGCGCAGTTCCTCGCCTAGCAGCCGCACCAATTCGCCGCGCTTCGGCGCCGGCACCAGCCGCCATGCCTGGAAGGCTTTATGCGCCCTGTCGATGGTCTCTGCCGCACCGGCCGGTGAGATCGTCTTCAGCGCGGCGATCTGCTCACCTGTCACCGGGCTGCGCACGATGAGATCGCCGCCTGAAAGCGCAGCCTCGGCAACGCCCAGTTTCGCCAGCAGCCCGGCTGTTTCCTTCGCAATCGTCATTTTCTTTCCCTTTCAGACCCGTCGCTCAACTATGCATGTCGCCCAAAAGCATGCCCTCGGGCCTGACCCCAAAGTGCGCAGCGGTTTTGGGACATGCACCCTTGCACCATGCCGTCCCTGCACCGATCGGCACATCAGGCGCTGTCATGGCGTGGCATTACTCGTTTCAGGGAAAAATCGCCACCCCGGCATGGTCTAAGCCAAAGGCAGACCGTTGAACCAGCGAGTCGTCTCAGCGCGCTGCCTGCGCGCCCCGCACGGCGCCTTCCTTCATCAGGCGGTCGATGTGCATGCGGATATGGGCGGCCTCGGCGGCCGTATTGGCAAGCGCAATGGCGCGGTCGAAGGCGATGCGGGCCTCCTCACCACGACCGAGCTGCATCAGCAGGCCACCCCTAAGGCCGAAGAAGTGGAAATAGCCGGAAAGCCTTTGTTCCAACGGCTCGATCATGGCAAGTGCGGCTTCCGGCCCGCGCACCTTGGCGACCGCGACGGCGCGATTGAGCGTCACCACCGGCGACGGCTGCATCTGCTCGAGCAGGCTGTAGAGCAGCTCGATCTCGTTCCAGTCCGTGTCCTCGGGCCTTTCCGCGCGCGCATGCAGGGCGGCGATCGCCGCCTGCACCTGGTAGGGACCGGGCTTGTGGTGGCGCAGCGCTTTGTCGACCAGCGCCAGCCCCTCGTCGATCATCTTGCGGCTCCACAGGCTGCGGTCCTGGTCTTCGAGCAGCACGATTTCGCCGTTCTCGTCGAAACGCGCCGGCGCACGCGCATGCTGAAGCAGCAAGAGCGCCGTCAGGCCCATGATCTCCGGCTCGGTCTGGAACAGCCTGAGCAGCAGCCGGGCCAGCCGGATCGCCTCTTCGCAGAGCGGCGCGCGCGCCGGCGCCTCGCCGCTGTTGGTCGAATAGCCTTCGTTGAAGATCAGGTAGACCATGGCGGCAACCGCGGCGAGCCGTTCGGAGCGCTCGACCGCGCCGGGCGTCTCGAACGGCACGCCGGCATCGGCGATGCGCGCCTTGGCACGGGTGATGCGCTGCTCCATGGCGCTTTCGCCGACGAGAAAGGCGCGGGCGATCTGCTTGACGCTCAGGCCTGAAACGATGCGCAACGCCACGGCGATCTGCTGCGTCGCCGGCAGGTCGGGATGACAGCAGATGAACAGCAGCCGCAATATGTCGTCGCGGTAGTGCGCGCCGTCAAGCCGTTCGGCGATATCGGTTTCGGCATCTTCCAGATCGGAGATCTGGTGCTCTTCCGGCAGCGGCGCCTGCTTGGCACGCTTGCGCACCGCGTCGATGCCGCTGTTGCGGCCAACGAAGATCAGCCAGGCCGCCGGGTCGCGCGGCGGGCCGTTTGTCGGCCAGTTCTTCAGAGCGCGCAGGCAAGCGTCCTGGAAAGCTTCCTCCGCCGCGTCGAGATCGCGGAAGTAGCGCAGCAGCGCGCCCATCGCCTGTGGGCGGGCGGTGCTGATCGCTGTGCTGATCCAGGTAAGGTCGGTCATGCTGAAACCTTGGCGGGATTGAAGAGCGAAACCGGCCGTATCTCGTAGGAGCCGCCGCTCGGGTTGACCTCGGAAAGCTCGCGCGCAAAGTCGACGGCCTCGTCGAGATCGGCGCATTCGAGCGTGTAGAAGCCGAGGAACTGTTCCTTGGTCTCGGCAAACGGGCCATCGATGACGACCGATTCGCCTTTGACCTTTCTCAGCGTTGTCGCAGCGGTCGTCGGCAGCAGCCGCGCCACCGGGCCAAGCCGGCCGGCCTGAGCGTATTTTTCCTGCACGCCCAGGAGTTTTTCCATGACGGCATCGTCCTGATCCTTGCTCCACGAGCAGACGACGTCTTCGGAGGCATAGCAGAGGATTGCGTAGAGCATGGGTGCGTCCTTTTCTCTGTCAAAGGACGAAACAGTAGGACCGATCCCGACACAACGTCGATAAAAAAATCACGTGCTGCGAGCACAATGAAGGCCTGTGGCTGCTCTGTTCGGTTCAGCTTTCCTGCACCTTCAGCCATCTCAGAACGACGGCTTCTTCGTCATCAAGGCCGGCTATCGATCGCTTCCGCTTGTTCGCATCCGCCATTTCGCTGAGCAGCCGACCTTCGGACCAGGCTTCGAAAACCTGTGGGTGGATGTAACAGCTGCGGCAGATGGCTCGCGTGTTGCCCAGCCGCTCGGCCACCTTGTCGATGACGCCGTTCATCACCCGCTTCTGTTGTGCCTGGCTTTCGGGTCGTTCGGTTTGCGCAAACAACGACGCCGCATGGATGGTGCCGCCCCAGGTTCGGAAATGCTTCGAGCTGACATCTGCCCCTGCCGTCTCCCTGATATAGCGGTTGACGTCGTCGGAGCGGATTGGTCGCCTGCTTCCGTCCTCGTCGAGATACTGGAACAGCTTCTGGCCCGGCAGATCCTGCGCCCCGCGCACAATCCTGGCGATCCGGCGATCGACGAGCTTCAGCTTCCATTCCTTGCCGGACTTGCCCTTGAAAGCGAAACGCAGGCTCGAGCCTTTGATGTCGACATGGCGGTCGCGCAGCGTGGTCAGCCCAAAGCTGTTGTTGTCGCGGGCGTAGGCGGCATTGCCGACGCGAATCATCGTGTTGTCGAGCAGCCAGACCACAGCGGCGACAACGCGTTCCAAGGGCAGGCCGTGACGGCGCAGGTCGGCGTCGATCTGGCGTCGCAGCTCAGGCAGACTCTCTGCAAAGGCAACCAGGCTCGAATATTTGACGCCGTCGCGCTCCTCGGCCCATTGCGGATGATAGCGATACTGCTTGCGTCCGCGCTGGTCTCGGCCGGTCGCCTGGATGTGACCGTCAGCAACGGGCGAAATCCACACATCCGTCCACGCCGGTGGGATGGCGAGCGCCTTGATGCGGGCCATGGTGTTCTCGTCGACGCCCTGCCCGTCAGGTCCTTTGTATGAAAATCCCCTGCCGGTCCTGAAACGGCGGATACCGGGCTCGGTATCGGTGACATAGGTGAGCGAGGCTCGATCGGCCGAGGCCTCTCCGCCATTCTTCGGCGCCCCGTTCTTTGGTGCACCCTCCTTGGCAGCCGACCGGCCAGTCGACGATCCGGATTTGTCCAGCATGTCCTCTCCACGAGAAATTTTCCCGTAGATAAGCGCAGCAACGGCTGCTGGTTCCGCGTGTGGCTTCAGAATGATGTCAGCGCACCGCATGTGCGTTCGACGGGCCGTCTCTGTCTACCTTCGGCGCCTACAAATCGATCGCGGCCTCGCTTGCCGTCATGCCTTTTCCAGCACGACCGGAATGACGTCGACCGCCTGCTCGCCGACCTGTCCGCCCGTCGTCTTCAGGACGCCGACGATCGGCGCTACATCCGAATAGTCGCGGCCGTGGCCAACGGTGATGTGGTCGTTGCTTGCCCGCATGCCGTTGGTTGGATCGAATTCCTGCCATCCGGTGTCGCGCCCGCACCACACGTTGACCCAGGCATGCATGGCGTCGGCCCCTTCCAATCGCGGTTTTCCGGGCGGCGGAATGGTGCGCAGGAAGCCGCTGACATAGCCGGCGGGGATACCGAGGCCGCGCAGGCCGGCGATCATGATGTGCGAAAAATCCTGGCAGACGCCACGCTTCAGGCTGAAAGCATCGCTCGCCCGGGTCTGCACCGTGGTCGCCTCGCCATCGTAGGTGAAATCGCGATGAATGCGGTTGCACAGGTCCATGGCGGTACCGACGACAGAACTGCCGGCACTGCTCCGCGCATATCCCGTTATATCAGCATCGACGCCGACATGGTCGCTGGCGGCCAGAAAGTGATGCGGTGTATCAGGCGACAGCGACCGCACCGCTTCGAGTTGCTCCCGCAGCCGGCTAATGCCGGGCGACACGTCAAGCCCGGGTTCCGGCCGCGAGACGGCGACGCGCGCGCTCATCCTGATGTCGAGCGTATCATGGGCATCGCGAAAGGCGATCGACGTGACATTGTTGCCGAAGAAATCGGAAAAGTCGGAGCGTTCGCTCGGCGCCGGCGCGAAAGACAGCGAAGCGGCGATCACGCGCTGCACGCCCGATATCGTCGGCGGTAGCACGCGCACCTGATGGCGGCCGCCGCCGGCTGCAGCATCATAGTCGTAACGCAGATTGAGCCTGATGTCGTAGTGCATGCCAGCCTCCGGGTCCCGTCCTTAGCCGAAATAGGCCTTACCCGAAATAAGCCTGGGCGAGGCGGTTATAGAGGCCGCCGATCTCGGTGGCGAGATCGTCCAGGGCCTTGGCCGTCATGTCCGCGGGCTCCTTGATGGCGATTGCCGTATTGAGCTGCAGTATCTCTTTCGCCGCCGGCGACATATGCCCCTCGCCGCCGACAGCAGGCAACAGCGCAATTTCGGCCTTCAGCCGCTCGAGCTGGAACAGGATGGAGCGCGGGTTGAGCGGATCGAGCACCAGGAGGTCGATCACCGTGCGCCTGCCGGCCTGCACCGGATACTGCCGTCGGTGGGTCATCACGCTGTCGCCGATCTCCAGCATCATGTCGAGCGCGCCTTCGGGCGCCGCAGCCCCGGTCAGCCGGGCCAGCGTGCGGGCGATCTGGATGCCGCGTTCCAATCGCCGGCCGATCTCCAAGAAGCGCCAGCCGGTGAAGCGATACATATTCTCATGCAGCAGGCCGGAAAACCCGGCGAGCTTGCGCAGGATGACCGTCATCGCCCGCGTCGCATCATCGCCCGGCGCCACCGTTGTCGCGAATTGATGGATGGTCTTCGACAGATCCTTCAGTGCCAGCCAGCCGTCGGGCGAGAAGCGGTCGCGGATCTGTCCGGCGCTGTAGACGGCGCTGTCCAGCGTGCCGATCAGTCCTGGCGGGATCGCCGCCGCGACGTCGATGCCGAACGGTTCGAGATGGTCTCTGATATCGGCAAGCAGCGGCATGTCCGGGTCGGAGGCTTCGGCCAGCCGCACGTGATAGGCGCGCAGGATGCGCACCGTGCCTTCCGATCGCTCGATGTAGCGGCCGAGCCATGTCAGGTTCTCCGCTGCGCGGCTGGGCAGGCTGCCTGGCGAGGTGCGGATGAAGCTGTCGTGCTCCTGGGGCAGCAGCGTCTCGCGCTCCACCGGCCTGTCGCTGACCACCCATACATCCGCAGCCTGGCCGCCGCGCTGCATGGCGATTGCGGTCGGGTCGAGCGAAAAGCCGACGCGGGCAAAACCACCGGGCATCACCGTCCAGCCTTCTGGCGTTCGCGCCAGATAGACGCGCAGCGCTGCCGGCCGCGGCTCCAGCCAGCCGCCGACATAGACCGGCGTGGTCGAAAGCGTCACCGCTTCCTGTCCGACGAAGGCGCCGCCGTCCCGTTCGATCCGGGCTATCAGTTCGGCCCTTTCCCCGGCAACCAGCGCCGAGCCCAGCCTGGTGCGATCGTCATCCTCGAAGGCAAGCCGCGTCGACAGCGCTGGACCGATCACCATGCGGTCGAGGTTGGCCAGCACATGGTCACGGTCCGCGTCCCGCCCGCACCACCATGTCGCGACGCTCGGCAAGAGAAGCTCCTCGCTCCGTAATTCGCGCGAAATTTTTGGCAGGAAGGCGAACAGCGCCCGCGTTTCCATCAGCCCGGAGCCGAGCGCGTTGACGGCTGAGACGGCTCCCCGGCGGATCGCCTCGACCAGCCCTGGCGTGCCGATCTGCGATTCCGGCCGCAACTCCAGCGGATCGGCGAAGGCGGCGTCGAGCCGCCGCCACAGCACGCTGACCGGCATCAGCCCGGAAACCGTGCGCACCATCAATCGACCGCCGGAGACGGTCAGATCCTCGCCTTCGAGCAGCATGATGCCGAGATAGCGGGCGATATAGGCATGCTCGTAATAGGTTTCGTTGAGTGGCCCCGGCGTCAGGATGGCGACACGACCGTCCGATCCCTTGGCCATGCCGTTAAGCGCGTCGCGAAAGCGACGGAAGAAGCCGGCAAGGCGGTGCACATGCATCTCGCCATAAACGTCGGACAGCGCACGGGTGGTGGCGACGCGGTTTTCCAGCGCAAAGCCGGCACCTGACGGCGCCTGGGTGCGGTCGCCCAGCACCCACCAGCGGCCATCCGGCCCACGGCCGAGTTCGAACGCGCAGAAATGCAGGAAATGGCCGCTGGCCGGTCTGGTGCCGACGACGGGGCGCAAATATTCCGGGCTGGCCGCGATCAGCCCCGCCGGCAGGATGCCTTTCTCGACCAGGCGGTTCGGCCCGTAGATATCGGCAATCGTTTCCTCGAACAGCTCGGCCCGCTGGACCAGGCCGGCACTGATCGCGGCCCATTCCTGCTCCTCTATCAGGAGAGGCACATGCGCCAGCGGCCATTCGCGCTCATTGGCGCCGGCCTGATCGTAGAGACGGTAATAGACGCCGGCGTCGCGCAGATACTGGTCGGCGCGGGCGAAGCGCTGGGTGAGCTTTTCAGGCCCCAGATCTTCCAGCGCCTCGATGAACTCCTTCCAGACCGGACGGGGATTGCCTGATGCATCGACCATCTCGTCGAGGACGCCGTCGATCGGCTGGTAGTGCTCCAGCAGGTTATGCGGCCTGCCGCGTATTTCCTGGTGATTCCCCTTTGCCATGGCTGATCAGAGTCTTGCAGGCCGCCGCAGGTCAAGGGTCATCGGGAAATCCTCAGAGGCTTGTTCGTCGCGCAGCACGTAGGCGGACGGCGTATGGCCGCGCGGCTCGAAGCGGGCGAGCCGCCGCGCCTCCGCTTCGTTGCCATTGACCGGGAAAGTGTCGTAGCTGCGCCCGCCGGGATGCGCGACATGGTAGACGCAGCCGCCGATGGCCCGGCCCGACCAGCGATCGTAGATGTCGAAGACCAGCGGCGTGTTGACCGGCAGTGCTGGATGCAGGCCAGATGACGGCTGCCAGGCCTTGAAGCGGACGCCGGCCACCGCGATCTCTCTGGTGTCGGTCACCTTCATCGGCACGATACGGCCGTTGCAGACGACCGCATGACGCTCCGGATTGAGCCCTTCGGTCTTCACCTGCAGCCGCTCGACCGAGGAATCGACGAAGCGCACGGTGCCGCCGATCGCGCCCTGCTCGCCCATGACATGCCACGGCTCCAGCGCCTGCCGCAGTTCCAGCTTGATGCCGGCATGCTGGACCTCGCCGCAGAACGGGAAGCGGAATTCAAGCTGCGCGTCGAACCATTCGGGACGGAACTCGAAGCCGTTCAGCTTGAGGTCGTCCAGCACGTCGAGAAAGTCAGCCCAGACATAGTGCGGCAGCATGAAACGGTCATGCAGCGACGTGCCCCAGCGCACGAAGCGGCCATCGAGCGGGTTCTTCCAGGCGCGGGCGATAATGGCGCGCACCAGCAATTGCTGCGCCAGGCTCATGCGCGCATTGGGCGGCATCTCGAAGCCGCGGAACTCGACCAGCCCCAGCCGGCCGGTCGGGCCGTCGGGCGAAAACAGCTTGTCGATGCAGATTTCCGAACGGTGGGTGTTCCCCGTCACGTCGGTCAACAGGTTACGGAACAGCCGGTCGACCAGCCACGGCAACGGGGCGCTGCCACTGTCCGGATGCGGCACCTGCGCCATGGCGATCTCAAGCTCGTACAGCGAATCGTGGCGCGCCTCGTCGAAACGCGGCGCCTGGCTGGTCGGGCCGATGAACAGGCCTGAGAACAGATAGGACAGCGACGGACGGCGCTGCCATTGCAGGACCAGGCTCTTCAGCAAATCGGGGCGGCGCAGGAACGGACTGTCGTTGGGTGTCGCGCCGCCGACGACGACATGGTTGCCGCCGCCGGTGCCGGTATGACGGCCGTCGATCATGAACTTGTCGGCGCCGAGCCGCGTCTGCCGCGCCTCCTCGTAGATCGCTGTGGTCGTCGCCACGCAGTCCTGCCAGTTTGCAGCCGGATGGATGTTCACCTCGATGACGCCGGGATCCGGAGCCACGCGGATGACGTTGAGGCGCGGATCGTGCGGCGGGCCATAGCCCTCGATATGCACCGGCAGGCCGATAACCTTTGCCGCATTCTCGGCCGCCGCGACCAGTTCGAGATAGTCCTCCAGCGCCTCGACCGGCGGCATGAACACACAAAGCCGTCCGTCGCGCGGCTCGACCGACAGCGCGGTGCGCACCGCGCCACCGATCTCGGTAATCTCCTGTTCGACACGGTCCTGCTGGCCGGTCGCTGCGGTGAAGGACGCCGCCTGCTGCCGGCGCGCCATTTCGTCAGCGCCTTCAAGTTCGGCCGGTGCAGCCTCCGGCAAAGGAGCGGCTTCAGGCAAAATAGCCTCGCGCGCCGGCAATGGTCCGCGCGGCAGCGAAGGATCGACCGGCACGATGTAGGGGAACTGCGCCGACGGCACATGGGGAAGCGTGCCGAGCGGCAGGCGGTAGCCGACCGGTGAATCGCCCGGCACCAGGAACAGCCTGCCGCGCCGCGTTTTCCATCTCTCCGAACGCCAGCGCGGTCCGGACGCCTGGCTGTTCCAGCGCTGGACAGGCAGTACATAGCCCGACGGCTTGGTCAGGCCGCGTTCGAACACCCGCGCCATGCGGCTGCGCTCCTCGGGGTCGTCCAGCTTCGAATTCGACGGATCGACATTCTCCGGCAACTTGCCTTCCTTGAGCAGCCACTCAGCCGGGTCCTCATAGGCTTCGCTGACCATTGACTTGTCGATGCCGAGTTCATCGGCAATCGCCGTCAGCAGGCTTTCAGCCTGCTTCGGCCCAACATCTGCTTCGCCTGCTTCAAATGCTTCGCTGTTCTCCCGCGCGATCAGCGACGGGTCGCTCCACACCGGCTCGCCGTCGGCGCGCCAGTACAGCGAAAAGGTCCAGCGCGGCAGGCTTTCGCCCGGATACCACTTGCCCTGCCCGTAGTGCAGGAAGCCGCCGGGCGCGAAACGCTCACGCAGCCGGCGGATCAGCGCATCGGCCTTTTCGCGTTTTGTCGGGCCGACGGCGGCGGTGTTCCACTCCTCCGCCTCGAAATCATCGATCGACACGAAGGTCGGCTCGCCACCCATGGTCAGCCGCACGTCCCCGGCTTCGAGTGCGGCGTCGACCTGCCTGCCCAATGCGTCAAGCGCCTGCCAGCTTTCGTCGGAGAATGGCTTGGTGATGCGGGGGTGCTCGGCGATGCGGTCGACCCGCATGTCGAAGCCGAACTCGACATTGGCGAAGCTCGCCATGCCGGAAATAGGCGCGGCGTTGCGGAAATGCGGCGTGGCCGCCAACGGCACATGGCTTTCGCCGGTGAGCAGGCCGGAGGTCGGGTCGAAGCCGATCCAGCCGGCGCCCGGCAGATAGACCTCGCACCAGGCATGGAGATCGGTGAAGTCGACGGCGGTGCCAGGCGGTCCGTCAAGCGCGACGAGGTCGGGCTTCAGCTGGATCAGGTAGCCGGAAACGAAGCGCGCGGCGATGCCGAGGTTCCTCAGGATCTGCACCAGCAGCCAGCTCGTATCGCGGCACGAGCCTTTCTTTGCGGCCAGCGTTTCCTCCGGCGAAAAAACGCCGGTTTCCATGCGCACGATATAGGCGACCTCGCGCTGCAGGCGGGCATTGAGGTCGACGACGAAATTGACGGTATTGGTTGGGTGGCGATCGATGGTTTGCAGGAACGCCGACAGCAGCGGTCCAGCCGGTTCCGGCGTCCGGTAGATAGCGAGATCGGCGCTGATCTCTTCCGGGTATTCGAACGGCAAGGTCTCGGCCGCCGGCTCGACGAAAAAATCGAATGGGTTGTAGACCGTCATGTCGGCGACGAGGTCGACCTCGATCTTCAGTTCCGCCACCGGTTCCGGAAACACGAATCGCGCCAGGAAATTGCCGTAGGGATCCTGCTGCAGATTGACGAAGTGGCTCGCCGGCCCGACCTTCAACGAATGGCTGAGCACCTTGGTGCGGGAATGCGGCGCCGGCTGCAGCCTGATGACCTGCGGGCCGAGGACGACCGGCCGGTCATATTTGTAATGGGTCAGGTGGTAGACGGCTGCCAGAATTGCCATGGGACCCCGAAAGTGGGCGTTTCAAACGAACTCGCCGAACCCTGACACAAATGCTGGCCATTCTCCAAGCAGAGATGTTGCGGTGCATCTAATTTAAGCAGCGTTGCCGGCCCAGGGGCCGGCTCAGAAAAACGCCTGCAACCCGGTCTGCGCCCGTCCGAGGATTAGCGCATGCACGTCATGCGTGCCCTCATAGGTGTTGACCGTTTCCAGGTTCTGCGCATGGCGCATGACGTGGTAGCCGATCTGGATGCCGTTGCCGCCATGCATGTCGCGGGCCTGGCGGGCGATGTCGAGCGCCTTGCCGCAATTGTTGCGCTTGACGATCGAGATCATCTCGGGCGCCATCTTGCCCTCATCCATCAGCCGCCCGACCCGCAAGCTGCCCTGCAGCCCCAGCGCGATCTCGGTTTGCATGTCGGCGAGCTTCTTCTGGAACAGTTGCGTGCCGGCCAGCGGCTTGCCGAACTGCTTGCGGTCAAGGCCATATTGGCGGGCCCGGTGCCAGCAATCTTCCGCCGCGCCCATCGCCCCCCAGGAAATGCCGTAGCGCGCCCGGTTGAGGCAGCCGAACGGCCCCTTCAGGCCCGACACGTCAGGCAGCAGCGCGTCCTCGCCGACCTCGACGCCTTCCATCACCACTTCGCCGGTGATCGACGCGCGGAGACTGAGTTTGCCGTCGATCTTTGGCGCCGACAGCCCCTTCATGCCTTTTTCCAGCACGAAGCCGCGAATCTCGTTGTCCTGCGCGCGCCCACTCTTGTCGGACAACTTTGCCCAGACGACGAACACGTCGGCGATCGGCGCGTTGGAGATCCACATTTTCGAGCCCGAGATCCTGTAGCCGTTCGCCGTCTTCTCGGCCCGCGTCTTCATGCCGCCCGGATCGGAACCGGCATCCGGCTCGGTCAGCCCGAAGCAGCCGATCCATTCGCCTGACGCCAGCTTCGGCAGATATTTTTTGCGCTGCGCCTCCGAGCCATAGGCATGGATCGGATACATCACCAGCGACGACTGCACGCTCATCATCGAGCGATAGCCAGAATCGATGCGCTCGACTTCGCGCGCCACCAGGCCGTAGGTGACGTAGTTGGCGCCGAGCCCGCCATATTCTTCCGGAATGGTGATGCCGAGCAGACCCGCTTCGCCCATCTCGCGAAAGATTCCGGCATCGGTCTTTTCCTCGAGATAGGCTTCCTCGATCCTGGGGGCGAGCTTGTCGGCGGCGAATGCCGCTGAGCCATCGCGCACCATCCGCTCGTCTTCCGACAGCTGATCCTCGATCAGGAAAGGATCATCCCAGACGAATGCGTTCTTGTCGGCGGCCATGGCCTCGGTCTCCCAACTCTTGCGTGTCGCCCAAAAGCTTGCCCTCGGGCCTGACCCGAAGGTGTCCGGCGGTTTGGGATAACGACATGCATAAACAACAACATGAATTAGGCGGCTTATCGGCTTCCAGCTCGAAAAAATCAAACGAAATTGCTTCGGCGATCAATGAGCGTTAGTAATGGATAATGAACGTACAGCGCCGCCTTCTGCCTGGTATCAGCGCCCTTGCCGCCTTCGAGGCGGTGGCCCGGTTGGGCAGCTTCACCGCCGCCGCGCAGGAGCTCGATCTGACACAGGGCGCCGTCAGCCGGCAGATCAAGCTTTTGGAGGATCAGTTTGGCCGCCAGCTGTTCGAACGCGACAGCCGCAATGTCAGACTGTCGACGGCCGGCGAGATCTATGCCGAAGCGGTGCGCGCCGCCTTAGGTCAATTGCGCGACGCAGCGCTTGGATTGATGAGCAATCGGCATAGTGGCATCTTGAACCTTGCGATCCTGCCGACCTTCGGCACGCGCTGGCTGATGCCGCTCATCCCGGATTTCGTTGAAAACAACCCCGACATCACCATCAATTTCGTCACTCGCATCGGCCGCTTCGACTTCGCCCGCGAACGGCTCGATGCTGCCATCCATTTCGGCCTGCCCGACTGGCCGGATGCCGACTCGACGCTGCTGGTGCGCGAGACGGTGGTGCCAGTCGTCTCGCCCGAATTTCTGGCCGGCCGCGCCATTGCCACGCCTGCTGATATCGGCCGTCTGCCGCTGTTGCACATGGCAACGCGGCCCGGCGCATGGACCGAGTGGTTCGAGCATCAGGGTTTGAGCGCACCGACCGGACCGGGCATGCAGTTCGAGCAGTTCGGCACTGCCGCCCAGGCCTGTATGGCCGGGCTCGGCGTGGCGCTGCTGCCGCAGGTGCTCATCTCAGGCGAATTGCAGCGCGGCCAGTTGGTGCCGGCACCGGGTCGGCCGATGCAAAGCCGCAGCGCCTATTATCTCGTCGTGCCGCACGACAAGTTCGGCCATCCGCCGGTCGCCAGTTTTCGCGACTGGCTGCTGCGCCATGTGCCGCCGGAGAAGTAGCTACTTCCGCTTCAACGCATCGGCCAACGCGGCGCCGAATGCGCCTTGTTGCACCGGCCTTTCCGCCTGACGCAGCGGCGCCGGCGTGCGCGGCACCGGTCTGTTGCCGTTGTCGCGCGGCTTCGGTGTACCGCCGTCACCATCCCTGCGCATCGACAGGCCGATGCGCTTGCGCTTGATGTCGATGTCGACGACGCGCACCTTGACCACGTCGCCGGCTTTCACCACCTCATGCGCATCCTTGACGAAACGGTCGGCCAGTTGCGACACGTGCACAAGTCCATCCTGGTGCACGCCGATATCGACGAAGGCGCCGAACGCGGCGACATTGGTGACGGTGCCTTCCAGCAGCATGCCTGGCTTCAAATCCTTGATGTCGTCGACGCCGTCGGCGAAGGTCGCGGTCTTGAAGCCGGGGCGCGGATCGCGGCCGGGCTTTTCCAGTTCCGCCAGGATATCGCGCACCGTCGGCAGGCCGAACCGCTCATCGACGAAGACACGCGGATCGAGCGCCTTGAGAGCGGCACTGTCGCCCATCAGCGAGCGGAGGTCGCGTCCACAGGCCGCAACGATTTTTTTCGCCACGCCATAGGCTTCCGGATGCACGGCCGAGGCATCGAGCGGTTCGGTGCCGTTGGCAATGCGCAGGAAGCCGGCGCATTGCTCGAAGGCCCGGGGTCCAAGGCGCGAGACCTTCAACAGGTCACGTCGGCTGGCGAAGGGACCCGCCGCGTCACGGTGCGCAATGATCGCCTCGGCCAGCGATGCGCCAAGACCCGAAACCCGCGCCAAAAGCGGCGCCGAGGCGGTGTTGAGGTCGACGCCGACGGCATTGACCGCGTCCTCGACCACCGCTTCCAGCGAGCGGCCGAGCCGGTACTGGTCGACGTCGTGCTGATATTGGCCGACGCCAATCGACTTCGGCTCGATCTTGACCAGTTCGGCCAGCGGATCCTGCAGCCGCCGCGCGATCGACACCGCGCCGCGCAGCGACACGTCGAGGCCGGGGAATTCCGCCGCTGCCGTTGCCGAGGCGGAATAGACCGAGGCGCCCGCCTCGCTGACGATCACCTTGAGCGGCTTCGGCCCGGACTCGGCAGGCATGTCGGCCAGCATGTCGGCGACCAGCCTTTCCGTCTCGCGGCTGCCGGTGCCGTTGCCGATGGAAATCAACTCGACCTTGTGCAGGCGGATGAGCTTTGCCAGTTCGGCCTGCGTGCCGCGCACGTCATTCCTTGGCGGAAACGGATAGACCGTCGTCGTCGCCAGCAGCTTGCCGGTGCCGTCCACCACCGCCACCTTGACGCCGGTGCGGATGCCGGGGTCGAGCCCCATCGTGGCGCGCGAGCCGGCCGGGGCAGCGAGCAGCAAGTCGTTCAGATTGCGGGCGAAGACATGGATCGCCTCCTCCTCGGCCCGCTCGCGCAGATCCCGCATCAAATCGAGCGTCAGATGCAGCGACAGCTTTACGCGCCAGGTCCAGCCCGCCACCTCCATCAGCCAGCGGTCGCCCGGCAACTGGCGGCCGATGGCGTAGGCATCGGCGATCATCCGCTCGACCGGCTTCACCGGCGACGCGTCGTCGGCATCGACTTCGATATCAAGCGACAGCACCTCTTCATTGCGGCCGCGCAGCATCGCCAGGGCGCGATGGCTCGGCACATTGGCCCAGCGCTCGACATGGTCGAAATAGTCGGAGAATTTCGCGCCGGCTTCCTGCTTGCCGTCGACGACGCGCGACCGCATGAAGGCGCGTTCCTTCATGTAGCTCCGCAGCCTGCCGACCAGATCGGCATTCTCCGCGAACTGCTCGGACAGAATGTCGCGCGCGCCCTCGAGCGCCGCCTTGGCGTCGGCCACCTCTTCAGTGATGTAGGCCAGCGCCAGTTCGCTGGGCGCCGCGGCGCGATCGGCAAGGATGGCCTCGGCCAGCGGTCCCAGCCCGCGCTCGCGCGCGATCTCGGCCTTGGTCCGGCGCTTCGGCTTGTAGGGCAGATAGATGTCTTCGAGTTCCGCCTTGGTGGCGGCCGCCGCGATCTTGGTTTCAAGCTCTTCGGTCAGCTTGCCCTGCTCGCGGATCGAACCGAGAATGGTGTCGCGGCGCGCATCTAGCTCGCGCAGATAGGCTAGGCGCTCGGCCAGCAGGCGCAGCTGCGTGTCGTCCAGACCGCCGGTGACCTCCTTGCGGTAGCGCGCCACGAACGGCACCGTCGCGCCTTCGTCCAGCAGTCCGATCGCCGCCGCGGCCTGTTCGGGCCGGGCCGTGATCTCGGCTGCGATGATTGCTGCGATGCGCTCGGATGCCATGTCGTTCCTGCTGTCCTGTCGAAAAGAGCGGCGACCATAGGCGCAGAGCGTCGCCCCGCCAACCTCGCTCTTTTCGACCGATCAAGAGTTCCACAGGAAAGCACGTTGGAAATTCGCATGGCAGAATGCGCCCACGCCTGGATTTGCCCGTGCCCTTCAAGACGTGCGCGCTGCCCCTCATTGCCCTGCCGGGCATTTCTCCCCGTATAGTGACGGGGAGAAAGACGCCTTCGCAAAGGGTTTCGCCAACGACCAGCGTTGCAAAAAATAGCGCCGCGGTGCGGCCAGCCCCCTTCTCCCCGTCACTATACGGGGAGAAGGTGCCGGCAGGCGGATGAGGGGCAGCGCTGACATTGCCAGTCGGATACGATTGCCCTGCTAGACCATCCGGCTCAGCGCATCGAAGAAGGTGACCATATCGACATCGAGCGGCTCGTCGACCGGCTCAGGCTGCGACGACATCTTGGCGATAACCACCTCCGCCTTGGGATCGACGTAGAGCCACTGGCCGTGGATGCCGATACCGTAAAAAGCGCCGCTGGCCGCGCCGGTCTGGTACCATTTGTTGCGGTAGCGGCCTTGCGGGAAGAGGAACGCCATCGCGCCACGCTGCCAGGCGTCCGTGTCTCCGCCTGTGCTGACAGTGTCGCGCACCCAGGCTTCCGGCACGATGCGGCGGCCATGGGCGATGCCGCCCTGCCGCATCATCTCGCCGACCCGGGCCAGATCGCGCGGCGTCACCGAAATGCCGCCGGCCGTGCGCGCAGTGCCGGCCATATCGACTGTCACCGAGGCTTCGCTCATTGCACCAAGCGGCAGCCACAATTTCTTGTGCATCAACTCGGCGAAGCGCTGGCCGGACGCGCGCTCGAGCAGGATGCCGAGCAGGTCGGAATTGGGCGAGCGGTAGCGGAACGTCCGGCCATGCGGCTCGGCAAGGCGCTGCAGCGTCAGGATGAAGTCGGCCAGGCTTTCCATGCCGCCGCCCGGATTCCACAGCGTCGCGCGGCGATAGCGGGCAAAGGCGCTTTCCGGATCGAGATAGGCTTCTTCGAAGTCGAGGCTGACGCTCATGTCGAGCACATGCCGCACGCTGGCATCGCCATAGGCCGAGCCGGCAGCTTCCGGCAGATAGCGGGTCACCGGCGCCTGCGGATCGAAAACCCCCTCGCCCTCCAATATGCCGGCCAGAATGGCGGTCAGCGACTTGCTGATCGAGAAGATGATGTGGCGCGCGCCGAACTCCATATGCGGTGCGAACCAGTCGCCGACGAATTTGCCGGCTTTCGTGATCGTCAGCGCGTCGGTGTCGGAGCGCGCGAGAAAGGCCGCAACGGTCTCGGCGCCGCCGGTCAGCGCGATTTTTTCGTCAAGCAGCCCATCAAGGTCCTGTGCCGGCGCCTCACTGCCGCTTGACGCTGCAGCGACACGTGCGCTCGGCACCAACTCGCCGACATTCTGGAACGACCACCGGCTGAACGGGCTTTCGCGCCAGTTGCCGAGCAGCACCTTGTTGCGGGCAAAGCCATGTCTGGTCCCGAACGCGGTCTTGCCGGTCATGGCGTGTTCCTCAACGCGGCGGCGATCGCGTGGACGGCTTTCATCGTCGCCACCGAAAAGGCGATGCTGGTGAAATCCGCGTAGCTCGAAAGCTTCACCACGACCATTCTCGTGTTCCAGTCGATATGGATCAGCTGCCCGAACACGCCCCGGCACATCAGCGCGCGCGAACGCGGGTCCTCGATCCAGAACTGGTTGCGGTAGCTGCCTTGCGGCAGGCTGGGATTGAAGTCCGGTCCATGCCTGCCGGTGCGCGTCGCCTCGATCCAGTCGGCCGGCACGACGCCGCCGCCATTGTCGAGGATCAGCTGGCCGAAACGGCCATAGTCGCGCAGCGTGGCGTTGAAGCCGCCATCGGCGATGGCGTAGCCGGCACTGTCGACGGTGAAGCAGGCGCTTTCATCCGCGCCGAGCTTCTGCCAGAGTTCTTCCGAAACCAGTTGCGCCAGCCGCTTGCCGGTCACCCGTTCCATGATGAAGGCGAGCACGTCGGTCTCTATCGAACGATATTCGAACGCAGCGCCATGCGGCCGGCTTGTCTTCTTGAGCCGCAGCATCAATTCGAACATATGCGATGGCCACTCGAAGGCCGGGTCGCTGTCCGGCGGCAGCGGTTTCCAGCCGCTGGCGACATCGACCTGACCGATACCGGAATAGCGGTCGGTGTATTCCTCGGAAAAACGCACGCCGGACGTCATGTCGAGCACATGCTGCACGCTGGCGCCGGCCCAGCCGGTAGCTTCCAGCTCCGGCAGATAGGTCGTCACCGGCATGGCGGGATCGATCAGGCCGCGCCCGGCGAGTATGCCGAACACCGAGCCCGTGACCGACTTGGCCATCGACTGCGACAAATGCAGCGTGCGCTCGGTCATGCCGTTGCAATAGCGCTCATAGGCGATCTTGCCATCCTTGAGCACGAGGAACCCATCCGTATAGGTCTCGTCCAGCAGCCCGGCCAGCGTCGAAGGCTGCCCCGTGCTGCCGCCCACCGGCAGCGCGTCGAGATCGACGTCGGCGCGCTCGAGCCGGCGGCGATGGCCATTGCCGCGCCAGACTTCGACGGTCGGCAGGATTTCGCGGATGTGCTGGAACGCCCACCGGTTCCAGGGTCCCCTATCCCAGACGAGCTTCGGCGGCACCATCTTGGGCGGTGAGCCCTGCATGATCGGCGGCCGCGGATCGGAGTTGCGGTAAGACTGCATGAGAATTTCCCTGCCGCCGCATGCCGCTCTTCGGTTCACTTGGATGAGGAGCGGTCTGCACAGCGGACGAAAAAGCCCCCGAATGGGCCTTTCGAGTGACGAACGCCCGACGCCATGGCGAAGGGCAGTGCCGGCAGGCCAGGTGAGGGGCGGCGCGAACGCTGCGAATTCAGCGCTACCCCTCATCGGCCCTTGACCCGCCTTCTTCCCGCTCGCGCGGAAAAAGGCGGAGTGCCGCTATTTCTGAACGTCCGTCCAGATGCGCGTGTAGAGTTGCTGCACATCGGGCGAGCAAGGGGTGAGGAACTCGCCCGCTTTCTCCAGTTCTGGCGGTACCACCAGTTCGGGCGCATCCTTCATGTCGGCTGGCATGAATGTCTTCGAGCCCTTGACGCCATTGGCATATTTGGCGAAGGCGGAGATCATGGCGGCGTTCTCGGGATCCATAATGAAGTTCATGAACAGCTTGGCGTTGTCAACATTCTTGGCATCCTTGAGGATGGCAACACTGTCCATGAAAAAGGGGAAGCCCTCCTTCGGGTAGCCGAACTTGATGTCGGGGTTCTTGATGCGCGAGCGCATGATGGCGCCGTTCCAGTAGTAGACGGCCGAATAGTCGCCGGCCGGTAGCTTCTCGGTCACGCTATAATCCATGGCCAGCCACTTCGGCTTGGCCTCCACCAGCTTGTCGCGCACTTTCTTGAGCAGTTCCTTGTCGTCCGTGCACCAGTCGCCGCCCAGATACTTGATGGTGGCGAACAGCACGTCGTTCATTTCCGGCGCGACATTGATCTTGCCAACCAGTTCCTTCGGCGGATCGAGAAAGATGGCCGAGGTGTTGAGGTCGCCGTCATAGATCTTTGTGTTGACGCCGATACCGGTCAGGCCCCACTGCCACGGAACCGTATAATGACGGCCCGGATCCCAGGGAACGTTCACCCAGCGCTCGTCGACATTCTTGAAGTTCTCCATCTGGTCGGGCCGGGCCTCAAGCAGAAGCCCTTCCTTCACCCAGATCGGCACGTAGTTGGCCGACGGCACCACAATGTCGAAGCCATGACCACCGGCGCGTACCTTTGCTAGCGCGGTGTCGTTGGAGTCGTAGTCGGTGATCGTCACCTTGACCTTATAGGTATCCTCGAACTTCTTGATCATCTCGGGGCTGGTGTAGTCGCCCCAGTTAAAGATGTTGAGTTCGCCTTCCGCATAAGCGCTGCCCGCAAAGGCAAACATTGCGAATACCGCCGTGGCAGCCGTGGTCTTCCATTTCATTGCTATTCTCCCGTTTTGGCAATCGTTGGTCATGGCTTGCGCCGGTTGACGAAGTAGAACACGGTTACGAGCACCACCGACAGCGCCAGGAATACCGTGGCGATCGCATTGATTTCCGGGCTCGTTTCGCGCCGCAACTGGCCGAGCATGTAGGTGGGCAGCGTATCCTGGCCGCCGGACTTGACGAATTCGGTGATGACCACATCGTCGAGCGAAATGACGAAGGCGAGCATGAAGCCCGCGATGATGGCCGGCCTCAAGAGCGGCAGCGTCACGAAACGGAAGGCTTTCCAGGGCGTGGCGTATAGGTCAGCGGCTGCGCGCTCCAGCGTCAGGTCCATGCTGTCCAGCCGCGCCCGGATCGGCAGGTAAGCGAACGGGATGCAGAAGGCGGTGTGCGCGGCGATCAGGTAACCGAGTCCTGAGTAACCGGTCCAGACCTTGATGCGCGAGAACACGATCAGGAGCGCGACGCCGGTGACTATCTCCGGCACCATCAGCGGCTGGTTGATGAAGGCGTATTTGAAGGTAAGGCCGGGATAGGGCCGCGTGCGGGTCGTGGCCAGCGCAGCCATGGTGGCGGCGATCGTCGACAGCGCGGCGGCCGAGACCGCCAGCACGAGCGAGCGGACGGAGGCGTCCTGCACGGCCGAATTGTGCCAGGCCGAAATAAACCAGCGCAGTGAGACGCCGTCCCAGCGCGAAAGCGAATCCGCCGTGTTGAACGAATAGGTGACGAGCGCCGCGATCGGCAGATAGAGCGCGAAGAAGGTCAGAAGCGCCATGAACCCGAAGCCGGGTTGCGCCTGGATGTCGAACGGACGCTTAGCCATGGGCGCCCTGCGACCCGGATGCGTTGCGCACGTAGAACAGGAGCGCGATCATCACCAGCACCATGAGCGTAATTGAGATGGCCGCGCCAAGCGGCCAGTTACGGCCCGCGCCGAACTGCAGTTCGATCAGGTTGCCGAGCATCATGTTCTTGCCGCCGCCCAGCACCCGCGGAATGACATAGGCGCCAAGCGAGGGAATGAAGACCAGTATCGAGCCGGCTATGACGCCGGGCTTGATCAATGGGAAGATGATGCGGCGCAGAACCTGCCAGCGACCGGCGTAGAGGTCATATCCGGCCTCGACCAGCCGGAAGTCGAGCTTCTCCATCGAGGCGTAGATCGGCAGCACCATCAGAGGCAGGTAGATATAGATCATGCCGAACAAGATGGCGGCGTCGGTATTCATGATCTGCAGCGGTTGCTTGATGATGCCGAGCGCCATCAGCGCCGTGTTGACCAGCCCTTCGTTGCGGATCACCTGCTGCATAGCGAAGGTGCGGATCAGGAGATTCGTCCAGAACGGAATGGTGACGAGGAAAACCCAGACCTCGCGCGTCTTCGGCGGTCGCGTGGCGATGAAATAGGCTGTGGGGAAGCCGAAGAACAACGTCAGCACGGTGGTGTAGAACGACAGGCTTATCGAACGCCAGAAGATCGACAAATGCGCATCGGCGAAGGCCAGAGTGTCGTCGAAGATGTCACGCTGCATCAACACCGACAGCCAGCCGTCGGTAGAAAATTTCCACACCACGTCGCCATAGGGCCCCGGCGTCAGGAAGGAATAGATCACGACGATCAGCAGTGGTCCGCTCGCGGCGAGAAAGATGATGATCAGCGCCGGCGCCGACAGCAGCCAGCGATCGCGGATCTCTCGGCGCTCGGCCTCCTCAGCGACTTGTTCCGCGCTCGCCATCAGTCCCTCAGCACTTGCGCGGCGTCGTTGCCGATCGAGATGCCGACCTTGTCGCCCCGCTCGAAACCGCAGCCGGCGCTGCGCGTGTTCTGCTGGCGCACGGTGAAGCTCTCGCTGCTGTCCAGGCGAACATGGATGTGGGTGTCGGTGCCGAAATAGACGATGTTTTCGACCGTGCCCGATACGTCGCCCTTGCCGCTGGTCAGCTTGGCATGTTCGGGCCTGACCACCACGGTTGCATTGTCCTTCGGCTGGAAGCCTTCAGCCACGGTGGCGTCGATGGTCGCGCCGGATTTGAGCGTTGCGCGTGCCTTGCCGTTGCCCATTCCTGATATGGCCGCCGTCAGGAAATTGGTTTCGCCGATAAAGTCGGCGACGAAACGCTCCGCCGGCTTGTCATAGATATCCCAGGGCGTGCCGACCTGCAGGATCTTGCCCGCCGACATCACCGCGATGCGGTCCGACATGGTCAGCGCTTCTTCCTGGTCGTGAGTGACGAAGATGAAGGTGATGCCGGTCTCGTGCTGCAGCCGCTTCAGCTCGATCTGCATCTCCTTGCGCAGCTTGAAGTCGAGCGCCGACAGCGGCTCGTCGAGCAGCAGCACTTTCGGCTGCGGCGCCAGTGCCCGCGCCAGCGCCACGCGCTGCTGCTGGCCGCCGGAAATCTGGCTGGTGCGGCGGTTGCTCAGCGCCTCCATCTTGACCAGCTTCAGCATCTCGGCGACCCGCGCCTTCACTTCGGCCTTGGGCTTGCCGAGCATTTCGAGGCCGAAGCCGATATTCTCGGCCACCGTCATATGCGGGAACAGCGCATAGTTCTGGAACACGGTATTGACCGGCCGCTTGAACGGCGGCAGCGGCGCGATGTCCTGGCCATGCAGCAGGATCTCGCCGGCACTGGGGAAATCGAAGCCGGCGATCAGCCGCAAAAGCGTCGTCTTCCCGCAGCCGGACGGACCAAGCAGCGTGAAGAATTCATTTTCGCGGATCGACACCGAAACCGTGTCGAGGGCGGCGACCTGTGACTCCCCGCTACCGAAGACCTTGCGGACGCCACGAACTTCAATTGCACTTTTACCCGGTTGTTCCGGCACGATTACCCCATTCTTGTGTCCGCTCTTCTGGCGGATCCAGTTCCCACTCGATTGTCAGCACACGGCGCATGGCTTGGCAAGCACACATCTGAATGTCGATCATACATCTGAACGTCGATTTAGGACGCAATTCCCGTGCCACCGTCAGGCCTGGTAGGTGATCTTGCCGCCGCAGATCGTCGTCACCGGCCGCACCGTATGCAGCGCTTCCGGCGCGGTCGCCTCGATGTCGCCTGAGAGCACCACCAGATCGGCCATAAAGCCTGGCTTCAGGCGGCCCTTGCGGTGCTCCATGAACTCGGCATAGGCGCCTTCCACCGTGTAGCCCGCTAGTGATTCATGCAGCGAAAAGCTCTGGTCGGGATCGCCCTCTGCCCAAGGTTTGCGCAGCACCGCCGCCTGAATGCCCAGGATCGGATCGATCGGCGACACCGGCCAGTCGGAAGCGAAGACGACATGCGTGCCCGCCTGCTTCAGCGTCCGCCAGGCATAGCTCAGCGGCCATCTTTCGCGGCCGATGCGCGAAAGCGTCGGCTCCAGCGGGAAGTCCATGGCGCCGGGCGGGTGCGGCGGCTGCATCGAGGCGATGACGCCAAGCTCTGCGAAGCGCGGTATGTCGGCGGCAGTGACCACCTCGATATGCTCGACCCGGTGCCGGCTGTCGCGCCTGCCGTTCTTCCGCCGCGCCGCCTCATAACCATCGAGGACCGCGCGCACCGCGCAATCGCCGATCGAATGCACGGCGACCTGCAGCCCGCGCCGGTCGGCCTCCCCCGCCACCTCGGCGAGATGCTCCGGCGTAAACAGCGGCTCACCGCGCCAGCCCGGCCGGTCGGCATAGTCGTCGACCATCACCGCGGTCCAGCCTTCCAGCACGCCGTCGTAAAACATCTTGACCATGCCGGACGACAGCCATTCCGATTGGTAGGAGTTGGCCATGCTCGATGCCTTTTCCAGCCTGTCGAGCGTCATGAAGTTCTTGAAATGAAAAGGTATCTTGGTGCGGCAGAGCAGTCGCCCTTCCTGTTCCAGCCCGGCTAGCAGCTCTAGCTGGTAAAGATTGCCGTCCATGTTCTGGATCGAGGTGATGCCGTGGCGGGCGCACCATTCCAACCCGCGATGCATCAGGTCACGATCGGCCGCGACTTCGGCGGCGGAAGGGTACGGCTCGGGCTCTCCGCCTGTCGCAATGCCGAGCCGCACTCGGTTCTGCCCCGAAAGCTCGAGGATTGGCCCGAACGCCTCCCCCTCGCGCAATTCGCCCGCCGCCAGGCCATCCGCTCCCATGACGATCTCGTTGCCGGGACCGAGTTGCTTGCCGTGCAGGACGCCAGCCAGCTCCAGCGCCTTGGTGTTGGCCCACATCGTGTGATGATCGGAAGCCGACATGGCGAACGGCCGGTCGGCGATGATGCGGTCGAGATGATGGCGGGTGACCGGCTCTTCCTTGGAAAGGATGGTGTAGTCGACGCCGGCCCCAAGCAGCAATTTGGCGTTCGGCCGTGCCGCCGCATAGGCGCGGATCGCGTCGCTCAGTGCATCGAAGCCATGCACGCCCTGAAGGTGCAGATTGTCGAGTTCGGCCGCGCCGCCGAAAAGATGCATATGCGCTTCGATAAAGCCCGGCACCATCGACCGGCCTTGCGCATCGATAATCTTCGTGGCCGGCCCTTTCAGCACCTCAATCGTCCGGCGATCCCCAACCGCGAGGATGTTGCCGTCCTTTATCGCCACCGCCTCGGCCGTCGGATTGCCTTCGTCCATGGTCAGCACACGGGCATTCATGACGATCAGGTCGGCATTTGAACTCATGATTACCCGCGGTTCGGTTGCGCTACCGACAGGCTAGACGAGTAGCTGCCGTGCCAGCAAGCCATGGCTGGTTGGCCCAGCGCCTTGTGAAAGGCAGTGCAAGACGGCTAGGGTCGCCGCATCTCACCACGGAACAATTTCATGAAGACTGTTTTTTCGCCCCTCCATGCCGGCCATTCCGGCAATGTCGAATTGATCGCCGGCGCCATCGTGCCGGCCTTCGAGAAGCCCTCGCGCGCCGAGTTCATCAAGGCGAGGGTGGAGAGCGAAAAACTCGGCCCCGTGTTGCCGCCCCAGAGTCATGACCTCGCAGCCGCCAAGCAGGTGCATACCAGCGACTACATCGATTTCCTGCCGACCGTATGGCCGCTCTGGGAAGCGTCGGGACGGACTGGCACGGCCCTCCCCTTCACCTGGCCGACGCGCGGCCTGCGCGGCGATGTGCGCCCCCAGATCATCGATGCGCTGCTTGGCTTTTACTCCTTCGACGGCGGCGCCGGCTTCGTCAAAGGCACCTGGGAGGCGATCAAGTCGTCCTACGATGTGGCGCTGACCGCAGCCGCCCTGGTCGAGGGCGGCGAGAGATCAGCCTTCGCGCTCTGCCGCCCGCCCGGCCATCACGCCGGCGCTGCCTTCATGGGCGGCTATTGCTACATCAACAACGCCGCGGTTGCCGCGCAATGGTTCCGCGACCAGGGCGCCAGGCGTGTCTCGATCCTCGATGTCGATTACCATCACGGCAACGGCACGCAGGAGATCTTCTACAGCCGCGGCGACGTGCAGGTGCTGAACCTGCATGGCGACCCGATGACCGAATATCCGTTCTTCCTTGGCCATGCCGACGAGCGCGGCACTGGGCCCGGCGAAGGCTTCAATGTCAACTACCCCATGCCGTTCGGCACCACATGGGATGCCTGGAATGCTTCGCTGGAGGACGCCTGCGCAAAACTTGCAGCTTACGCCCCCGAGATCGTTGTCGTCTCGCTCGGCGTCGACACGTTCGAGAAGGACCCGATCAGCAGGTTCAAGCTGAAAAGCGCCGACTATCCCAGGATTGGCCGTCGCATCGCCAAGCTCGGCCTGCCGACGCTGTTCGTCATGGAAGGCGGCTACGCCGTCGAGGAAATCGGCATCAATGCGGTCGGCGTGCTGACCGGATTCGAAGATCGGTAATGCATGTCGCCCAAAGGGCTGCCCAGGCGTTAGACCCGAGAGAGCGCAGCGGTGATGGCAGCTACGCCACTTGGCCGCCGATCCTCTGGAACGCGTCGCTTCCCGGGCCCTCCCAATTCGACAAGTGGTTGACGGGAAACAGCGGATCGATCGTCATTGTCTGCTCTCCGGCGCGTAATGGAGGATGACAACACCTGACTTGAGCGTCCTCGTCTCGAGATGCTTCAGGGGTATCCGATTCGGGCCGCCCTTGAAGAGCGGCGTGCCTCTCCCGAGAATGACGGGGTTGATCCCGAGGTGATACTCGTCGATCAGGCCATGCTCCATCAGGGTCGCCGTGAGGTTGGCGCTGCCGAACACGAAGATGTCTCCGCCGTCCCTGGTCTTCAGCCTGGAGATTTCTTCCGCGACATTGCCGTTGAAGAGCTTCGTGTTGTTCCAGTCGGCGCTTTTCAGCGTGCGCGAGAAGACCACCTTCTCGATCTTGTTCATGAAATCTGCGATCCAGCCTTGCTCGGACGGCCAATAGGCCGCCATGAGCTCGTAGGTCACGCGGCCGAAGATCAGCGTGTCGGCCTTTTCCTGGGTCTTATGAATGTAGTCCTCGAGTTCTTCTTCGAAGACGAACCAGCTGATGTCCCTGTCCGGACCTTCGAAGAAGCCGTCGACGCTCACCATGTCCCATATGATCAGTTTTCTCATAGAACCCTCCTCTTCGTGTATCCCTTTGTGAATTCTCGGCCTATCCCGTGAAGCGGAAGCGCATGTTGGTGATCTGCCCCGCTTCCGAGAGCTCGGTCTTCTCCAGCCTGACCGCTCCAGCCCGACCGGCTATGCCGTCTGACTGAAGCGGCGGATGCCGTCGCCATTGAGGACGGGCGACATGGAGGAGGACCTCGTCCACAAGCCCTGATTCGGGCCGACGGGAAATCGCAGCATTTCAGCGGGATGCGACGAAGCGTTCCAGTTTGCCGAGAGTTTGCAGTCCCAGTTCCACGGCACCGAAGCCCTTCGCCTCCTGGAACTCGGCAGCCGTGCTGAATACCATGCCCAGCGTCACCTTCGTTGCCCCGTCCTGATCCTCGAACGAGGCCCAGGCGTCGGCATGTTTCGGCCCGTTCTCGCCCCAATGCAGCGTATAGCCGATCCTCTCCTCGGGCCGGACCTCGTTATAGAGATGGTGGTTCGGGAAAACCGTGCCGTCAGACGCGATCATGTCGAATACCCACTCGCCGCCCGCTCGCAAGTCGATCCTCTTCGTTCGACAGGAGAAGCCTTCCGGCCCCCACCATTGCGGCAGCGTTTCAGGGTTCATCCACGCGCCCCAGACGGTGGACCGCGGCGCCTGAATCACCCGCTGCAGCACCATGGTTCGTTCGGCCGCGCCCGCGAGGTTGTCCAGGCCGGCACCGAAGCCCGCCCGGTAGCCTGCTTCCATGTCCTGCGCCAGCGAGGAAAGTTGCACCGTCACGACTAGCCGGCTGCGCTCGTGCGTGCCTGAGAGATCTGCCGTCACCAGCGCTGCTGATTGCGTCACGCCTTCGCACGAGACCACCTCGTAGTTCACACTGCACAGCGCTGGCTGCAACACCAGCCAGCCGCACTCGCAGCGGATGTCCGGCTGGCCCTCTGCCTTGCAGAGCGAGATCTCGCGACCACCCACCCTGGTGTCGGCCTCCAAAAACTCCACGGTGACCGAGGGCGATGGCGCAGCCCAGATCGCCCGCGCGGCTGGGGCCGTCCAAGCCTCCCACAGCACGGCCAATGGCGCGGCCACGTTCCGTTCGAAGGTCAGCGTCGCAAAACGGCCCTTCCTATCATCGGGCACCGCACGGGTCGCACTGTTTGTAGCGAGGTTCTGTGTCATTCTGCGCGCTCCTTCTTCATCACATTCATCACAAATGCGTCCAACCGGTCGAGCCGAGCTTCCCAGATGGCCCGCTGTTCATCGAGCCATGTTCGCGCTGGATCCAGAGCCTCGGGTACGATGGCGCAGGTGCGTATGCGCCCGTCCTTGGACGTGGTGATCAACCCTGCCTCCTCCAGCACGGAAAGGTGCCGCATCACCGTGGGCAGCCGCAGTCCCGTGGGCCCAGCCAGATCCGTTACCCGCGCAGGTGTTTCGGCGAGCCGGGTCAGGATCGACCGGCGGGTCGGATCAGCGAGCGCGTGGAAGAGCAGCGAGAGATCAAGATCATGCTTAGCCATATCGCTAACTATCGCCCAATTTGCCGGTGGCGCAAGCGAAAACTTCGTCAAGTCGCTAAGTATTTTTTGCCCAATGCGCCGATTTCTGGAAGCAGGCGGCCGAAGCGCCTCACGCCGCCTGCAAGAATGGCCGCTGACCTGTCGCAGCCACGGCTATCTTGTTGTTGGACCATGATCTTCTTTGAAAAGGCGTTCGCCCTTTGCGAGGTCTTGCTCTACTTCTAGGGACGGCATGAGGGCACCGATTCTGGAAGAACGCAGCATTTGAAGTCGGGGAAGCATCCATGATCGACGACGAGCCGGACAGCGAACGCGTCTCGGCGCTGGCGCCGTTCCGACACGGCATTTTCCGCGCCGTATGGTCCGCCAGTCTGGTTTCGAATTTCGGTGGCTTGATCCAGGGCGTCGGCGCCGCCTGGATGATGACCACGATCGCCACCTCGTCCTATCAGGTTGCGCTGGTCCAGGCTTCGACCACCTTGCCGATCATGCTGTTTGCGCTCGTTGCCGGGGCCATCGCCGACAGCTTCAACCGGCGCAAGGTCATGCTGATTGCCCAGATCTTCATGTTGGTCGTCTCGGTTCTGCTGACCGTGTTCACCTATCTTGGCTTGATGACGCCGTGGACGCTGCTCGCCTTCGCCTTCCTGATCAACAGCGGCACGGCGCTTTACAACCCGTCATGGCAAGCTTCTGTCGGCGACATGGTGCCGCGCGCCAAGCTGCCGGCTGCCGTCGCGCTCAATTCGTTGGGCTTCAACCTAACGCGCAGCGTCGGCCCGGCGATCGGCGGCATCATCGTCGCCGCCGCAGGTACCGCAGCGGCCTTTGCCGCCAACGCATTGAGCTATGTCGGGCTGATCATCGTGCTGGCTCGCTGGAAGCCGGAATTGCCGGCCTCGACACTGCCGCGCGAGACGCTGGGCGCGGCGATGGGTGCTGGCCTGCGCTACGTCGCCATGTCGCCCAATATCGGCAAGGTGCTGGTAAGGGGTGCGGCTTTCGGCTTCAGCGCCGGCGCGGTCCTGGCGCTGCTGCCGCTGGTGGCGCGCAATGTCGTCAAGGGCGATGCCTTGACCTACGGCATCATGCTCGGTGCTTTCGGCATCGGCGCCGTCGGCGGCGCGCTGATCAGCGTCAGGCTGAGGCAGATTCTGTCAAGCGAGACGATGGTGCGCATGGCATTCGCCGGCTTCGCGCTCTGCGCCTTCAATGCCGCCGTCAGCGACCAGGCCTGGCAAACGTCGCTCGGGCTGCTCATCGGCGGCGCCTGCTGGGTGGTCGCGCTGGCGCATTTCAACGTCACGGTGCAGATGTCGACGCCGCGCTGGGTGGTCGGCCGGGTGCTCTCGGTCTATCAGACGGCGACTTTCGGCGGCATCGCCCTCGGCAGCTGGATTTGGGGCGTCGTCGCTGATTCGCATGGCGCCGAGTTCGCGCTGATCGCGGCCGCCGTCGCGATGCTGGCGGGCGGCGCGATCGGCCTCTTGCTGCCTTTGCCGCAGCAGGCGGTGCTCAACCTCGATCCGCTGAACCGTTTCAAGGAGCCGCATCTTGCACTCGACCTGAAACTGCGCAGCGGGCCGATCGCCATCATGATCGAGTACATCATCCGCGAGGAGGACGTGCCGGAATTCCTGGCCACCATGGCCGAACGCGGCCGCATCCGCCGCCGTGACGGCGCCCGCAACTGGACGCTGGCGCGCGATCTCGAAAATCCCGCAATATGGATCGAGCACTATCACACGCCGACATGGCTCGAATACATCCGCCACAACAAGCGGGCCACCCATGCCGACGCCGTTGTCGGCGAGCGCGTGCGGGCGCTGCACAGCGGCGACGAGCCGCCGCGCGTGCGCCGCATGATCGAGCGTCCGACAACCGCCGGCACGACAATCGTCATGCCGAAAGGACCAATCGAGCATTAATGCATGTCGCGCAAACGACCACAACCTTAAGTTGCGCGCAGAGGCGGACGTGGTTGCCTGAAGCATTGCGAAGCTATTTGACCTTGATGACAACCTTGCCCTTGGTCCGGCCCTGCTCGATGTAGGCCAAGGCGTCATTGGTCTGCTCAAACGGAAAGACCCGATCTACGACCGGGCGGATGACGCCCGTTTCGATGAGCGACGTTATCTTTGTCAACTGCCCGCCATTGGCCGCCATGAACAGGAACGAGTATCGGACACCTGCGCGTTTCGCCCGCCGCCTGATGCCTGCGCTCAGAACGCGCATGACCAGGTTCAACACCCAACTCAGCCCCTTCTCCCTGGCAAACCCGGGATCGGGCGGACCGGAGATCGAAACGGCGACGCCACCTAGCTTCAACACACGCAGGGACTTTTCGAGGGTCTTGTTGTCCTGGCTATTCAGGACGACATCGTAGCCCGAAAGGACTTTCTCGAAGTCATCCTTCTTGTAGTTCACGATGACATCGGCGCCCAGCTTCCTGACCATATCCGTGTTCGAGGAGCTTGTTGTCGTGGCGACCGTCGCGCCGAGGTGCTTTGCCAATTGGATGGCGAATGTTCCCACTCCGCCGGAGCCGGCCTGAATAAAAACCTTCTGTCCTTTCTTCAGGCTCGCTCTTTCGACCAGCGCCTGCCAGGCAGTCAGCCCCACCAGGGGAATCGACGCAGCCTCTTCCATGCTGAGGTTTTTTGGCTTCAGGGCCACGTCCGCATCATTAATGGCGATGTACTCGGCGAAAGCCCCGATCCGACCGTCGCGCGCTCGCGCATAGACCTCGTCGCCCGGTTTGAACTGTCGGACCTTCGAGCCGACGCGAATGACCGTTCCGGCCACGTCATGGCCTGCGACGAAAGGCCGGCGGTAGGGCAGGATGAGCTTGAATTCTCCGTCCCTGATCTTGGAGTCCAGCAGATTGACGCTGGCGGCATGGATCTGCACCAGCACGTCATTCTGCCCTGCTTCCGGCTCTGGAACCTCTCCAAGCCGGAGGCGAGCTTTCTTTGCATATCGATCGACGAAGAAGGCCTTCATGGCAGCTTTCCTAAATTGAGGAGACCAGGAGCGCCCGATCGACATCTCCGGTGCCTCGCCCTATTGCATTATGGTCACCTAATGATAATATGGTCATAATGCAATAGCTGATCGAAGGAGAAAAACATGCGCTACGAGAAAGGCAGGAGGGAAGCATCGCGGCAGCGGATCATGGATGTGGCGACCGAACGGTTTCGCTCCGACGGCATCGCTGCATCAGGTATCGCCGGCATCATGGGCGAGGCGGGACTGACCAATGGAGCGTTCTATCCGCATTTTCCATCCAAGGCGGCGCTCGTGCGTGAGAGCGTGGCGGCGGCCCTGGAGGTTCAGGCGACCCAGATTCAGGAGGCGGTGGCTGCCGGTGGTCTGCCAATGGCCATCGACGCGTATCTGTCGGCGGAACACCGAGACAATCCAGGCCACGGT
Source organism: Mesorhizobium sp. WSM4816 (assembly GCF_055811535.1). Classification (NCBI taxonomy): domain Bacteria; kingdom Pseudomonadati; phylum Pseudomonadota; class Alphaproteobacteria; order Hyphomicrobiales; family Phyllobacteriaceae; genus Mesorhizobium; species Mesorhizobium sp. WSM4816. The sequence continues at coordinate 97,945 of NZ_JBVVQR010000007.1, read as the reverse complement.
TGCGCTTCAGCCGCGCTGTTGCCCGAAATTGCGCGTGAGCCGGTCGAGACGCGCCAGGTTTACGCCGAGCACCTGCTCAAGCTCGTACGCCCGGTGGCGGCCGAACTGACACCCGACGCCCGCGACCCCGAAGATGTCGCGTTCGGCGTCTTCGCGACCCTGATCGGCACGCTTGAGCTGTCGCGCGCGGTGAACGGGACCGAACTGTCCGATCGCATCCTTGCGGCTGGCGCGGCAGCGGCGAAGGCGCTGCTCCAGCCCCGCGACAACGACAAGCCGGAAGAAAGGAAACCATCATGAACGTGCATCAGCTGTCGCGACCTGCCGCGATCATCAAGCACGAGGACGTGCCGACAAAAACGGTCGACGTCGGCGGCACGAAATTCGCCTACCGCGAGCTCGGCCCCAAGTCAGGGGTACCGGTAATCTTCCTTACCCATCTGAGTGCAGTTCTCGACAATTGGGATCCTCGGGTCGTCGATGGCATTGCCGCAAAACGGCGAGTTGTCACCTTCGATAACCGTGGCGTTGGCGCATCAGGCGGGTCCACTCCCAACACGGTAGAGGCGATGGCCCGCGACGCGATCGCCTTCATCCAGGCCCTCGGCTTCGAGCAGGTCGACCTGCTCGGCCTGTCTCTTGGCGGCTTCATCGCCCAGGCGATTGTTCAGCTCGAGCCTGATCTGGTTCGCAAGATCATCCTCGCGGGAACCGGCCCAGCCGGTGGTACCGGCATCGACAGGGTGACATCAGTCACCATCTTCGACATGATCCGCGCCGCGCTGACCATCAAGGACCCAAAGAACTATCTCTTCTTCACCCAAAGCCCGAACGGCAAGAAGGCGGCGCGCGCGTTTCTGCAGCGCCTGAAGGAACGGACCAATGACCGCGACAAGCCCATCGCCCTCGGCGCTTTCAGCCAGCAGCTCAAGGCGGTCCGTGCCTTTGGCCTTGAGCGCCCTGCCGACCTGTCGCGTATCCGGCACCCGGTCCTCGTGGTGAACGGCGATCACGACAGAATGGTGCCCACCAGCAATTCCGTCGACCTGGCACGGCGCTTTCCCAATGCCGAGCTGGTCCTGTACGAGGACGGCGGGCATACGGCCATTTTCCAGTATCACGGCGCCTTCGCGGAAAAGGCCCTGGACTTCCTCGAGGCCTGATCCGGCCGTGCCGGTGTGGCCAGTTTGTGGGCAAATGACGCTTCGATCCATGCGCTAACCTGACGGGCAACACCGTACACTAGATCGGGGAAGCCCTGAGGAAGGAAGCGCACGCAAGCTAATTCGCCGAATCTGCGTTGCTTCGACAACGGACCTTCAGTCTGTTCCCGTAAAGCCAAGTGACACCCGTGCGTCAGGATGCGGCGCGCAGGCTCGTACGGACGCGCCGCCTGCTTGTGGCGCGGGACTTCTCCGCCACGACACCGGTGATCTCGACCACGCCGTTCTCATGCGGTTTGGCGTTTGTGACCTTGTGGAGACGCTCATAGGGCAACAGTTCCTTGACCCGGGCGTCGAGCACCGCGACTTCGGCTCGCAGGTCCTCGCATTCCTGCCTCTGGACATCGAGCTGTATCTGTTCGGATGCCTGCTGCAGGGAAAGCTGCGAAAAATTCGCGCTCACGGTCGAGAGGTGCATCTTGTCGTTTTCGTTCTCCTTTCTGAGAACCGACAACCTTTCCTCCGCAATTTGCTTTTCGGCGACAGCGTCGCTCCATTGAGCCTTGAGATTGGCGATCTCGCTCGCGGCTTGATTGTTCTCGTTCGAGACGACTTCAAATCGTGATTGGAGGTTGCGAATTTCAGAACGCAGGCCGCCGATCTCAGCGAAACTACGCGCACGCTCGGCTTCCCTGTCACCTTCCATGATACGGGCCGCTTCCGTCATTTCCGACAGCTTCGCTTGCGCGATATCGAGCGATTTCTGCAGCCGCATCTCCTCTTGTTCGCTCTTGCCGAGCGCAGACAGCAGTTCCGAAAGTCGCGCCGCGTCACTGGCATGAATCGTCGAGAGCTCGTCCAGCCGGTGCCGCGCCTCAGCTTCCCGCTTCAGCGCCTTGTCGAAGTCGATCGACAGGCTGACATGCTTTTCCCGCAATATCTCGTTCTCGCGCGCACATCGGCTGGCCTCGGCCGTTCTGGCCGAAAGCGTTTTGACGAGGTCGCCGAACTCCGCTTCGCGTTCTGCGCTCGCATTGCCTGCCACGACGAGTTCCAGCTTTGCTGCAGCAAGCGCACTGCGAAGTGCCTCCTTGTCCTCGGCCAGGCTTATCTCGCGCTGCTGCAGGGCCTCGACGGCGCTTTCGCGCTCGCGCTGCTTTCTGGTCGCATCGTGGAACTGCTCCGATAGCACTCTTTGCTGCGTGGTCAAGCTGCCATTTGCCAGTTCCAGTTCGTTGGCGCGAAGAATGTCCCCGTGAAGCAGCTTCAGGAATTCGCCTGTCAGGTGATGCGAGGTCGCGATCTCCGACAGTTTCGTGTTGATCTCCTGCAGATACTCGCGCGCATCGTCAAACAGCCCCTCAACGGCATCTAGCGCAGCCAGGCGGGTTTGTGTGTGGGAGGTCAGCCGCCGTGCGATCTCGGGAGCGTCGGCATCGTCCTCGGGCTGAGAGTTGTCATTCCTTGCCGCGAGATTCTCATCCGGAACGCTGTCCAACGGCGATTGGTCGTCCAGGTTGAGACACTCATCGAACGCATCCGCCAAATCGGCTTCGAGTTCCTTGAATGCCTTGTCCACCGTCTCGGCACGCTTGATCAGACTTCTGATTTTCATGACTGAACATCCCCTACTGTAACGCCATCTGGGGTCTCGATCCTCGCCTCCCGGACACGGGTTACCCCTCCCCCTGATCGCGCGGTGGCGCATGAGGCGAGCCCACGCTAGGGACAGGCTTGGCCACTGTCCTCGTCTGTTTGCATGATGCAGACCTTGTAACTGCCCTGATTGCCGCCGGCTTTCGGGCAAACAACCACCGTCGGAACGTCCGCCGGAGGCCTTGCACCGACAGCAACTGACCGTACGTCAGCGATCATCGTCGTGCCGCTATCGGGAGAGGACGCGAATGCGGCTCTGAAACTCACCCCGATCGACATAGCATCCCCGCAGATGTCTCAGCCCCGTATTTGGGTTGAACGATTGGCGGCCGTGAAGCACCCGGCGATTATCGAAGACCGCCATTTCGCCGGCCTTGAGGCGGTAGGCTATTTGAAAACGCGAGCTGCGGATCATCATCATCAGCTTGCGATAAGCCGCATAGAAGGGGGTGCATATCTCGGAGGGAAGGTCGATGACATCGACAAGATGGGCGTTGAACCGCAACTCTGTCACGTCTCCATTGCGTCGAGTTACGATCACAGGAAACCGACCGCGCAGATCGTAGTTTTCGTCGTGAAAACGATAGGGGATATCGACCTCGCACAAGAGACGGTATGCTTCCGGATCTTCCGCCTGTAATGCGGCCACAACCGCAAACCCGTCGGCAAAGACCGATCCACCGCCCTCAGCTTCATTCGCGATACAATGCAGGAATTGATAGCCGGGCGGCACCTCCTGGTTCGCGAGATCGGTGTGTAACGGCAAGGCGACAGGGGTGTAGGCCAAGTTGTTCGGGTTCGGCATCGACACGACTTCGAACATAGTGCCGAAATTTGTCTGGCGCAGGAAACCTACCCGCTCGGCCGCACGCCGCCCGGCGTCGGGATCATCGCCAAGCCCCTCGACGATGGAGAGCCCGTATGCAGCCGTCGCCCTCAGCCAGGCAAGCAGATCGGCATCGCTTTGAAAAAGGCCCCCGGCAGAGTAGCGCGGTATGGTTTCAAGATCGATCGAGCCGTCCCAGAGTTTCGGAGCGATCTCGGCCGGATCGTCCCGCTTTCTGCCTGGGAGGTAGGATTCAAAGAAATGGCCCGGGATTTCCTCCTCAGCCAGGCCGTTCGGCCAGACAATGCTCACAGCGCCGCGTCTGTCCTGGACGTTGAGGGGTCTGAGCGAGGCGTCAACGCTGGTCAGGTCGAATATTCGTTCTTGGGTCTGTGGGTGAAACGCCGATGGCGCATTATCCTTTAGCCAAAGCCAGGGATAGCAGACTGTTTCGCCTGACGAGAACGTCACGGCAAGCTCGGTCTCCCGGGCTTCCACGAAAAGCATGGTATTCATGATTGTGTCTCTCTGAACACGAAATTAAATCTTCAGATTGGATCGGGCCCGCAAGCCATCAACCCAGAGGTGGTGGCCACCACAAGCTCGGCTTCCCATAACGATGGGATCCGGGATTTCTGTTCGGTTCTTCGAGCACTCGATCTCCAGGTGAAACCTGGCTCCAGCTGAAATCTGGTGCACACAGCGATGGTAGCGGTCATTTGCCGGCGGTGTCCAGCTAAATGCAATGGGACCGCCATCCCCCTCTGGGCTGCCCTCGCCGACAACCTAGCTTCACTGCGGCGATAAAACCATCATCATGTCGGGAACCGCGTTGACGTATACGTCAACCCGAAGCTATATGCGCCGGCGACCTTGATCGCGAAATGCGCAAGATGGCGACTTCGGCCGGACCGAAGTGCCCCAGACCGAAGTGCCCCAGACCGAAGTGCAATGGGGTGCGACAAACGCAACGAGACGAGGAGAACGGCCATGGGCGTTCAGGAAATTGCCGACAAGATCAGCGCGCGCGTGGCGAGTGCCGGGTTCGATCGTTCCGTGAAATTCGACACCGGAGGCGACGGCGTCATCGTCATCGACGGCGCTGCTGTATCGACCACCGACGCGCCGGCCGACTGCACGATAAAGCTTTCGCTCGACGATCTGGAATCGCTGATATCAGGCGATCTCAACCCGACCATGGCGTTCATGTCCGGCAAGATAAAGGTCGAAGGCGACATGAGCGTCGCCATGGCGCTGAGCCAGTTGATCGGCTGACCCATTCCAATCCTGGATCGGAAACAAGCCGCCGCCCGATGGCAGCGGCTTGTTTCCGATCCGTCAGGCAGCGAGCGACAGCCGCTGTGCCTTCAGCTTGCGCCCGGCCGCCTTCAGCGTGCCCTGCGCGCCGGCGAGCACGCCTTCCACCAGCTCCAGCGCCAGCAGGCGGTGCCGCTCATAAGGTCCCGGCATGGCCAGCGAGCCGGTTTTATCGGCCGAGAACCCGAAGCGCTCGTAATAGGGCGCATCGCCGACCAGCAGGATCGCCGCATGGCCGAAGCGCGCCGCTTCAGTGATTGCAAGGCGCATCAGCGCCGAGCCGATGCCGGCATTCTTGATTGTCGGATCGACGGCGAGCGGGCCAAGCAGAAGGGCGGACCTACCGCCCTCGCCCAGCACGACATCCCACAGCCGCACGGTGCCGGTGACAGCGCCCGACGCGTCGCGTGCGACAAAAGCAAGGCCTTCCGAAGGCCGGCGGCCGCGCCGCAGCTTTTCCGACGATTTTCTCCGGCGCTTCGGCCCCATGGCGCGATCGAGCAAGGCCTCGCGCGCCGGGACGTCGGCAGCGGTTTCGGCGGTGATGACGAAAGCGCCGGCAATCTCCCCCCTAGAGGGGGAGATGTCGCCGAAGCCGACAGAGGGGGGCGCCGCGCGTGCAGCGTCGGCGCCACGCAGTCCAAGAGAGGTCGCGACAGCTGAGGCGACCCCCTCTGGCCGCTTTGCGGCCATCTCCACCTCAAGGGGGGAGATTTGCCGGCTCACAGCGCCATCAACAATGAAATCCACAATTTCCATTTCCGCGATCCTTCACGAGCGGATTGTTCCACAGGCGAGCCCGGGCGGGCGACAGGCGCCCACCTCGGGATGATCTGACCGGCTCTTGCGAGCCGTCAGATCACGTAGGATCGGAGAGGCTCGAAGCCGTTGAAGGCGACCGAGGCGTAGGTCGTCGTGTAGGCGCCGGTGCCCTCGATCAGCACCTCGTCGCCGATGGTCAGCGACAGGGGCAGCGGATACGGCGTCTTCTCGTACATCACGTCGGCCGAATCGCAGGTCGGGCCGGCGAGCACGCACGGCGCGGTCTCGGTGCCGTCATGCGCGGTGACGATCGGGTAGCGGATCGCCTCGTCCATCGTCTCGGCGAGACCGCCGAACTTGCCGATGTCGAGGAAGACCCAGCGGACATTGTCGTTGTCGGCCTTCTTCGAGATCAGCACGACTTCCGACTTGATGACGCCGGCATTGCCGACCATGCCGCGGCCCGGTTCGATGATGGTCTCGGGAATCGCGTTGCCGAAATGCTTGCGCAGCGCCGAGAAGATCGCCTGGCCATAGGCCTGTGCCACCGGCACGTCCCTGAGGTAACGGGTCGGGAAACCGCCGCCCATATTGACCATCTTGAGCACAATGCCTTCGTCAGCGAGCGTAGCGAACACCTTTTTGGCGTCGCCGAGCGCGCGGTCCCAGGCGGTCAGGTCGGTCTGCTGCGAGCCGACATGGAACGACACGCCATAGGCGTCCAGCCCGAGCGCCCTCGCATGGCGCAGCACGTTGACCGCCATCGCCGGCACGCAGCCGAACTTGCGCGACAGCGGCCATTCGGCGCCTTCGCCGTCGGTCAGCACGCGGCAGAACACACGGGCGCCGGGTGCAACGCGGGCGATCTTCTCGACCTCCTCGACGCAGTCCACCGCGAACAGCCGGATGCCGAGTTGATAGGCGCGCTGGATGTCGCGCTCCTTCTTGATGGTGTTGCCGAAGGAGATGCGGTCCGCCGGCGCGCCGGCGTCCATCGCCATCTCGACTTCGGCAACGGAAGCAGTGTCGAAGGACGAGCCCATCGCAGCAAGCAGGCGCAGGATTTCCGGCGCCGGATTTGCTTTCACCGCATAGTAGATTTTCGAATCGGGAAGCGCCTTCTCGAAGGCGCGGAAATTGTCGCGCACGACATCGAGATCGACGACGAGGCAAGGGCCGTTCGGACGTCGGGTGGCGAGGAAGTCAAGGATGCGCTGGGTAGCCATCGGGGTCTCTCCATAGCGCCTTTCGGCGCGCACAAAGGCTGCGGACGCGGGTCATCGACCTCGCGAACACGCGGTGGACAAAGGCGGGACGTCAGTCCATGGAACCAGCCGGTGGAGACCCCGGAACCATGAAGCGCCGTCTCGCGGCGGTGAACCTTGGCCTTGCCCGGCCTCGGTTCGCTTTGTCTGCCTTGGCTTGGATTGGGAGAACCCGTTCCGCACTGCCGGCAATGAAGGTGTGCCTCTTCAGTAACCCCGGTCTTTGGACGACCGGCAGAACACCAGAAAGGCCCGCACCGTCGTTGCTTCAAGGTGTCCTCGGTCTGGCGGTTGGCCGCTAAACCGACTGGAGGGGTTAGCTCCAGTTACCTTACCGATATCCCTCACCATTTTGAGGATCGGCGGACACCCACAGGCACGTGCGACTTTGGGCAAGCGCGATATAAGGTCGATGGATTTCACAATCAATAAAAATCGTACGCCAGGTTGTAAAATTCCTGGCGTCGAACAATGTTGCAACAACTGTATCCGGGTATCGAACGCATGGCAGGCACTCGCGGCCCTCTGAACGCTTTTCTCGACCTCGATGGTATACCTGTATCCAATGCGCAGTCCGGCCCGCTTGCCGGCCTGCGACTGGCCGTCAAGGATATTTACGACGTCGCCGGCTACCGCACCGGCTGCGGCAATCCGCAAAAATACCAGCAGGCTTCACCCGCCTCGGCGACGGCGCCGGCCGTCCAGGCGCTGCTTGATTCGGGCGCGCGCTTCGTCGGCAAGACGCAGACCGACGAACTGGCCTTCTCGCTGATGGGGCTGAACGCGCATTTCCCGTCGCCGGTCAATCCGGCAGCACCTGATCGCGTCACCGGCGGCTCGTCCTCCGGTTCCGCCGCCGGGGTCGCCGGCGGGCTGGCCGACATCGCCGCCGGATCCGATACCGGCGGCTCGATTCGCGCCCCGGCAAGCTTTTGTGGGCTGATCGGCCTGAGGACCACGCATGGCCGCATCTCGCTAGAAGGCGCCATGCCGCTGGCCCCTTCACTTGATACGTTCGGCTGGTTCGCCAGGGACACGGCCACCTATGACAAGGTCGGCGCGGTGCTGCTCGGCGACGATCCGCACAACCAAGAATTGCAGTGCCCCCTGGCGCTGGATGCGCTGGACGGGCTCGTGCTCGGCCCGCGGGAAGCTAACGAGTATCGCGCCATGGTCCGCGCTGTCGCATCGGTGCTGGGCGCACCGCGTACCGTTGCCCCGCTGTCGCATTCCACCGACGATATCTATTGGTGCTTCCGCAAGCTGCAGGGGTACGAGGCGTGGCAAAATCATGGTGCCTGGATCGCCGGCGGCGATCGGATGCTCGGCCCCGGCGTTAAGGAGCGCTTCGAGCATGGCGCAGCCATCGACGCGGCAACCGCGCAATTCGAAACGGAACGTCGCGTTTCGTTTCGTCTTGAGCTTGCCGACCTGCTTGGCGAGGACGGCGTCCTTGTGCTGCCGACCGCTCCGGGTGCCGCGCCGCTCAAGGCCGCCTCATTCGACGATTTGCAGACCTATCGCGAACGCGCGCTGAGACTGTTGTGTCTTTCCGGTCTGTCCGGCTTTCCGCAGATCACCCTGCCGCTGGGCCTGGTCGACGGCGCCCCCTTCGGCCTCTCGCTGCTCGGACCCAAAAACAGCGACCGGCAGCTGATGGCGCTTGTCGCGCGCATCCTTTCAGCCCAGCAAAGGAGCGCATGACATGGATACGCTGACCCGCATGCGCGCCTTCATCGACGTCGTCGAGGCCGAAGGATTTTCGGCAGCGGCGCGCAAGATCGGCCGCTCCAAGGCGCTGCTGTCGAAATATGTGCGCGAGCTGGAGGACGAGCTCGGCGCGCTGCTGCTCAACCGCACCACCCGGCAGTTCTCGCTGACCGAGGCCGGCCACACCTATTACCGCCGCGCCTCGGAAATCGTCCGCGAGGTCGACAGCCTCGCCGATGCGGTGCGCGAATCCTCCGGCGACGTGCGCGGCAGGATCAAGCTGTCGGCGCCGCGCACCTTTGCCGATGCGCCGATCGGCCAATCGCTGATCGACTTCGCCAAGCAGCATCCCGACATCGTGCTCGACATTCATCTCGACGACCGCTTCGTCGATCTGGTCGAGGAAGGTTTCGATCTCGCCGTGCGCATTTCGCGGCTGGAAAGCTCCTCGCTGATCGCCAGGCGGCTGGCGCCGTTCTCGGTGCGGCTGTGCGCATCTCCCGAGCTGATCGCCAGGCACGGCATGCCGACGCGGCCGCAGGACCTTGGCCGCATGCCCTGCATCATCGACACCAATGGCCGCTGGCTGACCAACTGGCCGTTCAAGGGCGACAGCGGCGACACGGTGACCGTTTCGGTCTCCGGTCCGATCGAGGTCAACAGTCCGATGGCGGCAAGAGCCGCCGCCGTGGCGGGATTGGGATTTTCCATCCTGCCGGATTTCATCGCCGCGCCCGACATCGAAAGTGGCCGGCTGGTGAGCACACTGGATGACCGCATCCTGCCGGGTGGCGGCATTTTCGCCGTCTATCCGCACCGGCGCTATTTGCCTGCGAAAGTTCGCGTCTTTGTCGATTTCCTGGTGCAGTGGTTCAAGACGATTGACAATGCATGAGCTTTTGGCCGCCCGGGGTCCCATTTTCGCCCGCTTTCTGGTAACTCTCGACAGTCACCGAAGTCGATGGAATCACCACCCAGAATGAACCTGAAGCGGCAAGCAATCATGATGGCTTCGGCCATGGCGGCGACTTTTGCCACGGTCGGGCCAGCCGACGTGCATCCCCACGTCTTCGCCGAGGCTCGCCTCGAAGTGATCCTCAGCCCGGATCACCAAAGCGTGAAGGCCTTGCGTCATGTCTGGCGCTTCGACGATTTGTTTTCGAGCACGGTGATGATGGAGTTCGACAAGAATTCCGACCTGAAGCTTGACGACAAGGAGTTGAAGGAAGTCGCTGACACCGTCCACGCTTCGCTGGCGGAATTCAATTACTTCCAGCTCGTCACCGTCGACGGCAAGGATGAGGCGATGAGCCCGCCGCCGCAGCTGATGGCGAATTTCGACAACGACCAGCTCATTATCCTGTTTGAATCCGAACCCAAGGCGCCAACCAGGCTGGCCGGCAAGATCGATATCGGCGTCTATGACCCGACCTTCTACACGGCGATCGATTTCACCGAGGATGCCAATATGCAGGTCGCCGACTTGCCGTCGACATGCACGAGCAAGGTCGTTCGTCCGAACCCCGACGAGGCGATCGCCGCGAACCAGAAGAACCTGACGGACGCCTTCTTCAATGATCCGACAGGCACCGATATGAGCAAGATATTTGCGACCAAGCTTGAACTGAACTGTCAGCCAAAAGGATAATCCGGTGACGAAATCGTCCCTGCGTTTGGCTTTCGGCCTTTTGGCCGCCGCCCTTGTCATGACGCACATCCTCGGCTCAGCCCACGCCCAGAGCTCGCTCGGCATCGGCACCAATGACGGGATGGCTCCCACCACCGGCCCGTTCGCCCAGATCCTAATGTGGATCAATCTGCGTCAGCAGGAATTCTACCGCGCGCTTGCCGGTGCGATGAAGGCGATGCGTGAGGACGGCAGCAAACTGTGGCTGCTTATCGGCCTGTCCTTCGCCTACGGTATTTTCCATGCCGCCGGCCCCGGTCACGGTAAGGCGGTGATCTCATCCTACATGGTCGCGAACGAAGTCGCGCTCAGGCGCGGCATCATGCTGTCCTTCGTCTCGGCCCTGTTGCAGGCGGTGACGGCGATCCTGGTGATGATGCTCGCCTACTTCGTCCTGCGCGGCACCACCATATCGATGACCGACGCGGCATGGTTCCTCGAAGTCACGAGTTTTGTCTTTGTCACCCTGTTCGGCGCCTGGCTTTTGTGGCGCAAGGCCGGCCCTGCCATCCTTCGCCTGTTCGGTGCGAACCCTGCCTATAGTCTTTCGGCGGCCCACGCCGGCCATTCGCAAACGGGCCATCCTGCACATGCGCATTCGGTGCATGCGCTTCACGCACATGGCCATGACGGCCACGATAACCAGGATCATGGCGCACACGACCATCACCATGACCATGGCGGACACGATGACCATGGCGGGCACCATCACCATGCGGCGGGCGAAGTCTGCGAGACGTGCGGACATTCACACGCGCCCGACCCGGCGCTGCTTTCCGGCGACCGCTTCGACTGGCGCACTGCCTGGTCTGCGGTGGCCGCGGTCGGTATCCGGCCGTGTTCGGGCGCGCTGATCGTGCTGAGCTTTGCCATGCTCAACGGGCTGTGGTTCGGCGGCATCCTGTCGGTGCTGGCGATGGCACTCGGCACCGCGATCACCGTCTCGATCCTGGCGACGCTGGCGGTGACGGCCAAGAACTGGGCGGTGTATTTCGCTGGCGACGGCCGCATGGGCAACCGCATCCATTCAATCGTCGAGATCGGCGGCGCAGCCTTCGTCTTTTTGTTTGGGTTACTGTTGTTGTCGGCGAGCCTGACGGCTGGCGGATGAAGCAGTCCCTTCACCCTTACCGGGCGTCGGCGCTGCCCCTCACCCTTACCCTCTCCCCGTAAAAAACGGGGAGAGGATGCCGGCAGGCAGGCGAGGGGCAGCGCCGAGGTCGACAATTGGCGTAGTGCCGGAAGGCGGCAGCCCACCATGACCTGAATATCAACGCAAGTTAGAACTTCCCGCCCAACTCGTCCTCTATATGGGCGCGGATGATGTCGTCGAAGCTGGTTTCGGCGGCAAAGCCAAGCTCCCTCGACCGCCGCGCCTCGAACCGTGTCGGCCAGCCCTTGACGATCGCCCAGATCGTATCGTCGGGCTCCTCGCGGATCAGTTTCACCGCCTTGGCGCCGGCAATGCGTTCCAGGGCCTCGATCTGCTCGCCGACCGTGACGGCGACGCCGGGCATCGTCAGATTGCGGCGCGGCCCGACGGCGTCGCCATCGATCGCTGCTGCGTGGATCAGAAAATTCACCGCCGAGCGCGGGCTGGCGTGGGTGTGCACGACGGAGCGCGGCACCGGCAATATTGCTTCCTGGCCGCTCAACGGCTCGCGGATGATGCCGGAGAAAAAGCCTGAAGCCGCCTTGTTGGGCTTGCCCGGCCTGACGCAGATGGTCGGCAGCCTGATGCCGATGCCATCGAAAAAGCCGCGCCGCGTATAATCGGCGAGCAATGCTTCGCCCATCAGCTTCTGCGTGCCGTAGGAGGTCAACGGCGTCGGGTGGAATTCGTCTGATATAATGTCCGGAAACGGTGCGCCGAACACGGCGATCGACGACGTGAAGACGACGCGCGGCGCAAACCCCGCCAGTCTTACGGCATCGAACAGCGCCCTTGTGCCGTCGAGATTGACGCGATAGCCGAGATCGAAATTGGCCTCCGCCTCGCCCGACACGACGCCGGCGAGATGAAAGATCACGTCTGGGCGCGACGCGACCAGCCGTTCCATCGCGCTCGCCGCGGCGAGATCGCCTGTATGGATGGTGACGTCGACGCCATCCAGTGTCGGCGCCTGCGGCGGCACGATGTCGTGAAGGTCGAGCGCGGCGACCTTCCGGCCGCTGAGCGTTCCATCCTTCGCCAGCCGGGCGACGAGCTTGCGGCCGACCATGCCTGCCGCGCCGGTAATCAAAACACGCATATCAATGATCCTTTTTGCGCTGGCTGCGGCCACGCAACCAAAACACGACGAAAATGGCCACCATGAAGACAGCGGCAATAATAGCGGCAAGAATGGTCGACACGCGGCCGACCGCCAGCATCACGGTTGGCAAATAGTAGGCGGCGATGCCGAACAGCAGCAGCACCCAGAGTGCGCCGATCGCCGCATTGCGCGTGTCACGATCCATCACGCGGCCCTGACACGGCGGGGATTCATCAACTTCGTTACCAATGCCTTGGAACTCCTGGGATCAGTGATAGTGGCGATGATGCGGAGGCGCATCATGCGCGTGGTCGTGCTCGCCATCGTGCTTATCATCGGCGCAATGGCCGAATTCCGGTTCTACGGTGGCGTGGGCAATGCCATGCGCGGCGAGCCGCGTCTTGATGGCGCTGACCGCTTTGTGGGCATCGACGCCATCGTTGAGGCAAGCATGCAAGGTCGCCATGTTGCTTGACCCGTCAAGCGACCAGACATGCATGTGATGCACCTCGCGCACGCCGTTCACCGTCCCTTCTATGTCCCTGGCGATCAGGTCGCGATCGAGGCTCGCCGGCACGCCTTCGAGCAGGACATGGGCCGCTTCACGCATCAGCGACCAGGCGGTGGACAGGATCAGCAGCGAGACAAGGACGGACAGGATCGGATCGATAGGCGTCCAGCCGGTCGCCAGGATTATCAGCGCAGCGATGATCGCCGCCGCCGAGCCAAGCAGATCGCCGAGCACATGCAGGATAGCGCCGCGCATGTTCAGGCTGTCGCGGTCGCCGCCATGCAGCACGAAGAAGCAGCCGATATTGACCAGCAGGCCGGCGATCGCAACGACCAGCATCGGCCCGCCGAGCACGGGCGCAGGCGTCAGCAGGCGTTCCCAGGCCTCATAGATGATCCAGAGCGCAATGGCGAAGATGGCGATGCCGTTGGTATAGGCGACCAGCGTCTTGACCCGGCCGAAACCGTAGGTGAGGCGAACGGTGGCCGGCCGGCCAGCCAGATGAAAAGCATACCAGGCAAGGCCGAGCGCGATACTGTCGGCAAGCATGTGGCCGGCATCCGCCAGCAGCGCCAGCGATCCCGTCAAGAGACCACCAAGCGCCTCTACGATCATGAAGCCGGCGGTCAGGCAGGCGGCGATCAGCACGCGTTTCTTGTCGGTCGAGCCGTGCACATGACCGGCGCCGTGGCTGTGACCATGCCCTTGCGAACCATGCGCCATCTGCGAACTCCTGTCAGAGCTGATCCATCCCAGCAGAATCGGGAGGGAGGCTCTGTGTTCTTGTTTGACCATGATCTTTGCCCGAAAACTCGGCCTTCACTTTTCGGGATCGTGGTCCTGGATCATGGTCAGGCGCCGAACTCGGCGCGGAAATCCTCGAGCCGTCGCTTCTGCTGGCGGTCGCCGTCGAAATTGCCCGGATCGAGCCATGCCTCATAGGCTCTGCGCAGTGCCGGCCACTCCTTGTCAATGATCGAGTACCACGCGGTATCGCGGTTTTCGCCCTTGACCACAAGATGCTGGCGGAAAATGCCCTCGAACTTGAAGCCGAAACGCTCCGCCGCGCGCTTCGACGGCTCGTTGCGGTTGTTGCATTTCCATTCGTAGCGGCGATAGCCAAGCTCGTCGAAGATGTATTTCATGAACAGGAATTGCGCTTCCGTCGCCGCCGGCTTGCGCGAGATCAGCGGACCCCAATAGATGTTGCCGATCTCGATCACGCCATAGGCAGGGTCGATGCGCATCAGCGTCTGGCGTCCGGCGACCTTGCCGCTGGCCTTGTCGATGACGGTGAAGAACAGTGGGTCCTCGCTGGCTTCGGCCTTGTCCAGCCACGGCTGGAAGGCGGCGCGGGTCTGCGGCGGATAATCGGGCAGCCAAGCGAAGCGGCCGTCGACATCAGGCACCGACGACGCCTCGAACAGGCCGTCGCCATGGTTTTCGGAACTCAGCGGCTCAAGCCTGACAGTGCGCCCCTCCAGCACCTTGCGCTCCGGCCGCGGGCGCGGTTGCCAATTCTTGAGATTTTCCGACACCCAAAGCTCCAATCTGTTTGACTTTTGCGAAAGGACGCTCACAAAAACGCTCGCTCGGTGAAAGAACCACAGGGACGGGAAAAATGCTCCACACGATTTCGGCCTTCAATCGTCTCGGCGAGGAAAACGCCTTTGCGGTGCTGGCTCGTGCCACCGCGCTCGCCCATCAGGGCCGCGATATCGTCAATCTCGGCATCGGCCAGCCCGACTTCAAGACGCCGCAGCACATCGTCGAGGCCGCGATCAAGGCGCTGCGTGACGGCCACCACGGCTATACCCCGGCCAACGGCCTGCTGGCGACACGCGAAGCGGTGGTGCGCCGCACGCTGACCACAACCGGCGTCGAGGTGTCGCCCGAGGCGGTGATGATCCTGCCCGGCGGCAAGCCGACCATGTTCGCCACTATCCTGATGTTCGGCGAACCGGGCGCCGAGATCCTCTATCCCGATCCCGGCTTTCCCATCTATCGCTCGATGATCGAGTTCACCGGTGCTGCTCCGATACCGGTGCCGATGCGCGAGGAGAACGGCTTTGCCTTCTCGGCGCAGGAGACGCTGGCGCTGATCACGCCGAAGACCAGGCTGCTCATCCTCAACTCGCCGGCCAACCCGACCGGCGGGGTCACCCCGCGCGCCGAGATCGAGAAGCTGGTCAAGGGGCTGGAAGCGCACCCGAACGTCGCCATCCTCTCCGACGAGATCTACGACGTGATGACCTATGACGGCGAGACGCACTTCTCGCTGCTCAATTTCCCCGAAATCCGCGACCGACTGATCGTGCTCAACGGCTGGTCGAAGACCTGGGCGATGACCGGCTGGCGCATGGGCTGGTCGATCTGGCCGAACGGCGACAAGGGCGCCCACCTCTACGACAAGGTGCGCAAGCTGGCGGTCAATTGCTGGTCCTGCGTCAATGCGCCGAGCCAGTATGCCGGCATTGCGGCCATCGACGGTCCGCAGGACGACGTCGACAAGATGATGCGCGCCTTCGACCGCCGCAGGAACGTCGTGGTCGAAGGCTTGAACGCCTTACCAGGCGTTTCCTGCATCACGCCGAAAGGCGCTTTCTATGCCTTCCCTAATGTCTCAAAAACTGGTTGGAAGGCCAAGAAACTCGCCTCGGCTTTGCTTGAGGATGCCGGCGTGGCGCTGATCGGCGGACCTGATTTCGGCGTTCTCGGTGAAGGCTATATCAGGCTGTCCTACGCCAATTCCGAAGAGAACATCCTGCGCGCGCTGGAACGGATCAAGGCGTTTCTGGGCAAGTGAGGGCGGGTACGCGACCGACGAAAGGAGATGTCAGATGTTCTATGCCATCCTTGCCTATCACGTGGAAGAAGTGATCACGGCGCTGACGCCGGAGGAGGACGCGGCGCTGATGGCCGACCTGCTCAATATCCACGAACGGCTTTACCGGGATGGCAGCCTCGGCCCGGCGGCGCGGCTCGGGGCGACCCAAGACGCGTGCACCTTGCGCGGGCCGGGCGCCGGAATGGTCATTGACGGACCCTTCGCCGAGACCAAGGAGCAATTGTTGGGACTATACGTCGTCGACTGCGCCACGCGCGACGCCGCGATCGCGATCGCGCGCGACTTTCGCCGTGTCAATCCGACGGCCGTCTACGAAATCCGCCCTATTTCGTTGTATCTTCCGGGCGTGCCGCTTTCGGTGACGCAGTCCTAAAGCGCATCGCGTTTGAAGGATGCGACGCGCTTTAGTTCTTGTTTTATGCATGTCGTTATCGCAAAACCGCTGCGCACTTTTGCGCGACATGCATTAGCCAAAATTGAACGCCGTCCGCCCGGCGTTCGCCGGCCTTTCATCGTGCCACTGGCACGATGAATTCGCTGACGCGAACCGGCCGCTCACCCTCGCCCGACATACGGCATCTTCGTCGCCATCACGGTCATGAACAGCACGTTGGCGTCGAGCGGCAGGCTGGCCATATGGAGGACGGCATTGGCAACCTGCTGGACATCCATCACCGCTTCGGCGGCGATGGAGCCATTGGCTTGCGGTACTCCGACCGTCATCGCCTGCGCCATGTCGGTCAAGGCGTTGCCGATGTCGATCTGGCCGCAGGCGATGTCATAAGGCCGGCCGTCCAGGGCCAGCGTCTTGGTCAGCCCGGTAATGGCGTGCTTGGTCGCGGTGTAGGGCACTGAACCCGGACGCGGTGCGTAGGCAGACACCGAGCCGTTGTTGATGATGCGGCCGCCCATCGGCTGTTGCCTGCGCATGGCGCCGAAGGCGGCGCGGGCGCACAGGAACGAGCCGGTGAGATTGACCCCGACAATTTCGTCCCACACCTCGACGGGGATCTCGTCGATCAATGTCGACTTGTAGCCCGTGCCGGCATTGTTGAAGAGCAGGTCGACACGACCGAAAGCCGCCGCCACCGTCTCGAACAGATCGTCGACCTGGTCGGCCTTGCTGATGTCGCAGGCGACCGCCAGCGCCTTGGCTTGTGTCGATCCGGCATCAGCGATTGCCTTGTTCAGCACCGGCTTGCGGCGTCCGCAGAACACCGTATTCCAGCCGGCCCTGAGCAGCGCCGTGGCGACGGCTTTGCCGATGCCGGTGCCGGCGCCAGTGACGATGGCTGTTTTGTAGTCTGTCATAACTGTCCTCCTATAGCGCCGCATGCCCGCAAGGACGCTATAGCACCATGATTTTGAGCAATTTTGAATTTGCGCGTGATCGCTTCCAAAAATCGATTCCGATTTCGGCTCATGCGCTAACCGGCTGCGACAAAAAGGGCGGCCATTGGCGGCCGCCCTGATCTGAACCGGCTGGGAGGAGGAAAGCCGATCCGACTGCTTAAAATCATGCGCTTCCTGGGTAAACGAGACATTAACGCGAAAGCACGCCGGATTGCCGCTCTCCGCGGCCCTGAAGCCTACCAGCGCGAATTGGCGGTTGCCTTGCCCGATCCCGACACCTCTGGCGCCGGCACTTTTGCCGCCGACACCGTCGCCTCGACATGGTCGAGCAGTGCATCGGGCAAGCTGAGGCGGCCGGCGAGCAGATCGAGATAGCCGCGTTCGGCACGTGTATTCGGATCGATGGCGAGGCGCGAGGCGGTGTAGAGCTCGAGCTTCTGGGCGTCGGTTTGGGCGCCGGCGACCAGCGTATCCAGGTCGAGCGGCCTTTCCAATTCCGACAACAGGAATTTCTCCGCGTCGGAGTCGATGCCCGCGAGACTGAGCTTGCCGGCGATCTTTTGCCGTTCGTCATCATCGATATGGCCGTCGGCCTTCGCCGCCGAAATCATCGCGCGCACCAGCGTCAGCGTGAATTCGTCCTCGCCTTGCGGCGCTTGCGAGGGATGAAAGCTGGTGTCGGCGGGCGGCGGCAGCAATTCCGGTTCACCGGCAACTTGCGTTTCAGCCGGCGCCTTGCCGTTCTTGTAGTTCTGGTAGGCCTTGTAGGCGAGGCCGCCGACCACGGCCAGGCCGCCGAGCTTCACCGCCGTGCCGGCGACCTGACGGCCAGCGCCGGTTCCGAGCAGCACCGCGGCCAGCGCGCCAGCGGCCAGCGGATTGTCCTTGGCCATCTGCACCGCCTGACCCCCTTTGTCGCGCACGGTCGACCCGGTTCCGGGAATTTGCGAGCCGAGCAGATCGTTGAGGAGCTTCTTGGGATCGAACATCAGTGCCTCCAGAATTGGCCGGCCGAAAGCGCCGGGCAGGTTTTCGGACGTTGAACAGGTAGGCCCCGCATATGGACATTACAATGACGGATGGGCGCTTTGCCGGTGATGGCACACAAGAGATGATCTCAGGATCTGCCTTGTCCAACGCGTTGGGCCGAAGATCGGAATCGATTTTCGGAAGGCACGATTTATGGATTCAAAATGTTAGAGCGTACTTTGTGCGTCCAAGCGGACGCACGTCGCTTTAACGTCCGATGTGCGGAGCCCTGCCTTGCGCTTGCGCCAGCTCGACCTGGCGTTGACGCTCGGCGTAGCGGGCGCGATCCTCGTCGGAACGGGCATCGTAGCAATGCGGGCATGAGATGCCGGCGGCGTATTTCGACGACAGCAGGTCCCGCCCGGTCAGCGGATGCCGGCAGGCGCGGCAAAGTTCGGCCTCACCCTCGACCAGGCCGTGCGACACCGAGACGCGTTCGTCGAAGACGAAGCACTCGCCCTGCCAGAGGCTTTGCTCGGCGGGCACCTCTTCGAGATATTTCAGGATACCGCCCTTGAGATGGAACACATCCTCGAAGCCGAGCGACTTCACATAGGCCGTTGCCTTCTCGCAGCGTATGCCGCCGGTGCAGAACATGGCCACCTTGCGGCCGACGAGTTCGGCCCGATGCTGCTCGACCCAGGTCGGGAATTCGCGAAAGCTCGTTGTCGCGGGGTCGACCGCTCCCTTGAACGTGCCGATCGATACCTCGTATGCGTTGCGCGTGTCGATGACGATCGTGTCCACATCCGATATCAGCGCGTTCCAGTCGGCCGGTGCGACGTAGGTGCCGGCGCTTGCCGCCGGATCGAGATCCCCAACACCCATGGTGACGATCTCGCGCTTCAGCCGCACCTTCATGCGGTGAAACGGCATCTGCGCGGCGCTGCTGTACTTGACCTCGAGACCGGCGAGACCTTCGATGGATTCGAGATGATCGATGAGCGCGGCAATGTCAGCTTCGCTGCCGGCGACCGTGCCGTTGATGCCCTCATGCGCCAGCAGCAGCGTGCCCTTGATACCGCGTCCGCAGCAAAAGGCGGCGAGCGGCGTGCGCAACGCCTCAAAGTCGTCGAGCCGGGCAAACCTGTAGAGCGCGGCAACGCGCAGGGGTTGATTGGGCAGTGTCATCGCCGAAGCCACTAAACGCTCATGAAAGCCGATTCAAGGCCGGCGCGCGGA
This sequence comes from Mesorhizobium sp. WSM4816, assembly GCF_055811535.1. Classification (NCBI taxonomy): domain Bacteria; kingdom Pseudomonadati; phylum Pseudomonadota; class Alphaproteobacteria; order Hyphomicrobiales; family Phyllobacteriaceae; genus Mesorhizobium; species Mesorhizobium sp. WSM4816. Next base: position 78,381 of record NZ_JBVVQR010000007.1, on the reverse strand, counting down.
GCAGCCTCTCCTTGGTGGCCTTGACGGCCGGTCTGACGGACTTGCCGGCAGCGCGTGACATAGCGACACGCTTCGCTCCGTGGACAGAAAACCGGCCTTCTGCTACCCGATTGTACGGATCAATACCGGAGAGACGACAAATGCCCAGCAAGACCGAAAAGCTCCTGTCGCTCCTCAACGGCCAACCGGTTATCCCGGTGCTCAAGATCGCCAATCTCGCTGATGCCGTGCCGCTGGCGCGCGCGCTGGCGCGCGGCGGCCTGCCGGCGATCGAGATCACGCTGCGGACCGCTGATGCGCTCAAGGCGATCCGGCTCGTGGCAAGCGAGGTCGAGGACGCCATCGTCGGCGCCGGCACCATTCTGGACGCCCGCCAGTTCGACGAGGCGGCGGCAGCCGGATCGAAGTTCATCGTCAGCCCCGGCATCACCCGCGAGCTTCTGGCGGTGGCGAAGGACAGCGACGTTCCGTTGCTGCCCGGCGCCATCACGCCCGGTGAGATCATGGCCGCCCGCGAGGCAGGCCTGCGCTTCCTGAAATTCTTCCCGGCAGAACAGTCGGGCGGCATCGCCTCGCTCAAGGCATTCGCCTCGCCGCTCGCCGATGTCCAATTCTGCCCGACCGGCGGCATCACCGACAAGAACGCCAGCGACTATCTGAGCCTGCCCAACGTCATCTGCGTCGGCGGCTCCTGGGTGGCGCCGGACGATTTGGTCAAGGCCGGCAAATGGGACGAAATCGAAGCCCTGGCGCGCGCCGCGAGCAAGCTCGGGCGATAGTTCGTCTGCACAGAGGATTTGGTTCTTTGACTAAGCCTGAAGGAGGCGTGATGGTTCCCGCCGACCGATCTCCTCCTGCCAATCTCGAGGCTTTGCGATTAGCCATAAGCCACCACGTCTTCGTCATCCCAGGGCAAGCAAGGAGCGAAGCGACGCGGCGCAGACCCTGGGATCCATTCCCTGACATCAGCCGAAGAATGCAACGGCCCAGAACGGCGCCTGCATCCGCAACGGTGGCAGTTACCCTTCCAGGCACGATCTACATCGGCGTCACCAACGATCTCGGCCGCCGCATGCCGGAGCACAAATCCGGCGAAGGCTCGCGCTTCACCAGCCGCTACGGCGTGCGGCGCCTGGTCGTGACGCCATCCAGCGCGAAAAATCGCTGAAGCGTTGGGCGCGCCACTGGAAGATCGAGCTGATCGAGAAGACCAATCCAGAATGGTTTGAGCTTTCGCGGAACGGAGTGGCAGCGTTCGGTTCTGAACCGTTGCATTCTTCGGCTGGCGTAACGGCATGGATCCCAGGGTCTGCGCCGCGTCGCTTCGCTCCTTGCTTCGCCCTGGGATGACGAAGTGGAAGGATGGTTCGGCCAATCCTAGACATGCATAAAAAAAGCCGCGCGGGTTACCGGCGCGGCTTTTTTATTGGTTGGTCGATCCGCTACTCGGTCCTGAAGCGGGCGACCGACAGGAACTTGACGGCATTGCCGGTGAACCGGTTGGCATCGGCCAACTGATCGTCCGCCTGGAAGCCCACGGTATAGACTTCGGTTGGGGGCGTGTGCACGATATTGTAGGCGTAGCGCTGCGCCGTCGTCGCGCTGGAGACGGTGGCGACATTCTCGCCGCTGTTCAACGCCCAGCGCGCCGCCGTCGGCTCTGCGGCGACTACCACGGACTTGGGACCAGGCTTCAGGTCACGGGCGGTTGCCCTGGCTGCCTTGCGGGTGGTCTTCACACCCGTGCCGATCGCCGCGGCCGGATCGGAGCCAGCCGGGCGAGCAAAGACAGCCTCACGCGGCGATGCGGCATTGCCCTTCGCCAGCTCACCGAGGACCGCGCTTGGCTGGGAGAGCGAAGCGACCTGGTATTCGTCGGTTGCGCTGACCCGTTCGAGGACGGCTTTGACCGCGTCAGACTGGACTGCGGCAGACTGGACCTGGTCAGGTTGGGCCAATTCGGGCTGGGCCAGATCGGGCCGAGCCGACGGCAGCACCGAGAACACATCGGTAGCGGTCTTGCCGTGCCCGGCGGTATCCGCCAGCGCCAGAAGCACAGCCTTGTCCTGCGGTGCAAGGTCGGCCGCTGCAAGGTCGGCCGGCAACGAGTGATTGGGGCGCCAGGTCGGCAACGGAATGTTGTTGGCGGCAACCTGCGCAGCATCGGCGACAACGGACGGTTGGTCCATGCCGAAGGGAGCGCTCGCCGGCGCTTGCGCGGTCGTCACCGCCTGTTCGGTGGTGGCGGTGGCATCCGCCACGCCGAACGGAACGTTTTCGGGCGGCTGAGCGACATCGGCCTTCGGACGCGGGGCGAAATCGGGCAGCGGCACGCTGCGCGCCGGCAGCGCCGCGATGATCGTTTCCGGCGTGTCCTCCTCCGGTTCCGGAGCAGGCGCATCGGCGATTTGCGGAATCTCGGCGCGCTTCGCATCCTCAGGCGACACGATGGCAATGCCCGGAAGCTTGCTGTTCCTGGCGGCCGGCGCCGGCTTGGCGTTCGCCAGCTTCACGCTCGCCGCCTTCACATTGGTTGACTTCGGCGTTGGCGCGGCCACCACATCGGCGCTGTCATCGGCCTCGTCTTCACCGCCGCCGAAGAAAGCCGCCAGCAGACCGCCGGATCTTTTGGCACCGCCACCTGCGCTGGCCAGTTCGATGGCGGGAGCGCCGGCGCCCTTGCGCGCCTTGTACGAGGCGAGCGCCTGTGAATAGCCGGGCAACGGCTTGCCGTCGCTCGGCACATGCAGCGTCTTGCCGTTGGGGAACACGCGCGCCAGTTCCTGGCGGCTGATGCCAGGCCAGTGCCGCACATTGCCGACATCCATGTGGACAAAGGGCGAGCCGGACCTCGGATAATACCCGACGCCGCCACCCTGCATCCGCAGACCGATGTCGCGCAGTTTCTTCAGCGGCACCCCGGGAATGTAGAAGTCCATGGCCTTGCCGAGCGTATGCTGGCTTTTCTTGGCAACGCCCCTGCTGCGGCTGCGCAGCATCGAGTTCGTCGACGACGAGCGATAACCGCACACGACCTGGATATAGTCGCGGGCGCCGCTCTGCCTATAAGCCTCCCAGACCAAGTCGAGCAGGCGCGGATCCATCTTGGTCGGCTCGTTGCGGCGCCAGTCGCGCAGGATGACGTTGATCTTTTTCAGACCCGCCTGATCGTAGCGGCCGCCGCGCTTGAAGACGATCTCCGCCTTCTCTTTGGTGTGCAGGTTGTAGAGTTTCAGCGAACGTGTCTGGGCGCTGGCGCCGGTCGCAGCCGCTGTAAGGAAGCCAAAGGCGAGAATCACCGCTGCCAGCCATCTCGGCCAGGCGCTCATGTGATAGTGCCGCCCGTTTGTGTGTCGTTCGACTTTGTTCAAATCAAAAGGCCTTGCAGGCTGCCGTTTGTCCCCGGATTTGACCAACGGATGCGGTGGTGTTCACATCCGAATATCGATCCTAATGGTTAATCATCGCTTATTGAAGCCGAAATGCGGTAACACCGTGGCGATATCCCGTCAAAAATATTGCACGGGGTTTCTTGGTAAACTGCTGGTTTAGATCATGTTTCTGGCTTTGCCTGAACACGATCTGTTACCAGACGCCTCAATGCGTGAATACTGCCGCAAGCGCGTCGCCCGACCGCGTCACGCCCGATTCGCGACTGTCGATTGTCCTGATGCCAGGTTGGCAAGCTGGTCCGGGTTGCCTGTCAGGAAGCAAGCCGGTCGATACGGCCCGTTTCCGGATCGATGCCATATTCCTTGAGCTTCCTGTAAAGCGTCGAGCGGCCGATGCCGAGACGGCGGGCAACTTCGCTCATCTGGCCGTTATAATGGTCGATGGCGAGCTTGATCATTTCGAGTTCGACATCGGCCAGCTCCCGCACATTGCCGCGTTCGTCCAGCGCCCGCAGCGTGCCGAAGCGGGGCTGCTGCCTGGCAGGCGGATCGAGCTCTGTCACAGCGATGCCATTATTGGCGCCCTCGCCCAGCGGCTCGGTGACCAAAGGCAACGCGGGCAACCAGTCATGCGCATCGAGGTTGACGGTGCCCTCGACCTGCGCCCGGATCTGCGGAAACTCCTCCTCGGTCAGCACATCGCCTTCACAAAGCACTGAGGCCCGGAAGACGGCGTTTTCCAGCTGGCGGATGTTTCCCGGCCAGTCGTAGGCCTGCAGCATGGCGAGCGCCGCAGCTGAAATGCCGTGCAGGCGATGACGTGGACCGCTGGGCGCGACCTTGTCCAGAAAATGCTCGACCAAATACGGAATGTCGTCGCGACGGTCGCGCAGCGGCGGCACGAAGATCGGATACACGTTCAGGCGGTAGAACAGATCCTCGCGGAACTTGCCGTCCTTGACCTGCTGCAGAAGATTGCGGTGTGTCGCCGAGATCAGCCTGATGTCGACCCTGACGGTCGAACGCCCGCCGACCGGATCGACCTCACCGTCCTGCACGGCGCGCAGCAGCTTGACCTGCACGTCGAGCGGCAGGTCGCCGATCTCGTCGAGGAAGAGCGTGCCCGAATGCGCCTCGACGAACTTGCCGGTGTGTTTTTCGGTGGCGCCGGTGAACGAGCCCTTCTCGTGGCCGAACAGGATCGATTCGACCAGATTGTCGGGGATGGCGCCGCAATTGACGGTGACGAACGGTTTTGAACGGCGATCGCCGCTGCCCTGGATGGCGCGCGCCACCAGCTCCTTGCCGACCCCGGATTCGCCTTCGATAAGAATCGGGATGTTGGACGCGGCCGCCTTCTGGCCGAGACGGATCACCCGGTCCATCGCCGGGCTGTGCGTGATCATGTCCTTGAAGGTCAGATGGCCGCCGCGCCGCCGCGACGTGCGCTTCACTTCCCCCTCGACCGCCTCGACTTTGAGCGCGTTGCCGATCGATGCCTGCAGCCTGTCGGGAGATGCCGGCTTGACGACGAAATCGAAAGCACCGTGACGCATGGCCGAAACGACGGTTTCGATGCCACCCTGGGCGGTTTGCACGATGACCGGAACCTGGATGCCGCGCTCACGCATCGCCTTCAGCACGCCGATGCCGTCGAGGCCCGGCATGACGAGGTCGAGGATAACCACCGACACGTCGCGCGCTTTGGGCCCGTCGAGCGCATCGAGACCGGCCTCGCCGCCATCCGTGATGATCGCGCTGTGGCCGAATTTCGTCACCGCCGCCTCAAGCAGCCTGCGCTGCACGGGATCGTCATCGACTATGAGTATGGAACCTGTCATGACTGGTTCAACGATGCTCGCCCAATATGCCCACCCCACTGTGCCCACCCAATGGGGAACCCTATGGATCATCCTGGCACAGGGTTCTAAATAAGATTTCAAAAAACCCGGTGAACGAATTGCTTAGGATTTGACCGGCTTTCTCATCCCCTTGATTCTTTGGCCCTTTGACAAACTGGAAAGTGTCGGCAATGAGCATGGTTTTTAGTCGGCAGCTTGCGGCGGCGGCGTCCGGTCAGGGCGCGGCGGAGCTTGGTGATCTGCCGGAATGGGATCTCGCCGATCTCTATTCGGGCATGGACGCCCCCGAGCTGAAACGCGACATCGCCAAGGCGCTCGCTGATGCCATCAGCTTCGAGAGACGCTGGAAAGGCACGCTCGCCGCCGAGGCGGAGCGTGCCGACAGCGGCAGGCTGGGCGAGGCGCTTGCCGCCTATGAGGCGCTGGAGGAACTGATTGGCCGGATCGTCTCCTATGCCGGACTGATCTACGCCGGCAACACCGCGGATCCGCAGCGCGCCAAGCTCTATGGCGACATTCAGGAGAAGATGACCGACGCCAGCGCGCATCTTCTGTTTTTCGCGCTCGAACTGAATCTTGTCGACGATGCCGCGATCGAAACCGCGCTTGCTGCCGATCCTGCCTTCGCTCACTACCGGCCGTGGGTGCTTGATCTGCGCATGGACAAACCCTACCAGCTCGAAGACCGGGTCGAGCAGCTTCTCCACGAGAAGTCGATTACCGGACGCGGCGCCTGGAACCGCTTGTTCGACGAGACGATGACCGATCTGCGCTTCGACATCGATGGCGAAGAGCTGACCCTGGAGCCGGCGCTGAACCGCCTCCAGCACGCCGATGGCGAGGTGCGCCGCCGGGCTTCTGAAGCGCTGGCCGCAACCTTCCGCAAGAATCTGCGCACGTTCACGCTGATCACCAACACGCTGGCCAAGGACAAGGAGATTTCCGACCGCTGGCGCGGCTTCGCCGACATCGCCGATTCGCGTCATCTCGCCAACCGCGTCGAGCGCAGCGTGGTGGATGCGCTGGCCTCAGCCGTTCGTGACGCTTACCCGCGCCTATCACACCGCTACTACGCGATGAAGGCGCGCTGGCTCGGCATGGAAGTGATGAGCCACTGGGACCGCAACGCGCCGTTGCCGGAAACCCCGCAAGCGATCATCGGCTGGGACGAGGCCAAGAACACGGTGCTTTCCGCCTATCAGCGCTTTTCACCTGACATGGCGGAGATTGCCCGGGTTTTCTTCGACCGCAACTGGATCGACGCGCCGGTAAGGCCTGGCAAGTCGCCGGGCGCCTTCGCGCATCCGACCGTGCCGTCGGCGCATCCCTATGTCCTGCTCAACTACATGGGCAAGCCGCGCGACGTGATGACGCTGGCGCATGAGCTTGGCCACGGCGTGCATCAGGTGCTCGCCGCAAGCCAGGGCGCGCTGATGGCCTCGACGCCGCTGACACTGGCCGAGACGGCGTCCGTCTTCGGCGAGATGCTGACGTTCCGCTCGCTGCTGGACCAGACCACCGACAAGCGCGAGCGCAAGGCCATGCTTGCCCAGAAAGTCGAGGACATGATCAACACGGTCGTGCGCCAGATCGCTTTCTACGAGTTCGAGCGCAAGGTGCATGCCGAGCGCAAAAACGGCGAGTTGACATCGGACAGACTCGGCCAGTTCTGGCTGGAGGTGCAGGCGGAAAGCCTCGGGCCGGCGATCAAGCTGCGCGAGGGTTACGAGGTCTTCTGGAGCTATATTCCACACTTCATCCATTCGCCTTTCTACGTCTACGCCTATGCGTTCGGCGACTGCCTGGTGAATTCGCTCTATGCGGTCTATCAGAATGCAGAGCGTGGCTTTCAGGACAAATATTTTGCCATGCTGCGCGCCGGCGGCACCAAGCATCATTCCGAGCTCCTGGCTCCCTTCGGTCTTGATGCCACCGATCCTGCTTTCTGGCAGATCGGACTTGGCGTGATCGGCGGGCTGATCGACGAGCTCGAAGCTTTGGACAATTGACGCACAGCGCTGAACAGCCAGGTTCGACAGAACAGTTTAGCCGCAGTGCATATTGAGGCCATTCTATTCTTGCGCTAAATACCTGTTCTTAAATAACTCTCCGTGGAATTTTTCCGTTAGCTTTCCGGAAGCTGTATGATAGCGTCCCGCCTCAAGCTCAGTCGGCGCGGCCAAATCTTCGGCCGGTCACGGCGCTTCGACGATTGCGACAGCGCCGTTGGCCATGGCAGGAAAGCCGGTCGCCGACAGCGCGATTTAAGCCGGCTGTTCCACGAGCAGCGGAGCCACCATTGAATGGTCCTTGTGCCAAGGTCCCAGGCCACGGCAGATGGATCGGACTGGAGAGAGACAATGGGCACTTTTTTCTACATGCTCCTGGCGTTCCTGGTAGGTGTGTTGGCTGGCTGGTTCATCTGGGGACGCCCGCGTGGCGATCTCGACAGCCTGCGCGGTGACATGGGCCGCACCCGCAGCGAGCGCGACAGGCTGCGCGCCGACGCCGACCGCCTGACCCGTGAGCTGGAAGTATGCCGCGGCGCCCGCGCCGACCTGGAGCACCAGTTGGGCGAGGCGCAAGGCACCAAGACCGGTGCGACAAAGGCAGCAATCCCGGCACCGCCGGCATTGATGGCGACATCCGCGCCGGCCAACACGACGCCCGCCAAGACGACGCCCGCTAAGGCGACGCCGGCCAAGACCGGGCCGGCAAGGTCCGGGCCGGCAAAGACCACGTCCAAGAAACCGGCGGCCGTGAAGGCGGCAGCCGCGCCGAAGGGCAGTGCATCGAAAACGAGTGCGTCGAAAGCGAGCGCGTCGCAGGCAAGTGAGTCGCAGGCAAGTGCGCCAAAACCTCCCGCATCGAAAACCAGTGATGCACCAAAGAGCGCTGCGCCAGCGGCAAAGAAAGCCGCGACAACAAAGGCGGCGGTGGGCAAAGCCAGCAATCTGCGCCGCCTGATCGGCATCGGTCCGGCCAACGAGCGATTGCTCCACGGGCTCGGAGTGACGACCTATGCGCAAATCGCCGCCTGGACGGCCGCCGACGTCAAGCGGATCGAGGAGACGTTGAACTTCGACGGCCGCATCGAGCGTGAGCGCTGGATCGAGCAGGCGAAACTGCTTGCCGCCGGCGATGAGGAGGAATTCGCGCGCCGCTTCCCGAACGCGGGGACCGGGAGCAACACCTGAATTGCCTGCCGGCATCGAGCACATAAGGGACCGGCGACGCCCGCGAGGTGCCGCCGGTTTGCTTTTGCACTAGCTGCGTTTGCGTCTTGAGACGCCGGTCTCTCGATTGCGCGCGATCGAGCCGCCATATAGAGCGATAGCTGGCGTCATCGATCGCAGCATCCGAGTCCCATGCCCCTGCCCTCTGCAATTTTTCGAAATGACGAGCGCGCTCATCAGCTCGTCTTCGACCAGCCGGCCGACATCATCGTGGCGCATGAGGCAGAGGATTTCCTGCCGGCGCTGGACATTGCGCAGGCCGCGCATGACGCCGGCAAATGGCTGGCCGGCTATTTCTCCTACGAGGCCGGCTACCTGCTCGAACCGAAGCTCGTTCCGCTGCTGCCGGGCGGACGCCGCGCCCCGCTTGTCTGCCTGGGGATCTTCGACGCGCCTGTCGAACTGCCGGTTGTGCCCGGCAACGCGCCGTTGACCAACGGCCCGATCTTCAACGCCAGGGCCGCCTGGACTTCGGAAGACTACGCAAAACGCTTTGCCCGACTCCACAATCACATTCGCAAGGGTGATTGCTATCAGGGCAATCTGACCTTTCCGGTTCATGCGCAATGGTCGGGCGATCCGCTGGCCGCCTTCGACGCGCTGACGGAGCGCCAGCCGGTGAAATACGGCGCGCTGATCGCGCTCGGCGATCCGGTCGTCTTGTCGCGTTCGCCGGAACTGTTCTTCGAGATCGACGCCGCAGGCATGATCGAAACGCATCCGATGAAGGGCACCGCCCCGCGCGGCGCGACCAAGGCGGAGGATAAGCGGCTGAAGACGTTCTTGCTCAATGACGAGAAGAACCAGGCTGAAAACCGGATGATCGTCGATCTCCTGCGCAACGACATTTCGCTGATCAGCGAAGTCGGCACGCTGGAGGTGCCGGAGCTTTTCCGCATCGAGAGCTACCCGACCGTCCACCAGATGGTGAGCCGCGTGCGGGCCAAGTTGTTGCCCGACCTCACCATCCGCCGGATATTCGCTGCGCTGTTTCCATGCGGATCGATCACCGGCGCCCCGAAAATCCGCGCCATGGAAATCCTGCACGATCTGGAAGCCACGCCGCGCGACGTCTATTGCGGCGCGATCGGCTGGATCGCGCCCGGCGGCACGATGCGCTTTTCGGTGGCCATCCGCACCATATCGCTCTTTTCCAGCGGCGAGGCCGTCTACAATGTCGGCGGCGGCGTCGTCTTCGATTCGACGGCCGAGGAGGAGTATCAGGAGTGCCTGCTGAAAGCGCGCTACGCGACGGGAACACCGCCGATTTCGAGCTGATCGAAACCATGCGCTGGCAGCCGGGCCAGGGCTTCCTCCGTTTCGACCGCCATTTGGCACGCCTTTATGGCTCGGCGGCCGAACTGGGTTTTGCCTGCGATCCGCAGAAGGTCGGCGAGATGCTCAGGAACGCCGTCGACCGGCCGGACATAGCCTTGCGTACACGCCTGGTCCTGTCGCGCAGCGGCAAGGTGACGGTCTCGGCGCTGCCTTATGAGCCGCACGCGGCCGACAAGGTCTGGAGGCTGCAACTGGCGCGGGTGCGGCTTCAATCAAGCGACACGCTGCTGCGCCACAAGACGAGCCGCCGGGACATCTATCAGCGGGCGCGCGCCGAATATCTGATCAGCCGGGCCGACGAGGTTCTCTTGGCCAACGAGCGCGGCGAACTCTGTGAGGGCACGATCACCAATCTGTTTGCCGATTTCGGCGACGGCGTGCTGGCAACGCCGCGGCTCGATTGCGGCTTGCTGCCTGGCGTGTTGCGCGGCGAATTGCTGGACGAAGGCCGCGCCCGCGAAGCAATCTACAGCCTGGACGATCTGAAGTCGGCCAAAGCGCTGTTCGTCGGCAATTCACTGCGCGGACTGATCCCGGCGCGGCTGGGCTGAAACGCAATCGAAGCGATACAACCTGTGATTGCGAATCGCTTGTCTCCCCTTGAGTTGTAAAAGATGCGTCCGGCCCGAGAAGAATGGGCCGGACGCGTGGCAGCCGCTTGGGAGGAGCGACTATTCGCCTTCGTGGGTCTGACCGGAGCCGCCGACGGAAACGATGTTGAAGGGCTTGCCTCCGACTGCAATGTCGCCGGTTTTCTCGAACGACGTCGCGTCAACGACATGCAGCACGCCTTGCAGGGGATCAGTGACCACGACCTTGTCGCCGGCGACCGCGACACGCGGCCTCGGATCGCTCCAGTGACCGTCCATCGAATAGGGGTCGGTCAGCTTGAGCGAGTTTGCGATCTCCCCCTTCACCACGTCGAGTTGGTGAAGCTGGCCGTCCTCGGTGAAGACGTAGGCGAATTTTGCACGAACGGGGTCGATCGCGAAATGCACGCGGCGCGTCGGAAGGTCGATCAGCCGGAATGCGTCGCTCTCGATGGTCGGATCGATCAGCACCACCTTGTCGTCGCCGTAGTTGCCGAGGAGATATTGCAGGCCTCTGCCGCCGATCAGCGTCGTCGTTTTGCCATCCGGCAGGCTGTCGGCATAGGGCAGATGACGGATCGCCGGGCTGCTGTCGCCATGGCTGACGACAAGCAGGCCGGTCGCGCAGGCGAAAGCCAGGATATTGCCGGAAGACGCCTCACCGTGGAGGTCTGGGCAGGCGTGGATGCCGCCGATCGGCGCGCCGGCTTTGTCAGCGACCCTGATCCCGACCGGGAGTTCGTCCGGCTTCTCCCGGTTCGGCTCCGAAAGGAGGACATGGGAGCCATAGGCGACTGCGACGCCATGCTGCGGCGCGTCGGTCTTCACTTCCCTGAAATCCGGCTTGCCTTCCAGGACGGATTTTTCGGAGATGATGCGGGCGACACCTTCGCCGTCGAAGAAAACGGCGAAGTCTCCGTCATGCTCGACGAAATGCGACGGCTTCTTGCCTGTGATCTCGACGCCGGCAAGTTTTGGCGCTTCGACGTCGATGTCGCCGTGCTCGCCGTGGTCCTCGAAGGAAATGCCGCTCGCGATCCCGGCAACGACGCCGGCCGAGCCCTGCACGGCAAACACGGTCCTGCCGCTTTCGCTGCGATGGAGCGACGCCGGCCCTTTGATCTCGAACGTGTCGAGCTTTTCGCCATCGACCGCATCGATTACGGCCACCATCGGGTCCGCGTGGTCCGAGATGAAGAGGCGCCATGCGGTCACCTCCTCGGCATGGCCAGCACTTGTTGATAGGGACACAAGCAGCGCGATGGCCGTGGCTGACGCCCAATTTGTCTTCACGGTATCCTCCTTGAATGTTATTACATAACTCGTTGTGATCGATGAAGAGGCGGATTGCTCCGCCTTTCCATCACAGGGCTGGCGGTCAGCTCCCGAGGATCGCGCCTTTGATCGTCGTGATGTTGTGCCGCATCATCTCGAGATAGGTCGCAGCCGGACCGTTCTTGTCCGACAGGGCGTCGGAGTAGAGCTCACCGCCGACTTTCAGGCCCGTCTCGCTGGCGATCTGCTCGATCAGGCGCGGATTGGTGACGTTCTCCACGAAGATTGCCGAAGCCCTGTCTTGCCTGATCTGTTTGATCAGGGCCGCGACGTCGGAGGCTGAAGCCTCGGATTCGGTGGAGACGCCCTCCGGTGCCAGGAATTTTATGCCGTATTCGTGTTCGAAATAGCCATAGGCGTCGTGGGAGGTGATGATCGTGCGCTTGTCCTCGGGTATCTCAGCTACGGCAGCCTTGATCTCCGCTTCCAGTGCCTCGAGCTGCTGGCCGTATGATTCGGCATTGGCCCGATAAGTGTCGCAGCCGGCTGCATCGGCGGCACAGAAGGCGTCGGCGATGTTCTTCACATAGAGTTCGGCATTGTGCACGGACTGCCATGCATGGGGATCGGACTCGCCGTGGTGATGGTGCCCTTCCTCATGGCCCTCTTCCGCCGCGGCGTGTTTTTCCCCGCCCTCGGCGGCTTGATCCTGATCGTGGTGACCTTCTTCCTCGGTCTTGCGCAACACCTCGCCACCTTTGGTCAATTCCACGATCGGCGCCTTGGTGGCGCTCGCCTCGACGAGACGCTGGAGGAAACCCTCGAACTGGAGGCCGTTGACCAGCACCACGTCGGCCGAACCGACGGTTGCCGCGTCGGCCGGCTTTGGTTCGTAGACATGGGCGTCGCCATTCGGGCCGACCAGCGTGACGATGTCGACACGATCGCCGCCGACATTCTTGGCGAAATCGGCGATGATCGAGAAACTGGCGACAACCCTGAGGTTCTCGGCAGCGGCCACCGACGGAGCGATTGGCATCGTTGTTATAGCGCCTATCACGGCGGCGAGTTTTAGCGTCGTGGACATTCGACCGACTCCTTTGTTCAAGCGGTTCGGGGGGGAGATGCGCCGGACGCGTCGCGAGCAGCCGCGCGCCCCGGCAGAGATAAAAGGGAATGTGGATCGTGCCCGCCGACAAATGATCGTCGTCCTGCACGATCCCATCGAGGCGCGCTGTTGTGGCCCAGCGTCAGGATTTGAAGCGTCAGGTCTTGAAAGATCACACACGCAGCCATTCGATCCATCTCCGCGGGAGCCATCGAAGTCAGCCCCGCTCTTGACGATCCGTTATGTTATGTTATCACGCTCGTCAATCCAAAATGTTATACTATAACTGACGCCCGCCATTGTGCTCGAAACTGCCTGGAATACGAGGGAACAGCGGATGCCTGGACGCAACCAGCAGCTGGTACTCGACGCGCTGACGCGCTCCGAGAGGCCGATGGGGGCCTATGAACTGCTTGGACTTCTTCGCCAGGAAGGGCTCCGCTCACCGCTACAGATCTATCGCGCTCTGGATGGGCTCGTCGAGCAGGGCCTGGTTCACCGGATCGAGAGCCTGAGCGCGTTTGCGCTCTGCGTCCACGGCGAATGCGGCAGCTATGGGCGCGCCGCCTTTGCAATCTGCGCGAATTGCGGTCGGGCAAGTGAGGTTCATGACCCGGCATTGGAGCGGGTGCTGCGCCGGATTGCCCGACGGCAGGGCTTCCAAACCAACTCGGCCACGGTGGAGCTTTCGGGTCTATGCGAGGCTTGCGCGCATTGAACAGACGCCGGCCTTCCGTCTACGGGCGATCCAATCGGCTCGCGCCTGACCCAGCTGAAATCCGCAATCCAACATCCGGAGACGACCATGCCGCTTGAAGCCTCCCAGAAAATACCCGTCACGGTTCTTACCGGCTACCTCGGCGCCGGCAAGACGACGCTGCTCAACCGCATCCTGTCCGAACAGCACGGCAAGCGTTACGCCGTGATCGTCAACGAGTTCGGCGAGATTGGCATCGACAACGACCTCATCGTCGATACCGACGAAGAAGTCTTCGAGATGAACAACGGCTGCATCTGCTGCACGGTGCGCGGCGACCTGATCCGGATCATTGAGAGTTTGATGCAGCGCAGGGACCGTTTCGACGCCATCCTGATCGAGACGACCGGCCTTGCCGATCCCGCCCCCGTCGCCCAGACCTTCTTCGTCGACGACGATGTGAGGCAGAAGACGACACTCGACGCGATCATCACCGTCGCCGATGCCAAGCATCTCCTCGGCGAACTGGATCATGCGCATGAGGCGCAGGAGCAACTCGCCTTCGCCGATATCGTCATACTGAACAAGACCGACCTGGTGGCGCCGACCGAACTCAAGGCAGTGGAGGCGCGCATTCGCAGGATCAACCCGACGGCTGCGATCAAGCATTCCATACGTTGCAACGTTCCACTCGACGAGGTTCTGGATCGCGGCGCGTTCGATCTGAACCGTGTCCTTGAAGTCGAGCCGGACTTTCTCGACGCGGGCCACGACCATGTGCATGACGATCACGTCACCAGCTTCTCTCTCGCCACCGAAGCTTCGATCGATCCGCGCAAGTTCTTGCCGTGGATCCAGATGATCACACAGAAATTCGGCATCGACATGCTGCGCATGAAGGGCATCCTGGAGTTCAAGGGCGATGAACACCGCTTTGTCGTTCAGGCCGTCCACATGCTGCTCGAAGGCGACCATCAGCACCCCTGGAAAGAGGGGGAGAAGCGCGTCAGCCGCCTGGTATTTATCGGCCGCAACCTGCCCAAAGACCTGATCGAAGACGGCTTCCTCAAATGCCGCGCCGAAATGGACTCCCTGGTGGCGCTGAATGCATAGGGGCAAGGCCGACGACAGCGCGCGTCCTTTATCCCGTTGCCGAGCGCCTTCGTCTTCGGGACGGGATTGGATATGAACCGTCTCGCGAACCCACTCGCCCCGCGCGGCCTTGCCCTTCCGGAGAAGACCAGACAGATCAAGCTCTGGGTTCGCAGGGCTTGCGGGCTCGATGACGATGTCGTCGTGTCCGTCACGGAGCTGGCATGCCGCAAAAATGGCTGTCCCGACATCGAAACGGTGATCGGCATAATGCGTCCCGGCGAGAAAATCGAGACGATCCGGGTCAAAAAAGCAATCGCCGACGTGACCTCGCACGATCTGCCGCGAGGGTGAATGGATCGGGATATGCGCAGGGTGTCGGCCTCTTGGCCAAAGCTCTGGCGCGTACCGAATGTCACCGGCATGGGACCGAGATCGGGAACCGTCGACGAGAGCTGGTGCTCGCCACATCTTTCGCCGCGCCATTGCTGCGGCCGACTTCGCCCAACTCGACTACAAGGGCCAACTCGGGGAATGACGGCCGGCCGTCAGCGGCTGGTCGTCCCCCTTAACCACATGACGAATGCGGCGTAGCTCGCGGCTTTTCGCTGGTTTATGACAATGATCTGTGGTTGTAGCGCGTGGCGGTCGGGCAAAAAAGTGCTCCGCTTTGCGTCTGTTTGCCCGGCTTTTCAGCCTGTCTGAGGGAGTAATCGATAAAATGGCGAATGAAAACTGGCCCGTTTACGGTGAGATCACCGGCCCTGTCGTGATGATCGGCTTCGGCTCGATCGGACGGGGAACGCTGCCGCTGATCGAGCGCCATTTCAAGTTCGACAAGTCGCGCATGACGGTCATCGACCCACGCGATACCGATCGCAAGCTGCTCGACGAGCGCGACATCACCTTCATGCAGGATGCGGTGACCAGCAAGAACTACAAGAAGCTTTTGACGCCGCTGCTGACCAAAGGCGGTGGCCAGGGCTTTTGCGTCAACCTGTCTGTCGACACCGGCTCCGTGGACTTGATGCGGCTCTGTCGCAAGCTGGGTGTGCTTTACATCGACACCGTCGTCGAGCCATGGCTCGGCTTCTATTTCGACACCAAGGCCGACACTGGCAGCCGCACCAATTATGCGCTGCGCGAATCCATGATCGAAGAAAAGCGCGCGCACCCCGGCGGGGCGACCGCAATCTCCACCTGCGGCGCCAACCCAGGCATGGTCTCGTGGTTCGTCAAGCAGGCGCTGGTCAACCTCGCCACCGATCTTGGCCTCGAATTCTCGGAGCCCGCGCAGCACGATCGCGAAGCTTGGGCCAGGCTGATGAAGAAGGCCGGCGTCAAGGGTATCCACATCGCCGAGCGCGACACACAGCGCACCAAGAAGCCGAAGCCGATGAACGTGTTCTGGAATACCTGGTCGGTCGAAGGCTTCATCTCGGAAGGGCTTCAACCTGCCGAGCTCGGCTGGGGCACGCATGAGACGTGGATGCCGAAGAACGGCAAGAAGCACAAGCATGGCTCGAAGGCCGCAATCTATCTGGAGCAGCCGGGCGCCAACACGCGTGTGCGCAGTTGGTGCCCGACGCCGGGCCCGCAATATGGCTTCCTGGTGACCCACAACGAGTCGATCTCGATCGCCGACTTTTTCACCCTGCGCGGCAAGAAGGGCAAGGTTCAATATCGCCCGACCTGCCACTACGCCTACCATCCCTGCAACGACGCCGTGCTGTCGCTGCACGAGATGTTCGGTGCCGCCGGCAAGGCACAACCGGTGCATCACGTGCTCGATGAAAACGAACTGGTCGACGGTGTCGACGAACTCGGCGTGCTGCTCTACGGCCACGACAAGAACGCCTATTGGTACGGCTCGCAGCTGTCGCTGGCGGAAGCGCGCAAGCTGGCGCCTTATCAGAACGCCACGGGCATGCAGGTCACGTCGGCAGTGCTGGCGGGCATGGTCTGGGCGCTGGAAAATCCCGAGGCCGGCATCGTCGAGGCGGACGAGATGGACTACAGGCGCTGCCTGGAAGTGCAGTCGCCCTATCTCGGGCCGATCAAGGGCTACTACACCGACTGGACGCCGCTCGACAACCGCCCTGGGCTGTTCCCGGAAGACCTCGACAAAAACGACCCATGGCAATTCCGCAACATCCTCGTTCGATAGTTCAGCATCCCTGTTCGATAGCAATGTCTCACTGCCTTGCAATCGTCTGGAAATCGGGCGATTGAAGGATGGCGGCCTGGAGCGACGTGCATCCATTTGGACGCACAAAGTACGCTCTGGCGGTTTGAGTGTACGCATCGTGCTTTCCGAAAAATCGCATCGATTTTCGGGCCAATGCGAGAGGAGAGGATCTTGATGATGACGATTGCGCGCAAATTGCTTTCGGCCGGCATTGTCGCGGCCGCTGCCGCCTTGGCGGCGTGCACCACCGCCGGCCCGGGCGGGCCGCCATCGGCCTCGCGGAGTCCGGTCGAAGGCTCATGGATCGACGCGCAGGGCACGGGCCTGTCGACCTTCGCCGGCGGCAGCTTCAAGACCGTCGCCACCGACACCGGCCAGAAGCTTGCCGACGGCAGCTACGCCATGACCGGCGGCACTTCGGTCCAAATCCAGGGCACTTCGCTGATTCGCCAGACGCCGATCAGCTTCAACTGCTTGTTGATCTCCACCTCGCAGCTTAATTGCACCAGCGTGAGCGGGCAGAACTTTGTGCTGACGCGACGCACCTGAGCCCATACTGAACTGCATTTGCAAAGGACGGCGGCTTGAGGCCGCCGTCTTTTTGTGCCGGCAAAGCTGGGCCCGATTCCACTTGCATCGACCAAAACGCGATGTGAACATGGGCGAGAAGCCGGCTGTTTCGTTCCAGTCGAGCGAGGGCGTTAAACAGGTCATCCGGGAGACGAAGATGAAGAAGATCGCCGCCATTGCCGCCCTTTCGGCGTCTACGCTTGGCCTGTCGACCGGCATGTCCTTTGCCGACTACACTCTGAACATCCTGCACATCAACGACTGGCACAGCCGCATCGAAAGCAACAACAAATATGAATCGACCTGCTCGGCCGAAGAGGAGACCAAGGGCGAGTGCACCGGCGGCGCGGCGCGGCTGATCACCGCGATCGCCCACCAGCGCAAGAAGCTGGAAGGCCAGAACGTGCTACTGCTCAGCGCCGGCGACAATTTCCAGGGTTCGCTGTTCTACACGACCTACAAGGGCAAGACCGAAGGCGAATTCCTCAACCAGATGAAATTCGACGCCATGGCAGTCGGCAATCACGAGTTCGACGATGGCGAGGCGGCGCTGGCGCCGTTCCTGGATATGATCAAGTTTCCGGTGCTCGGCGCCAATGTGAAGGCCAACGCGCAATCCAAGCTCGGTGACCGCGTGAAACCGTCTGTTGTGATCGAGGTCGGCGGCCAGAAGATCGGCGTCGTCGGCGCGGTCACCAACGACACGCCGGAGCTCGCTTCGCCAGGCCCCAACGTCACGATCGAGGACGACGTCAAGTTGATCACGTCAGAGATCGAGAGGCTGAAGGGAGAAGGCGTCAACAAGATCATCGCGGTCACCCATATTGGTTACAAGCGCGAGCGTGACGTCATCGCCAAGATCCCGGGTGTCGACGTGGTGGTTGGCGGCCACAGCCATTCGCTGCTGTCCAACACCGACCCCAAGGCTGAAGGCCCCTACCCGACGATGGTCGACAATCCGGACGGCTACAAGGTGCCGGTCGTCCAGGCGGCGTCCTATTCGAAATATCTCGGCGAGTTCAAGGTCGTGTTCGACGACAACGGTGTCGTCAAGCAGGCCAGCGGCGACCCGATCTCCCTCGACAAATCGATCACGCCAGACCCCGCCGTGCTTGCCCGCATCAAGGAGCTCGGCGCGCCGATCGAGGCGTTGAAGAACCAGGAGGTCGCCGAAACCACCAAGGCGATCGACGGCAGCCGTGAGAACTGCCGGACCCGCGAGTGCGAGATGGGCAATCTTGTCTCCGATGCCGTCCTCGACCGCGTCAAGGACCAGGGTGTCGAGATCGTCATCACGAATGGCGGCGGTCTGCGCGCTTCGATCGACCAGGGCACCGTCACCATGGGCGAGGTGCTGAACGTGCTGCCGTTCCAGAACACAGTGGCGACCTTCCAGATTTCCGGCAAGGATCTGATTGCCGGGCTGGAGAACGGTCTCAGCCAGATCGAGGACGGCGCCGGCCGCTTCCCGCAGGTTGCCGGCCTGAAGTATTCATTCGACAAATCGGCCGCCGCGAATCCCGGGCGCGTCAAGTCGGTCGAGGTCATGCAAGGCGGCGGGTGGACGCCGATCAATCCGGACAAGGATTACCTGGTCGCCACCAACAACTATGTGCGCCAGGGTGGCGACGGCTACAAGGTGTTCGCCGACAAGGCCAAGAACGCCTACGATTACGGTCCGGGCCTCGAACAGGTGGTCGCCGATTATCTCGGCGCGCATCGGCCCTATACGCCGAAGCTCGAGGGCCGCATCACCGAGGTCACGGCCGCCGCCGCGGCGGAACCGGCCCAGCAACCGGCGCAGGATTCAGCCCAGGAATCGGCGAAGCCGGCCGAGGCTCCCGCTCCGGCCGAGCCCGCAAAACCGGCAGAAACGGCTCCAGCCGCGACTGCGGAGCCGGCGATGCCCGAACCGCCGGCCGGTTCGGACGATATTGCCACGACACCGCCAGCCGTGCCGACGGAACCCGCCCGGGCAGCGCCGGCACCAGCGGAGGCTGCGCCTGCCGAGCCGGCGAAGCCGGCCGAAAGCAGCCATGTGATCGTTGCCGGCGACACCTATTGGGATTTGGCGGAAGAGGCCTATGGCGATGGCGCCAGGTGGAAAACGATCTCCGACGCCAACCAGGACTACGAGCCGCGCCGCCTTCCCGTGGGCGCAACCTTGACCATCCCGGCCGCAAACTGAATTCTTCTGTCATTGTTGGAAAACCCGTCCGGCAAACCGGGCGGGTTTTTCTGCTTTCGCCTCCCAAACTTAGATAAGGTGCGGCCAGACGCTGCATTGAAAACCGGCGCGGCATCGCTAGTTTCGCGCGGTGTCCGGAGATCCTTTATGACGCCTTCCAACCCTGCCGATCCCAAGGCCGCGACGGTCCTCGACCCGCTGCCGGCAGGACAGCCGCCGGTCGGGGCGGGCAGGATCGGCGTCATGCTGGTTAATCTCGGCACTCCCGACGGCACGGAATTCAAGCCGATGTGGCGCTATCTCAGGGAGTTCCTGTCCGATCCGCGCGTCATCGAACTCAACAAGGCGATCTGGTACCCGATCCTCTACGGGCTGGTTCTCACCACACGGCCGAAGAAGTCGGGCGCCAACTATGCCAGGATCTGGAACCGGCAGCGTGACGAGTCGCCGCTGCGCACCTACACCCGCGCTCAGAGCGAAAAGCTGACCGAGGCGCTGCGCGACCTGCCCGGCGTCAGCGTCGACTGGGCAATGCGTTACGGCAATCCTTCGACCGAGAGCGTCGCCAAAGGGCTGGTCGCGCAAGGCTGCGACCGCATTCTGACATTTCCGCTTTATCCGCAATATTCCGCGACCACGACCGCGACCGCCAACGACCAGTTGTTTCGCGCGCTGATGAAGATGCGCCGCGCCCCGGCGATCCGCAGCGTGCCGCCCTACTATGCCGAACCGGTCTATATCGAAGCGCTCGCCCGTTCGATCGAGCGCCATCTGGCGAGCCTCGATTTCGAGCCGGAAATGGTCATCGCCTCTTATCACGGCATTCCGAAACCCTATTCCGACAAGGGTGACCCCTATCAGGCCCATTGCCTTGAGACGACCCGGCTGCTGCGGGAAAAGCTCGGCTGGGATAAGAAGAAGCTGATCACCACGTTCCAGTCGCGCTTCGGCGCGCAGGAGTGGCTGCAGCCTTACACCGACAAGACGGTCGAGAAATTGCCCGGAGAAGGCGTGAGATCGATCGCCATCGTCAATCCGGGCTTTTCTGTCGACTGCATCGAGACGCTGGACGAGATCGGCAGGGAGGCGGCCGAGACCTTCCATCATGCCGGCGGCGAAAAGTTCGCGCATATTCCCTGCCTCAACGACAGTGCCGAGGGCATGGCGGTGATCGAGGCGATGGTGCGGCGCGAACTGTCGGGTTGGGTGTGAAGCCGATACAATCGAGCGCCGCTAACCGGCTTTCTATGCACCGGTTATCCACTATCACCTGATTGTAACGTTCCTGAAACACACTTAAGTGTTTGGTGAAGTCGGTCGCGTTGAAAACATTTCCGTGGCCGGCATCTGAGGGAGAGCCAAATGGATTTCAGTGGTTTCGATATCGCGCTTCTTGTTCTTGTCGCTCTTGTCGTGCTCGTGCTTTTCAAAGGCATCCGGACAATCCCGCAAGGCTACAACTATACCGTCGAACGCTTTGGCCGCTATACCAGGACATTGAGTCCCGGCCTCAACCTCATCGTGCCGTTCGTCGACCGCATCGGCTCCAAATTGAACATGATGGAGCAGGTGCTCGACGTCCCGACGCAGGAGATCATCACCCGCGACAACGCCACCGTCGCCGTCGACGGTGTCGCCTTCTACCAGGTGCTCAACGCGGCGCAGGCCGCCTACCAGGTCGCCGGGCTGGAGAACGCCATCCTCAACCTGACGATGACCAACATCCGTACCGTGATGGGCTCGATGGACCTCGATGAGCTTTTGTCGAACCGCGACGCCATCAACGAACGCCTGCTGCGCGTCGTCGATGAGGCGGCACATCCCTGGGGCATCAAGATCACCCGCGTCGAGATCAAGGACATCAATCCACCGGCCAATCTCGTCGAATCGATGGGTCGCCAGATGATGGCCGAGCGCAACAAGCGCGCGCAGATCCTCGACGCCGAAGGCCTCAAGCAGTCGCAGATCCTGGAAGCCGAGGGCCGCAAGGAAGCCGCCTTCCGCGACGCCGAGGCGCGCGAACGCTCGGCCGAGGCCGAGGCCCGCGCCACGCAGGTGGTGTCGGAAGCGATCGCCAAGGGCGACGTGCAGGCGCTCAACTACTTCGTTGCGCTGAAATACACCGAAGCACTGACCAGGATCGGCTCCGCCACAAACAGCAAGGTCGTGCTGATGCCTATGGAAGCTTCGTCATTGATCGGCACGCTCGGCGGCATCGGCGCGATCGCCAAGGAAGTTTTCGGCGCAGAGGGCACTGCCGGCACCACGCGGCAGGCTGCACGCCCGCCCGTGGTTCGTCCCAGCGAGACCTGAGGCCATGTTCGAACGCGTCATTTCCGAACTCGGCCCCTGGGTTTGGATGGTTCTCGGCTTCGTCCTCCTGGTGATGGAGGTCATCGCACCGGGCATATTCATGCTGTGGATCGGCATCGCCGCTCTGCTGATCGGCGTGGTGTCCCTGCTCATCTGGGACGCGGATTTCTGGACCTGGCAGATCCAGGTTCTCGCCTTCCTGGCGATGTCGCTGGTTTCAACCTATGTCGGCAAGAGACTGGTGGGTGGGCGCGATGATGGCACCGATCAGCCACTGCTCAATCGCCGCGGCGCACAGATGATCGGCAGGATGGCCACCCTGGACGAGCCGATCAAGGACGGCCGCGGCCGCATAAAGCTGGGCGACACGCTATGGCGCATCTCCGGCCCCGACCTGCCGGCCGGCACGCAGGTGCGCGTGACGGGCGCGGCCGACACCGATCTGGAACTGACGGTCGAGGCGGTCCTGGACTGATCCGACCATCTCGGCAGGCGACTTTTCAAACAGGCCTGATGTCTCTCAGTTTCGAAATTCGCTCAGGCGAGCTCAGGCTGCGCCGATGCGCAGCAGATCGTGCAGATGGACAAGTCCGACCGGCCGTCTGCCTTCGACAACCATCAGGCTGGAGATGGTCGAACTGTTGATCGTCTGCAGCGCGGTCGCCACCAGCGTATCCGATCCGGCCGTCTTCGGCTCCTTGGTCATGACCTGATCGACGCTCATCGCCAAAAGATTGCTGCCGATGTGGCGCCTGATGTCGCCGTCGGTGATGATGCCGATCAGCGCACCATCCGCAGCGGTTATCGCCACACAGCCAAACCCCTTGCGCGACAATTCGAGGATCGCTTCGCGCATTCCAGTGCCGGAAGGCACCAGCGGCAGCCTGTCGCCGACATGCATGATTTCGCGGATCTGCGTCAGATTGGCGCCAAGTTGCCCACCGGGATGGAAGGTGCGGAAATGATCCGGCGTGAAGCCGCGCGCTTCGAGCAGCGCGATGGCCAGTGCATCGCCGATCACCAGTTGCAGCAGCGTCGATGTCGTCGGCGCCAGGCCGTGCGGGCAGGCTTCCGGCGCACGCGGCAGCAAAAGCACCACATCGGCCGCCCGCGCCAGCGCCGATCGCTCTCCGGCGGTGACTGCGATCAGCGGAATCGAGAAGCGCCTGGAATAGGCGATGATGCCCTTGAGCTCGCGGCTCTCGCCCGACCACGAGATGGCGATGATGGCGTCGTCCCTGGCGATCATGCCGAGGTCGCCATGATTGGCTTCGGCAGAATGGACGAAGAAAGCCGGCGTGCCGGTCGAGGCGAGCGTTGCCGCGATCTTCGAGCCGATATGGCCGCTCTTGCCGACGCCGGTGACGATGACGCGGCCGGCGATATGCGACACCATATCGACGGCGCGCGCGAACGGTTCGGTCAACCCGTTCTCGAGCGCGGCCGCCAGCGCCGCGACACCGGCCTGCTCGGTCGCTACCGTTCTAAGCGCCGAGGCGATCGAAGCCTGCCCATCGAGCCGCTTCTTGTCTGGGGATCCCGCATGCATGGCTCATGCGATTAGCGCTTTGCTGCGCGCCTGTCCAACAGAATTGCCATCCGTTAGCCGTCAAGTGGGCTTTGATCGACCGCCGCCTCAACCCAACGTTAACCATCCCCGTTTACGGTTCGGTAAGTATGGCGCGCGTGCGCCGCGCAAGCAGTGGTAGCGATGTCCGGGGCCCCGCCTGAAAAGAAAAGAAGACGAAACGGCAAGGCGGTCTGCGCCTTGCTGCTGGCGACCAGCGTCTTCGCCTTGCTGCGGCCTGCGCAGCCCTATGCCCAGGTAACCGAGCTGCGCGGCGAGGTTTCGGAATCGGCGATTCTGGACGACCAGCAGCGCAAAGCCAGGCAATTGAGCATTGCCCAGGATCAGACGGCGCAGGCCGGTGCAATCACCCAGAGCACGGCGCCGACGCCCACCTATCAGCCGGCCAGCCCGGGCGCCGTGCAGGACGACGACGCGGCACCCGCGACCGGCAGCATTTTTGATCCGCCGGAAGCAACCGACGATCCGTTTGCGGACGCCCCCGTTCCCGTCCCGCCGCGCCGGCCATCGAGCGCAACCCAGGGCGCAGCCGATCAGGACGAAGCCGCCGAGACACAGGCCGCCACCGCGACGACGGCCCCGACGGATGACGAGGACACCGCCGAGACGGACCCAATCAATTCCCGTGCCGTGACCATCGATTCCGCCGACAGGCAGCAACTCGATCCGGGCGCCGAGCGCGCCGAAGCCATCGAAGGCCGGGACAGGAGGGCCGAGGACGACCCGTTCGCCGCCAACGGCATCAAACTCGGCTCGTTCGTGATCAGACCGACGCTCGAGCAAGGCCTGAAGGCCTCATCGAATGCCGATTCAAGCAGCGAAGGCAAGCCGGCCCTGCTGTCGGAAACGACGCTGCGCTTCAACGCCATCTCCGACTGGCGGGAGAATTCGGCTA
This sequence comes from Mesorhizobium sp. WSM4816, assembly GCF_055811535.1. Lineage (NCBI taxonomy): Bacteria > Pseudomonadati > Pseudomonadota > Alphaproteobacteria > Hyphomicrobiales > Phyllobacteriaceae > Mesorhizobium > Mesorhizobium sp. WSM4816. Next base: position 54,049 of record NZ_JBVVQR010000007.1, on the reverse strand, counting down.
CCGTCGACGGCTACGGCACCTTTCTCAAGACCCTATCGGGCGACGAGGTTGAGGAGGCGCGCGGCCGTGTCGAAGGCACGCTCAATGTCGACTTCGACAACGATCTGCGCGCCATCGCCAGGCTCGGTTACGAGGCGGCACCGGAATCGGCTTCCTCGCCGGTCGTCATCGAAGGCACCGCCGAGCAGCCGGTGCGCCAGACCATCGACGGCAGCCTTGCGGTCGAGAAGGATGCCGGCAAGATGCGCTTCGCCCTGACCGGCGCAGTCGAACACGACATCTACGGCGACGCCAGGCTTTCGACGGGCGGAACGCTGTCGCAGAAAGACCGCGATTCGACGCTCTATACCGCCACCTTGCGCACCGGCTATGAGATTTCGCCCGCCATCACCCCTTTCACCGAGGTCGAAATTGGCCGCCGGGTCTATGATTTGCGGGTCGACAGCAATGGTTTCGAACGATCCTCGACGCGGCTTGGGGTTCGGGCCGGCGCCGAGCTCGACCTCGGCGAGAAGCTTGCCGGCGAGTTCTCGGCCGGCTGGCTGCGCGAGGCGATCGACGATGACCGCCTGCCGGCAATTTCGGGCGCCACGGTGAACGCCGACCTCAGATGGTCGCCGCAACGCGGCACCACGATCGGCCTCACCGGGCAGACGATCGTCGAGGGCACGACAACCGCCGACGAAAGTGGCACCATCCTTTACTCCGGCCGCCTCACCGCCGAGCGGGAAATCCGTGCCAACCTGATCGGCAACGCAGCTCTCGGGGTAGACTGGCGCGACTACATCGGGTCGGACGGCCATGATCTGACGCTGAGCGCCGAGGCCGGACTGACATGGTGGCTGAACCGATATGCCGGACTGACCACCCGCGCCAGAACTGAAAAACAGACCAGCAACATCGAGGGCCGCGACTACACCGCCCACAGCATCTTTGTCGGGGTGACGCTGCAGCCGTAAACCAAGCCGCCGCGCACCCTCGGTTCAGGCCCGAGGGCATGCTTTTGCGCGCATGCATTAGCCCGGGGGTTAGAACGCCGCGCCCCGCTGCTCTGACGGTTTCATCTCGTCGAGAAGCTTGCTGATAACGCCCGCCATGCGTCCGTTCATGTCGCTGCGCCACAGCGCGAAGGCGACGTTGGCCTCGACAAAGCCTTCCGGCGATCCGCAATCAAAGGTGCGTCCTCGGTAGTGGCAGCCATAGAAGGGCTGCTGCTTCTCCAGCTTCAGCATCGCATCGGTGAGTTGTATCTCGTTGCCGGCGCCCTTCTCCTGGCCTTCGAGTATCCCAAATATCTCCGGCTGCAGGATGTAGCGCCCGTTGATGTATAGGTTGGAGGGTGCCGTGCCGGTCTTCGGCTTCTCCACCATGCCGGTAATGCGAAAACCGTGATGCGTTTCCTCGCCGCGGCCGACGATGCCGTATTTATGGGCCTCGGCGGGCTCGCATTCCTGAACCGCGACGATGTTGTTGCCGGTCTCGGCATAAAGCTCGACCATCTCCTTCATGCAGCTTTTTTCGGACTGCATGATCATATCGGGCAAAAGCAGCGCGAAGGGCTCGTCGCCGACCAGCTCGCGGGCACACCAGACGGCATGGCCAAGGCCAAGCGGCACCTGCTGGCGGGTGAAGCTGGTCTGCCCTGGCGAAGGTTGCAGCCGCTGCAGGCGGGCGAGCTCGTCGTCCTTGCCGCGTTGGGCGAGCGTGTCATAGAGTTCGAACTGAACGTCGAAATGGTCCTCGATGACCGCCTTGTTGCGTCCGGTCACGAAGATGAAATGCTCGATGCCGGCTTCGCGTGCCTCGTCGACCACATACTGGATGACTGGCCTGTCGACGACGGTCAGCATTTCCTTGGGTATGGCCTTGGTGGCCGGGAGAAAACGCGTGCCGAGGCCAGCGACCGGGAAAACTGCCTTGCGAACTCTCTTCATGCTGTCAAATATCCGCTTCTAAGGCTGTTCGGCAATCCCGCTTCAAGACATTTTCGTGCCGGAATCTGGGATTATGGAACGGCTGGTCAGAAAAAATCTGTAGTCCGTAAAGCGCCAACCCGCCTTTTCGTTCCCAACGGCACCTATGGTAAACTAAATGCTAACCGGGTTCGGCGATGAATGATCTTCCTGTGATGAAGAAGGAGGAAAAGATGTCCGTTCGCGACGCCGCAAAGCGCTTCACCAGCATCGTTGCGGCCGCCAGTCTGTCGCTTGCCTTGCTGATGCCCACCGGATCGGCTTTTGCCGACGCCGGTTTCCGGCAATGGGTGGCGAGCTTCCGCGCCACCGCGGTGCGGAGCGGCGTTTCCGGCGCCGTTTACGACCGCGCATTCGAGGGCATCAGCGATGCCGACCCGGTCGTGCTGGAAAAAGCGCGTTATCAACCCGAATTCACCGCGCCCGCCTGGGACTATTTCGACAACCGCGTCCATGACCAGTCGGTCGCTGTTGGCAAGCAGATGGCCAGGAAGTGGAAGCCGTGGCTGGACAGGATCGAGGCAAGATACGGCGTCGACCGTCACATCCTGCTGGCGATCTGGTCGATGGAATCGAACTACGGCGAAATCCTCAAGCGCGACGATGTCATGCGCAATGTCGTGCGTTCGCTGGCCACGCTTGGCTATGCCGATTCGAGACGATCGAAATTCGCACGCACGCAGTTGATCGCGGCGCTGAAGATCCTGCAAAGGGGCGACATCGATAAAAGCCACCTCAGTGGCTCATGGGCCGGCGCCATGGGCCATACCCAGTTCATTCCCACCAGCTACCAGGCCTATGCGGTCGACATGGACGGCGACGGCAAGCGTGACATCTGGAATTCGATTCCCGATGCATTGGCAACGGCCGCCAATCTGCTCAGGAAGAACGGCTGGCAGGCCGGCAAGACCTGGGGCTATGAAGTCAGCCTTCCCGACGGAAAGAAGTTCCCGGCCGGATCGAAGTCGTTGTCGCAATGGCAAGCGCTGGGTGTCACGCGTGCCAACGGCAAGCCGTTCAAGAGTGGGGAGAAGGCCACGCTGAAGGTGCCAGGCGGCCGTGGCGGCCCGGCTTTCCTGATGGTCAAGAATTTTTCGGTCATCAAGCGTTACAACAATGCCGACAAATATGCGGTTGCCGTTGGCCTTCTTGCCGACGAAATCGCCGGTTATGGTGGGCTTGTGCAGGACTGGAAGCGGCCTTTCACGAAGCTCTCCTTCGAGGAGAGGCAGGAGCTTCAGCAACGGCTTTCCCAGTACGGCTACTATGACGGCAAGTTCGACGGCAAGATCGGCGAGGGATCGAAAGCCGCCATCATGGCCTTCCAGGCGAAGGCTGGCTTGACCCAGGACGGACATCCGAGCATGGAAGTGCTCAAATGGCTCAGGCAGAACTAGCTTCGCATAGGGCAGACCTGGAGCATCGGACCCAAACCGGTTTTGAGGAAATCCGATGCTTAACTTAAGGTAGAGCGGCGGCACGGTTGTATCAGAGTCCGGCGCTCTTAGGGATGGAGACGGTAATTGGTTTCGGCTGCGCGTATCCGTGTGATCCTTCGTCGCGTGCCGATCCTGATTCTGGCTATTGCCGTCCTGGCCGTCGGCACTGCCGCCGTCTTTCACACGCCGGCCGTGGCGCAGGAAGAACAAAGGCGTGGCTGGTCGCTGCGCGACTTGTTGTTTCTGCGCCGAAGCGAGCGGGTGGAACCGCCGCGACTGATTGAGCCGCGACGGATTCAGAGGATCGGGCCACGGAAGCCAAAAGTCAGAAAGTCGCGAGCCGCGCCGCGCCGGCCGGCTGAGCCGGCAGCCCCCATTGTCGAGAAGGCGCCGGATGCCCGCACCGTTCTGGTGGTCGGCGATTTCATGGCGACCGGCCTCGCCGAGGGTCTCGACACCGCCTTTGCCGAAAACAACAAGGTCAGGATCGTCGTTCGCAGCAATGGTTCGTCCGGTTTCGTGCGTGACGATTTCTACAACTGGCCCGAACAGATCAAGTCGCTGATCGAGACCGAAAAGCCCGCGGCCGTGATCGTCATGCTGGGTTCCAACGATCGGCAGCAGATGCGCGTGAACGGTGAACGCGAACAGCCACGGACCGAAGCGTGGACCAAGGAATACGAACGCCGTACCGAAGCGTTCGGCAAGGTCATCGCATCGGCCAAGGTGCCGTATCTGTGGGTCGGCATGCCGGCCTTCAAGGCGCCGAAGATGACCTCCGACATGCTGGCTTTCAACGACATCTACCGCTCGACGGCCGAAAGCCATGGCGGCGAATTCGTCGACATCTGGGACGGTTTCGTTGACGAGGAAGGCGCCTTTGTCACCAGCGGGCCTGATATCAACGGCCAGCCGGTGCGCCTGCGCACCGACGACGGCATCCGTGTGTCGAAAGCCGGCAAACGCAAGCTCGCCTTCTATGCCGAAAAACCCTTGCTGAAGATCCTTGGAATGACCTCGCCTCCGGGCACACTGGCAGCTTATGCGCCAGCCGGCGCTCCGGTCGGGGCGCCGACACCGACACCCATGCCCGTCGATCGCACGGTGCCGATGCTGCTCAGCGATCCGGCACTCGACGGCGGTTCGGAACTTCTCGGCGCAGCAGCGCCGGCAAAGGCGGACGGGCCCGGCGAAAAACTCTTCGTCGAGGGCAAGGTATCAGCTGCTTCGCCCGGACGCGCCGACGATTTTTCCTGGCCGCCAAGGAAGCAGCCTGCGGCGCCGGCCGTGCCCGAAACGACCACCGCGATCACTCCGTAAACCTGCCGGGCGGCCGCGCAAGTAGGAGACGGTCTCAGCGCGGCAGCACGCTCGATCCCATCAGCGCCTCGTCGATCGAACGCGCTGCCTGACGGCCCTCGCGGATCGCCCAGACGACCAGCGATTGACCGCGGCGCACATCGCCTGCCGCGTAGAGCTTTTCGACGCTGGTCTTGTAATCGCGATCATTGGCCTCGACGTTGTTCGAGCGGCGGCTGTCGACGGCGATCTTCATCTGGCCAGCCAGTTCCGACACCGGCCCGACGGCGGCCGGCCCGGCAAAGCCGATAGCGATGAAGGCGAGATCCGCACGGATGACGAATTCCGTGCCGGCGATCGGCTTGCGCCTTTCATCGACCTCGCAGCATTTGACGCCGGTCAACGCGCCGTCCTCGCCGATGAATTCGAGCGTCGCCACCTGGAACTCGCGCTCGGCGCCTTCCGCCTGCGAGGACGAGGTGCGCATCTTCGTCGCCCAGTAGGGCCAGACCGAAAGCTTGTCCTCCTTTTCCGGCGGCTGCGGCCGGATGTCGAGCTGGGTGACACGCACGGCGCCCTGGCGGAAGGCAGTGCCGACGCAGTCGGACGCGGTGTCGCCGCCGCCGACGACGACGACATGCTGGCCGCCGGCGACGATCGGCGGCGAGGGCCACGCCACCGACTGGATCGGCTCGCCGCCGATGCGCTTGTTCTGCTGCACCAGGTAAGGCATCGCGTCGTGCACGCCGTCGAGATCGTCGCCGGGAATGTTGGCCGGGCGCGGCGTTTCCGAACCGCCGCAATAGAGCACCGCATCATATTCGGCGAGCAGCTCCGCCACCGGCTTGTCGACGCCGACATTGATCCCGCAATGGAAGCTCACCCCCTCGCCTTGCATCTGCTCGATGCGCCGGTCGATGTAGTGCTTCTCGATCTTGAAGTCGGGGATGCCGTAGCGCATCAGCCCGCCCGGCCGGCTCTCGCGCTCATAGACGTGAACGTCGTGACCGGCGCGGCCAAGCTGCTGGGCGGCCGCCATGCCGGCCGGCCCCGAGCCAATGATTGCGACGCGCCTGCCGGTTTTCCTTTCCGGCGGATAGGGCCGGATATGACCGGTTTCATAGGCCTTGTCGGCGATTGCCTGCTCGATCGTCTTGATGGCGACCGGAATGTCCTCGAGGTTCAGCGTGCAGGCTTCCTCGCAAGGTGCCGGACAGATGCGGCCGGTGAATTCCGGGAAATTATTGGTCGAATGCAGGTTGCGGATCGCATTGTCCCAGTCGCCATTGTAGACGAGGTCGTTCCAGTCCGGGATCTGGTTGTGGACCGGGCAGCCGGTCGGCCCGTGACAGTACGGAATGCCGCAATCCATGCAGCGCGCGGCCTGTTTCTCGACCTCCTTGTCCGACATCGGCAGCGTGAACTCGCGAAAATGCCGGATGCGGTCGGAAGCCGGCTGGTACTTGTGCACCTGCCGGTCGATCTCGAGAAACCCTGTTACCTTGCCCATAGTCCAGTCCCTGCTGTCCAGATGGCGCGCTCGACGACGCACCCGTTAACCTCATAAGGCAGCCATGGCAACCTTCAGTCCGAGGCCAGGATTGTTGATGAAGGCGTCGCCCGGGAAGCTTTGCTTCCCGGCAACTCCCAAAGCCTATTCCGCCGCAACGCCCATGCGCATGCGTTCCATTTCGATCAGCGCGCGGCGGTATTCGACCGGCATGATCTTCCGGAATTTCGGCCGGAAAGTCGCCCAGTTGTCGAGGATCTCGCGGCCGCGCACCGAACCCGTGTAATGGACGTGGTTCGAGATCAGCTGATAGAGCCGCTCCTCATCATGGCTGGTCATGTCGCCGGACACGTCGACGCGGCCTTTGTGGTCGAGATCGCCGCCATGATGGAGCAGTTTCTCCATCAGGTCGTCTTCTTCGGGAACGGGTTCCAGTTCGACCATCGCCATGTTGCAGCGCTCGGCGAAATCACCCACCTCATCGAGCACATAGGCGACGCCGCCCGACATGCCGGCGGCAAAGTTGCGGCCGGTCTGCCCGATGACGACGACAATGCCGCCGGTCATGTATTCGCAGCCATGGTCGCCAACACCTTCGACGACGGCGGCCACGCCCGAATTGCGAACCGCAAAACGCTCGCCGGCGACGCCGCAGAAATAGGCCTCGCCCTCGGTCGCGCCGTAAAGCACGGTGTTGCCAATGATGATCGACTCGGCTGCGACGATCTTCGTGTTCTCAGGCGGGCGGATGACGATGCGTCCGCCCGACAGGCCCTTGCCGACGTAGTCGTTGGCGGCACCGACCAGCTCGAACGAAACCCCACGCGCCAGGAAGGCGCCGAAGGACTGGCCGGCGGTGCCGGTGAGCTTCACCGAGATCGTGTCCTCGCGCAGGCCCTTGTGCCTGAAGCGCTTTGCCACTTCGCCCGACAGCATGGCGCCGGTCGAACGGTCGACATTGCGGATCGGCAGCTCGATGCTGACCGGCTGCCTGGCTTCGAGCGCCGGCTTGGCCAAGTCGATCAGCTTGCGGTCGAGCACGTCGTCGATCGGATGCTTCTGCCGCTCGGTCCAGTGCACCGCCTCATGCGGGGCATCCGGCTTGAAGAACATCTTGCTGAAGTCGAGCCCGCGCGCCTTCCAGTGCTGGATCAGCGCCCGCTTCTCCAGGAGTTCGGTGTCGCCGATGATCTGGTCGAGATGGGTATAGCCCATCTCGGCGAGCAGCGCCCGGACCTCTTCCGCCACATAGAAGAAGAAGTTGATGACATGTTCCGGCGTGCCCTTGAAGCGCTTGCGCAACACCGGATCCTGCGTCGCGACGCCGACCGGGCAGGTGTTGAGATGGCACTTGCGCATCATGATGCAGCCGGCCGCGATCAGCGGCGCGGTCGAGAAGCCGAATTCGTCGGCGCCAAGCAGCGCGCCGATGACGACGTCGCGCCCGGTGCGCAGGCCGCCATCGACCTGCAGCGCGACGCGCGACCTGAGGCCGTTGAGCACCAGCGTCTGGTGCGTCTCGGCAAGGCCCATTTCCCACGGGCTGCCGGCGTGCTTGAGCGAGGTCAGCGGCGATGCGCCGGTACCGCCGTCATAGCCGGAAATGGTGATGTGATCGGCGCGCGCCTTGGCGACGCCGGCCGCAACCGTGCCGACACCGACTTCCGAAACCAGCTTGACCGAGACATCAGCCGCCGGATTGACGTTCTTGAGGTCGTAGATGAGCTGCGCCAGATCCTCGATCGAGTAGATGTCGTGATGCGGCGGCGGCGAGATCAGGCCGACGCCGGGCGTCGAATGCCTGACCTTGGCAATGGTGGCATCGACCTTGTGACCGGGCAGCTGACCGCCCTCGCCAGGCTTCGCGCCTTGCGCCACCTTGATCTGCATCACATCGGAGTTCACCAGATACTCCGCCGTCACGCCGAAACGCCCGGAAGCGACCTGCTTGATCGCCGAACGCTCGGGGTTCTTGCCGCCGTCCGGCAGCGGCAGGTAACGGTCGGCTTCTTCGCCGCCCTCGCCGGTGTTCGACTTGCCGCCGATCGTGTTCATGGCGCGCGCCAGCGTGGTGTGCGCTTCCCTGGAGATCGAGCCGAAGGACATCGCCCCGGTCGAGAACCGCTTGACGATATCGGCAGCCGACATGACCTCGTCGAGCGCGACCTTCTTGCGCCCGGTTTCTTCGGCCAGCCTGATCTTGAACAGGCCGCGAATGCTCTGCGCCCGCGCCGTCTCGCTGTCGATCTGAGCGGAATAGTCCTTGAACGTCTGCGACGACCCCTGGCGCACGGCGTGCTGCAGGGTGGCCACCGCATCGGGCGACCAGATATGCGCTTCGCCGCGCATGCGGAACATGTATTCGCCGCCGACCTCGAGGCTGTTGCGCAACACCGGGTCGTTGCCGAAGCCGTCGGCGTGGCGGCTGACCGTCTCGGCCGCGATCTCTTCCAGCCCGACGCCTTCGATCAGCGTCGCGGTGCCGGTGAAATATTTTTGCACGAGATCGGTCTCCAGCCCGATGGCGTCGAAGATCTGCGCGCCGCAATAGGACTGGTAGGTCGAGATGCCCATCTTCGACATCACCTTGAGAATGCCCTTGCCAATCGACTTGATGTAGCGGGAGACGACCTCATTGGCGTCGACTTCGGCCGGCAGCTCGCCGCGCTTGTGCATGTCGAGCAGCGTGTCGAAGGCGAGATAGGGATTGATCGCCTCGGCGCCATAGCCCGCAAGGCAGCAGAAATGATGCACCTCGCGCGGTTCGCCGGACTCGACCACCAGCCCCACCGACGTGCGCAATCCCTTGCGGATCAAATGATGGTGGACCGCCGCCGTCGCCAGCAATGCCGGGATGGCGATGCGGTCCGGCCCGAGCTGACGGTCGGACAGGATGATGATGTTGTAGCCGCCGGCGACCGCCGCCTCGGCGCGCTCGCACAGCCGGTCGATGGCGCCCTGCATGCCGGCCGCGCCTTCGTTCGAAGCATAGGTGATGTCGATCGTCTTGGTGTCGAAACGGTCCTCGGTATGACCGATGGAGCGGATCTTCTCAAGATCGCCATTGGTCAGGATCGGCTGGCGCACTTCGAGCCGCTTGCGACGCGAATTGCCGACGAGGTCGAAGATGTTCGGCCTCGGCCCGATGAACGACACCAGGCTCATCACCAGTTCCTCGCGGATCGGGTCGATCGGCGGGTTGGTGACCTGGGCGAAGTTCTGCTTGAAATAGGTGTAGAGCAGCTTCGATCTGTCCGACATCGCCGAAATCGGCGTGTCGGTGCCCATCGAGCCGACCGCTTCCTGGCCGGTGGTCGCCATCGGCGACATCAGCAGCTTGGTGTCTTCCTGGGTAAAGCCGAACGCCTGCTGGCGATCGAGCAGGCTGACGTCCCTGCGCAGCGCCCGCGGCTCGACCGGCTTCAGGTCTTCGAGGATGAGCTGGGTGTTGGCGAGCCAGCTCTTGTAGGGATGCCTGGTCGCGATCTCCGACTTGATCTCCTCGTCGGAAACGATGCGGCCCTTCTCCAGGTCGATCAAAAGCATGCGGCCGGGCTGCAGCCGCCACTTCTTGACGATCCTTTCCTCCGGCACCGGCAGCACGCCGGCTTCCGAGGCCATGATGACGCGATCGTCGTCGGTGACGATATAGCGCGCCGGGCGCAGCCCGTTGCGGTCGAGCGTGGCGCCGATCTGGCGGCCGTCGGTGAAGGCCACCGCCGCCGGCCCGTCCCACGGCTCCATCAGGGCGGCGTGGTATTCATAAAAGGCCTTGCGATCTCGATCCATCAGCTTGTTGCCGGCCCAGGCCTCAGGGATCAGCATCATCATCGCGTGGGCGAGCGAGTAGCCGCCCTGCGTCAGGAATTCGAGCGCATTGTCGAAACAGGCGGTGTCCGACTGCCCCTCATAGGAGATCGGCCACAGCTTGGAGATGTCGTTGCCGAACAGTTCGGAATCGACCGAAGCCTGCCGCGCCGCCATCCAGTTGACGTTGCCGCGCAGCGTGTTGATCTCGCCATTGTGGGCGACCATGCGATAGGGATGCGCCAGCTTCCACGAGGGGAAGGTGTTGGTCGAGAAGCGCTGGTGGACGAGGATCAGCGCCGTCTCGAAACGCGGATCGGTCAGATCCTTGTAATAGGCGCCGACCTGATAGGCCAGGAACATGCCCTTGTAGACGATGGTCCGCGATGACATCGACACGACGTAGAACCCATTGTCGACGCCCTTGGTCTCTTCGTGGATACGACCGGAAATGACCTTGCGCAGGATGTAGAGCCGCCGTTCGTAATCGTCGTCGCTCTCGATCTCGGCGCCACGACCCAAAAACACCTGCCGCTGGACCGGTTCTGAAGCAGCGATATCAGGCGCCTTCGACAGCGATGAATTGTCGACCGGCACGTCACGAAAGCCGAGCAGCGGCTGGCCTTCGAGCTGCGCGACCTCGGCGATGATGCCTTCGATATGCGCCTGAAGCTCAGGATCGCGCGGCATGAACACATGGCCGACGGCGTAATGGCCGGGCTTGGGCAGTTCGACGCCCTGGCTGGCCATCTCCTCGCGGAAGAAGCGGTCGGGAAGCTGCACCAGCACGCCGGCGCCGTCGCCCATCAGTGGGTCGGCGCCGACGGCGCCGCGATGCGTCAGATTTTCGAGCACCGCCAGGCCGTCCGTGACGATCTGATGCGACTTGACGCCCTTCATATTGACGATGAAGCCGACGCCGCAGGCATCGTGCTCGTTGCGCGGATCGTAAAGGCCGTGGGCGGCGAACCCGGTAGGGGTCCGCCCGATCTTGGTCAGGCCAGTGGCGATGGACGGATTTTTGACGGCTAGCGCTTTCGTCTGCGCGGCCGGGCCGTTCGTCGCAGATGGCGTCACTTCCGTCATCGTCCTGTCCTCCATGCCAGCCCTTCGGGCGCTGGTTTCCGTTGGGAAGCGCATGAGCTTCCCTCTCATCCTTGCGGCACGTCTTGCGAAATCCTTGCAGAACCAGGCGGCCTGGTTCGCATCCGGCAATCGTACAGGCCAGAGCCGGGCTGTTTACCTGTCGCTCGCGGCAATGGCCGGAGCGGCCCAATGATACGCCAATCCAGCCTGTTTTGTGCGACAAAATAAGACAGCACTACTGTCCTAAATTTTTATGACAGAAATTGCGGATGCGCACAAGACCGATTCACAACAATCATGGGCATCTAGAGACAGAAAATTACGCGCCACTCCGCCAAAACGCAACCTTCGGTCGTCCGCCTTAATGCATGTCGCGCAAAAGTGTGCAGCGGTTTTGCGATAACGACATGCATGAAAACAACAACCTAAAGCGCGTCGCATGAGGCCGGCCGAACGCGACGCGCTTTAGGTCCCGGCCTCTCGCTGGCTTTACCGCTTTTCCGGCACTTGGCACTTGCGAGCGGCATGCGAAAGCGGCCAAGGTCGCCCTGATTTTCCCAGCACAGGCAAACGCATGAATTTCGCTTCCGACAATTGGGCAGGCGCCCATCCCAGCATCGCCGCGGGCCTGTCGGCCCATGCCGGCGGCTTTTCCACCGCCTATGGCGACGGCGCCCTCGACGAGGCCGCATACCAGCGCTTCAACAAAATCTTCGAGCGCGAGGTCGCGGTGTTTTTCGTGGCCACCGGCACCGCCGCCAATTCCCTGTCGCTGACCGCGTACAACAAATCGGGCGGCATTTCCTTCTGCCATCGAGAGTCGCATGTCATCGAGGATGAATGCGGCGCCCCGGAATACTTTACCGGCGGCTCACGGCTCCATCCCGTCGACGGCGCGCTGGGCAAGATCGATCCGAATAGGCTGGACAGGGCGGTCGACCGGTTCGCGGCTGAAATCGTCCATTCCGGGCGCCCGATGGCGGTGTCGATCACCCAGTCGACCGAGGTCGGCACCATCTACACACTGAACGAAATTGCCAGGATTTCTGCGATCGCCAAGCATCACAAACTGCCGCTGCACATGGATGGCGCCCGCTTCGCCAATGCGCTGGTCGCGCTCGAGACAACACCGGCGGAGATGACCTGGAAGGGCGGCGTCGACATCCTCTCTTTCGGCGGTACCAAGAACGGCTGCTGGTGCGCCGAGGCTATCGTGCTGTTCGACCTCGACCGCGCCAGGGAACTGGCCTTCCTGCGCAAGCGCGCGGCGCAATTGTTCTCGAAATCGCGCTTCATCGCAGCGCAGTTCGAAGCCTATTTCAAGGACGACCTGTGGCTCGACACGGCCCGGCATGCCAACGCCATGGCAGCACGCCTCGCAGCACTGATCGAGGATTCCGCGTCGGCGCGTCTGGCCTGGCTGCCGCAAGCCAACGAAGTGTTCGCGGTGACGAAAAAGGCCAAGGCTGAACGGGTGCATTTGGCCGGTGCCGCCTTCTACGACTGGCACAAGCCGCACGACTTTGATGGCCATATCGGCGAGGACGAAGCGCTCTATCGTTTCGTCACCAGCTTTGCGACCACGGCCGAAGAGGTCGACCGCTTTGGCGAGCTAATTGCTGGATAGCGGCACCTAATTCAAAAAGGGCGGCGCCAGGCGCCGCCCTTCGTCCCTTAGGTCGTCTTTGTGACGCAGCTTACGCGGTGGTCTTGGCCTCGATCTGCTTGGCCTTCGCCGAAGACGCGGTGATCGCGATCTTGCGCGGCTTCAGCTCCTCGGGAATATTGCGCTTGAGGTCGACGAAGAGCAGGCCGTTCTTCAGCGAGGCGCCGACGACATCAACATGGTCGGCAAGCTGGAAGCGGCGCTCAAAGGCCCGGCTGGCGATACCGCGATAGAGCAGTTCAGAGCCTTCGCCATTGCCCTCCTTGCGCTCACCCTTGACTGTCAGAACGTTGCGGTGAGCCTCGATCGAGAGCTCATCGTCCGAGAAGCCGGCGACCGCCATCGAGATGCGATAGGAATCCTCACCGGTGCGCTCGATGTTGTAGGGCGGATAGGTCTGTGCACCTTCCGGCTGCGCAAGCGAATCGAGCATGGTGAACAGCCGGTCGAAACCGACGGTCGAACGATAAAGCGGGGAAAAATCAACGTGACGCATAGTGTGTTCTCCTGTTGAGCAACAAACGTGTGGCCGGTGCGAAACCCGTGACGGCGTTCCGGATGGGCCAGCGGCCCCGACATTGGCGGCCGCAACAGACATTTGGGGAGCACGAGAAGGCATTTCAAGATTCTGCCGCCTCGATGAACGGCAGATGAACCGCGGCTTCGGCGGACGTTCAGCTAAGTCGCGCTAAACTGCTTCCAGGATCAAGGAACAGGCGGCGGTTACGGCGTCGCGCGTCCTCTCGGACACGCAAAAGGAAGCTGTAACACTTTGATTGCGCATGATTCACGGCGAAATCGGCTGCGGTTTTCGCGGTTATGCGCGAGATGCCGCAACGAGGCCGACCGGGTGTAACGTCCCTTCCTCCCGGATCGACGGGGGGCCGGAAGCATGCCGCAAGCTGCTTTCGGCCTCACTCGCCGGCTGGCTCGTTCAGCCTTTCCAACGCGTCCGGAATTCCTTTGCTTTTGCTGCCCTTTGCTTTTGCTGCATGGGGCGTCTATGCCTACCAAAGCTTGCGCCATGCAGGCAGCGACACTTAAAACGCAGCGCCGAATGACGGACCTCCTCGACAAAATTCCCCTCTTCCACGAAATTCCGGGCAATCCGCTGCCGGAAAATGCGGCCCATGGTTTCTTCACCGCGCGCGACGGCAAGAAAATCCGTTATGGCCTCTTTCCCGCCGTTGCCCGCCCGATGAAGGGCACCGTGGTCCTCTTGACCGGCCGCAACGAGTGCATCGAAAAGTATTTCGAGACCATCCGCAACCTCGCCGACCGCGGTTTTGGCGTCGCCACCTTTGACTGGCGCGGCCAGGGCGGTTCCGACCGGCTGATCAGCGATCGCGAGCGCGGCTATGTCCGCAGTTTCTTCGACTACACCGGCGACCTGGAACAGTTCTTCGAGGAGATCGTGCTGCCCGACTGCCGGGGGCCGTATTACATATTGGCCCATTCGGCCGGGGCGGTGATCACGCTGCTTGCCGGGCCGTCGATGGTGAACCGCGTACGGCGCATGGTGCTGATCGCGCCCTTCCTGGCGGTGCCCGACCTGCCGGTCTCGACAACCACTGTTCGTCGCCTCTGCTCGCTGTTCTGTCTGCTGGGTCTTGGCAAGCTTTACGCCGCCTGGGGTCCGCGGCCCAGAAAAACCATACCCTTTGCCGTCAACAAGGTGACATCGGATCCCGAGCGGTATCGGCGCAACACGCTGCTCTACGAAACCTACCCGCAGCTGGCGCTCGGCGGCCCGACGATCCGCTGGCTGAAAGCGGCGGCGCAGGCCTCAGAGGTCATCAGCGATCCCGACTTCATGGCCAGGATCCGGGTTCCCTTGCTGGTGGTCGCCGCCGGCGCCGACCAGGTCGTCTCGACGAAGGCGGTGGAAACCTACACCAGACGCCTGCGTCTCGGTTCGCTGCTGGTGATCGATGGCGCACGCCATGAAATATTGCAGGAAGCCGACTTTTATCGCGAGCAGTTCTTTGCCGCCTTCGATGCCTTCATCCCGGGAAGCGACGACAACGCCTGATTGAGTGCTCCCTCGTGACGCGCAAAAGACCGCTCCAAATCATTGAAATCCATGACTTGGCTTGAAAGAATGACTTGGCTTGAAAAAATGCCTGCCAGGTCGATCGTCGGCCTACACTTGCCGGGCGAAATCCATGATCCAGTTGGTCTCCCAGGTCTTGCCGCCATCCGCTGAAAAAGCCTGCTCCCAGCGCGCCGATTTTTCAGTCATCCGCGACCACAGGAAGCGAACCTGGATAACGCGTCCATCAAAAACGTCTTCACACAGGAACGTGCCGACGCCTGCTTGGAAGGCGCCGCGCATCGGAATATCGATGGTCGCCGGGCTGCGGCCGTCGATCCACCAGATCGACCATTGTCTCGTCGCCGGATCGAAGGTCCGCAGCGTGACGGCGCGATAGGCGCCGACCGGCAATTCAATCACATTGTCGTCGACATTGCCGAGTCCGCCAAGGATCGGGCGCACCTCGCATGTCCCGCCAAACACGTCCCAGTTCGTGTCGCCTTGCAGGCGCTCCTGCAACCTTCGATGGTTGACGTTCCAGCGTCCGAAGAAGAAATCGAAATCGGCCCGCCCATCTCCCAGGGCATTTTCTGCCAACGCATTTTCTACTGGAGCATCTTCGGAATGGCTGGTTGTTGACCGCGTCGGCATCAGACTCCCTCCCGTGGCATTGTCTCCATAGCCGAGAGCTGCTGACACCCTGCCGTCAGGAGCATTGGGTTATCGTCGCCGTGGGCACTTCAGTCCATAGTGGCCAGCTGCCCAGCCGGTTCAGCCACGCAACGCCGCCATCGCGGCGGCATGAAGCTCCGGCGTTGCCGCAGCCAGGATGTCGCCGCCCCTTTCCGCCGGTCCGCCTTCGAAGGTGGTGACGACGCCGCCGGCCTTCTCGATGATCGGGATCAGCGCGACGATATCGTAGGGTTTCAAACCGGGGTCGGCGACGATGTCGACGCTTCCCGCCGCGACCATGGCGAAGGCATAGCAGTCGGTACCGTAGCGGGCGAGCTGGACCTGCCGCTCGAACAGGTCGTAGCGCAGGCGCGCGTCTCCCTTGAACAGTGCTGGCGTGGTGGTGAACAGCGTCGCTTCGGCGAGGCTTGTCGTCTTGCGTGTGGTCAGCCTTCGCGGTCCGCCCGGGCCTTCATAATGGGCGCCGGACGCGTTGGCGTAGAAAAGCTCGCCGGTAAAGGGCTGCGACATCATGCCGGCGACGGCATCGCCGTCGACCGTCAGCCCGACCAAGGTTCCCCACACCGGCAGGCCGGAAATGAAGGCACGGGTGCCGTCGATCGGATCGATCACCCAGACATGCCTGCTGGAAATGTTCTCGCTGCCATGCTCCTCGCCGAGAATGCCGTGATCGGGATATTCCGCTGATATAAGCGCGCGGATGACCCGCTCGGCCTCGCGGTCGGCCTCGGTGACCGGGTCGAAGCTGCCTTGCTCCTTGTTGGCGACCGCGCCCTGGCTGCGGAAGCGCGGCAAGGTTTCGGCTGCGGCGGCATCCGCAATGCGCCGCATGAAATCGATGCTGATGTCCAACTGATTCTCCCGCGTAATGCATGTCGCGCAAAAGTGTGCAGCGGTTTTGCGATAACGACATGCATAAAACAACAACCTAAAGCGCGTCGTCCGGTCAGACGCGAGGCGCTTTAGCGTGCTGGAACCATCGTCTGCCTGTGGATTTCCGCCAAAACAAGGGCGTGCGAGACTTTTGCGCATCGACGACTGTTGCACGAATGCAACGCTGGCGCCCTCGAAACGCAGTTTCCACATCATGGTGAATTAAAAACGCCGCACGGCGGCTTGACATTTGTGCATCGCACAATAGATTTGTTCTCGGACAGGTTCTCCTGTCCATGCCCTCCTTGGGCGTTTCCTCCCTAGACTTCGACCGTGTCGTGCAAACGATGCGGTCTTTTTTTCGGCGCGGCACTCAGCCGATTGCGCGTCCCGACCCGCACGCCGATGCCTTTATCCGGCGCAAGATCTCGTTTCGTTTTTCGGCGATCATTCGGCGGCAAGCGGCAGGTCGATAAAATTATGGTCGGGCATTGCCATCAGGTCGGCCGAGAATTGCGCCAGATCGTCGGCGAGCGCATCGAAGCCGGCGGATTTCTGGAACGTCCGCTCGTTCATGTAGAGCCCGCGATTGACCTCGATCTGCAGCGCATGGAGATGGCGCACGGGGCGGCCATAGTGCTCGGTGATGAAGCCTCCGGCGTAGGGCTTGTTATGGGCGACGGTATAGCCCATGCCGATGAGCAGGCCGATCGCCGTCTCGGTCAACGCTGCCGCGGCGGAGATGCCGAAGCGGTCGCCGACGATGAAGTCGGGCCTGACGCCGCTGTCGCCGACCCTGATGCTCGCCGGCATCGAATGGCAATCGATCAGCACGGCAAAGCCGAACCGCGCATGGGTCCTGGTCAAAAGCCGTTTCAGCGTCTCGTGATAAGGCTTGTAGACGGCCTCGATACGCGCGACGGCTTCCGCCAGCGGCAAGCGGCCGGCATAGATTTCGAGCCCCTCTCCCACCAGCTTGGGCACGGTGCCAAGCCCACCGGCGACGCGCGCCGAACGGATGTTGCAAAACGACGGCACCGGTTCGGCGAACATGCGCGGATCGAGTTCCCAAGGCTCCCGGTTGACGTCGAGATAGGCGCGCGGGAAGTTTGCCGCCAGCATCGGCGCGCCGAGCGCGACCGCGCCGCCGAACAATTCGTCGACATAGCAATCTTCGGAGCGGCGGATGGCGTTTCGGTCCAGCCTTGCCATGGCCAGGAACCGGTCCGGATAGTGACGGCCGCTATGCGGCGAGTTGAAGAGGAAGGGGACACGCTGTTCGGCGCCCGACCGGATTTCGAAGGGGGGAACGACCAAAAAATCCTCGGCTGCTGTTTTCAATTTGAACGAACCCGGAAACACCAATGCATCATGGTTGGAAAGGTGCCACCTCCCCGGCCGCATGTCCAGCGTTTCGGCGTCCGGACCGCTTTGTTAAAGCCGGATCGGGCCTTTATCGTTCACTTGATGTTTACCCTCACCTCCTCATATACAGGATGGTTAACGGGCTGCCCCACGGCAGTCCCGGGCGGGTGATTCGGACGGGACAAGATGGCACGCATTCTACTGGCGGAAGACGACGATGACATGCGCCGGTTCCTCGTCAAGGCGCTGGAGCGTGCCGGCTACCAGGTCAGCGATTTCGACAATGGCGCCAGCGCCTATGAGCGGCTGCGAGAAGAGCCCTTCTCGCTGCTCTTGACCGATATCGTCATGCCGGAGATGGACGGCATCGAACTCGCCCGCCGCGCCACCGAGATCGATCCCGACCTCAAGGTCATGTTCATCACCGGCTTCGCCGCCGTTGCGCTCAATCCGGATTCCAAGGCGCCGAAAGACGCCAAGGTGCTGTCGAAGCCGTTCCATCTGCGCGACCTCGTCAACGAGGTCGAAAAGATGCTGCAGGCAGCCTGACACGTTTCCGCCGCCGGCTTCCGGCGCGCCTTCGACGGTGCGGCAAGACGAACCTTTCTTTCCCTTTTCCTGCTATTGACGCGCCGTGGCAAAAATGGTGTATGCGCGGCTTCGGATGGGCGTGTAGCTCAGCGGGAGAGCACTGCATTGACATTGCAGGGGTCACAGGTTCAATCCCTGTCACGCCCACCATCCAGACAATCCGCCGTCACTCGCACCCCGTGGATTTCCTCGTCTTACGGGCGCGCTTCTGGTTGGACCGCGTGAATGCCGTATTCTCGAGAACGCCAAATCGGGCCGCTTGATTTTTGGCCCCAGCCAATGCTTCTCATTGAAGTCGGCAGAGCTTTTTTTCGGCCTTACCGACGAGACGATATGAATTTTGATGTCCCGGGGGATCGCTCTTCCAAGTGAATCCGAAACGGTATCCAACATATCGGTGAGCGAGTTTGCATTGGCCATCGCCAAGAGACGGCCGCCGCCCAGGCCGTCATGTCTGGTGGCAGCGATCAGCGTCGATTGAGATCACGCCGCGCCGAGGCGGAGATCGCCCGTCTCGATATGCTGGAGAAACCAGGCATAGGTCTGCTCCAATCCGCTCTGAAGCGAGTACCGCGGCCGCCAGCCCGTGGCAAACAGGCGCGACACGTCCATCAGCTTGCGCGGCGTGCCGTCCGGCTTCGTCGCATCGAATGTGAGCGCCGCCTCGGCGCCGACGACGGCGAGCATGGTGCGGGCCAGTTCGGCAATGGTGATGTCTTCGCCCGAGCCGACATTGACGTGGCTGTCGCCGGCATAGTTTTTCAGCAGCCAGACCAGAGCGTCGGCGGCGTCGTCGACATGCAGGAACTCGCGCATCGGCGTGCCCGATCCCCAGACCTCCAGGGTTTTGTCGCCGGCGCGCTTGGCCTTGTGCGCCTTGCGCATCAGGGCTGGCACGACATGGCTGGTGGAGAGGTCGAAATTGTCGCCGGGGCCATAGAGGTTGGTCGGCATCGCCGAGATGTACTCGACACCGTATTGGCGCCGATAGGCCTGGCACAGTTTCAGCCCAGCGATCTTGGCGATCGCATACCATTCGTTGGTCGGTTCGAGCGGACCGGTCAGCAAGGCATCCTCGGAGATCGGCTGCGCCGCAAACTTCGGATAGATGCAGGACGAACCGAGAAACAGCAATTTCTGCACCTCGTTGCGGAAGGCGCTCTCGATGACATTGGTCTGCATGATGAGATTGTCCTGCAGAAAATCGACCGGCAAATTGTTGTTTGCCAGGATACCGCCGACCTTGGCCGCCGCCATAACCACCGCGTCCGGCCTGTGGCCAGCCATCCAGCGCCGCACACCGGCCTGGTCCATCAGGTCGAGTTCATCGCGGGATGCGGTCAGGACCTCGCAGTCCTCCTCCGCCAGCCTGCGCACTAAGGCCGAGCCGACCATGCCGCGATGCCCGGCCACGAAAATGCGCTTGCCCCTTAGGTCGTAATCCATTGGCGTATCCCTATGCAGAACGGCCGCTATGACCATCTGGCGTCGGGGCCGGATGGACCTTGCGTCGGACGCATAGCGCATACAGATTTGCCGAGACAAGCCAAATCGGAGATTCGGGCGAGCTCTTCTTGTGGTATGGCGGTCAGACACCCGCCACGGCGCACAGGCTCTTCATTCTGGCGACGGCAAGCTCCGGGTCGGCCAGCAATCCGGCCTGGTCGGCGAGGCGGAACACATCGGCATAGTGGCAAATGCCGCGTGCCGACTGCATGCCGCCGACCATCGAAAAATGGTCCTGGTGGCCGTTCAGCCACGCCAGGAGGACGATACCGGCCTTGTAGTACTCGGTTGGCGCCTCGAAGATTTTCCGTGACAGGGGTACCGTCGGCGCCATCAGCGCGTCATAGCCGGCGCGATCGTCGTCGGCCAGCCTCGCCAGCGCGGCATTGGCGACCGGCGCGATAGCGTCGAAAATCCCGAGCAGCGCATGCGAGTGTCTTTCGCCGTCGCCGGCGATCAGCTCGGGATAGTTGAAATCGTCGCCGGTGAACATGACCACCCCTTCCGGCAGCCGGTTGCGCAGGGCAACCTCTTTGCCGGCATCGAGCAGCGATATCTTGATCCCCTCGACCTTGCCGGCGTGGCGTTCGATGATGGCGACGACCGTATCGAGCGCGGTGTCGAAATCATGGCTGCCCCAATAATTCTTCAGCGTCGGATCGAACATGTCGCCCAGCCAGTGCAGGATGACCTTGCCGGATGCCTGGGACAGGATGCGGTCATAGACGCTGGCATAGTCGTCGGGACCCTTGGCGACAGGCGCCAGCGCGCGGCTGGCCATCATGATCGCCTTGCCGCCGAGGCCTTCGATGAAACCGAACTGCTCCTCATAGGCCGCGATGACATCGTCGAGCGTCCTGGCGGCGCCTGGCGCCAGATGGTCTGTTCCGGCGCCTGAGGCGAGGTCGGCGCCCTCGATGGTTCGCGCCTCGGCGATCGAGCGGCGGATCAATTCCCTGGCGTTGGTCCAGTCGAAACCCATGCCGCGCTGCGCGGTATCCATCGCCTCGGCGATGCGGAAGCCGAGCCGCCACAGATGATGGCGGAACGCCATTGTGCGCTCCCAGTCGACCGCTGGATGAGCCCACGGATCGGTCATCGCGAGGGGATCGGCAACGACATGGGCGGCGGCATAGGCGATACGCGAAAACCGCGCGCCGATCACCGGCTGTGCCGGATGGCCGACAAGGCGGTAGCGAGTGCTGCGACCGCCCTCCCCGGGCAAGGCAATGTCCATCGATCTCTCCCTTGGTCGCGCTATTAAATGGAACGTTCCAACAAATCAAGGACCTTTGTGGATTCTCGCTCCATACCCCAGAATGCTGCATCGCAGCGAGGGAAGCCGTTCAATAGCGGCATTTAAGCGCCGATTGCCAGATTTTTCGAATCGGGAAAAATCCTGATTGACTCAAATCCAGCTCAGAATTAGAACGTTCCAATAAATTCGGCCAGAAAACAGCGGAGGACGTATCTGAATGGCCAGCAGGCCCAAGGCGACGATACTCGACATTGCCCGTGAGGCGGGCGTGTCCAAGTCGACGGTGTCGCTGGTGCTGCAGGGCAGCGACCTGATCCGGCCTGAGACCGCTCTGAAGGTTCGCAAGGCGATCGAGGATGTCGGCTATGTCTACAACCGCGGCGCCGCCAATCTGCGCAAGGCCCATTCCAACGTCATCGGCATGGTCATCAACGACCTTACCAACCCGTTCTTCGCCGAAATGGCGGTCGGCATGGAGCGTGTGTTCCAGTCGGCTGATATCGTGCCGTTCATCGCCAACACGGCGGAAAACCCGGTGCGCCAGGAAGAGGTGCTGAAATCGCTGATGGAGCAAGGTGTCGCCGGGCTGATCGTGTCGCCGGCGCGTGGCACGACCCCTGGTGCTTTCCGTCGCATCGAGATGGCGGGCCTTCCGATCGTCTTCACCATGCGCCGCCTTCCTGAAAGCCGCATCCCGGTGATCGCGCCCGACAATCATCGCGGCGCCTGGCTCGCCACCGCCCATCTGATCGGCAAAGGGCATCGCCGGCTGGCGTTCTTCGGCGGCTCATCGGATCTGGTAGTCTATCACGAGCGGCTGGGCGGTTTTCGCGAGGCCTGCGAGGGGCTCGGCATCGCCAAGCGCGATACACTGGTCGTCGAAGGCGAAACCAGCCGCAAGGGCGGCATTGCCTGCCTGGAGACGGCCCTCGCCATGGCCGAGCCGCCGACCGCGGCGCTGTGCTTCAACGATGCGGTTGCCTTCGGCGTCATGCTGGCGTTGCGCAAGCGCGGCCTCGAGCCCGGCGCGGATTTCGCCGTTGTCGGCTTCGACGACGTGATCGAAGCCCAGCACTACATGCCGGCGCTGACCAGTGTCGCGGTGGATTCGGCAGGCCTCGGCGAGCGCGCCGCCCATGTCATGCTGAAGATGATCCAGTCGCGCACCACGCGCGCCGAGGATCATATCGGTGCCGTCAACCTCGTCGTCAGGGACAGTTGCGGTCCTGATCGCCGTGCCGGAATGGGAGACGCGGCATGACCGTAAGATGGGGACTGATCGGCGCAAGCACGATCGCCAGGCAATTCGTGATCAACGCCATTCGCGCGCAACCGAACAGCGAGATCACGGCAGTGATGAGTCCCAGCCCGGAGCGCGCTACGGCCTATGCCAAGGAGAACGGCATTGCGCTCGCCGTCTCGACGCTCGATGCATTGCTCGGCTCCGACATCGACGCCGTCTACATCTCGACCACCAACGAATTGCATCTCGAACAGGCACTAGCCGCCATCAGAGCGGGAAAACATGTGCTGTGCGAAAAGCCGCTGGCGCTGACCAGCGCCGATGCGCGGAAGATGGTCGCCGCCGCCAAGGCGGCCGGTCTCGTGCTCGGCACCAACCATCATCTGCGCAATGCCGGCTCGCACCGGGCGATGCGCGAAGCCATTGCCGCCGGCCGCATCGGCAAGCCGATTGCCGCGCGCGTCTTCCACTCGGTCTATCTGCCTGAAAATCTGCAGGGCTGGCGCATCACCAGGCCGGAAGCCGGTGGCGGCGTGGTGCTCGATATCACCGTGCACGATGCCGACACGCTGCGCTTCGTGCTCGGCGACGATCCGCTCGAGGTTTCGGCGTTCACCCAGGCCGCAGGCCTGGCCAGCGGCGGGCTGGAAGACGGCGCCATGTGCATCTGGCGCTTCAGATCGGGCATCATCGCCCAGTCGCATGAAGGCTTCACCACCAAATTCGCCGGCACCGGCTTCGAGGCGCATGGCAGCGAAGGCTCCCTGATCGCGAAAGATGTGATGACGCAGAAGCCGATCGGTTCTGTGCTGCTGCGCACGGCAAAGGGCGAGGAGGAATTGAGCTTCGACCGCGAAGATCTCTATGTCCGTTCCCTGCGCCAGTTCCACGCGGCGATCGGTGGCGAAGGCCAGCCGTCGGCCACCGGCGAGGACGGCGTCTGGTCGCTGACATCAGCCGAAGCCGCGTTGCAATCCGCGAAGTCCGGAAAATCGGTCGCGATCGATCCGAATCTCGGGGGCGCAGCGTGAGCAAACTCGTCTCCGCAGCGCAAGCCGCCAGCCTGATCATGGACGGCATGGTCGTTTCGGTGTCGTCGTCGAGCGGTCTCGGCTGCCCGGATGCGGTGCTCGCCGCGATCGGCGAGCGCTTCGACGCGGAAGGCCATCCGAAGAACATCACAACGCTGCACCCGATCGCCGCCGGCGACATGTACGGCATCCGGGGTATCGACCATCTGGCCAAGCCCGGCCTGTTGAAGCGCACGCTGTGCGGCTCCTATCCGTCCGGCCCTTCATCCTCTGAACCGCCGCAGATCTGGAAGATGATCGGTGACAATTCGGTCGCCGCCTACAACGTGCCCTCAGGCATCCTGTTCGACATGCATCGCGAGGCCGCTGCCAAGCGCCCCGGCGTGCTGACCAAGGTCGGCCTCGACACCTTCGCCGACCCGCGTCATCAGGGCTGCGCCATGAATGCGGCGGCCAGCGAGCCGATCGTTTCGGTGCAGCAGTTCGACGGCGAGGAATGGCTCTATTTCCGCTCGATCGTGCCTGATGTCTCGATCATCCGCGCCACCACCGCCGACGAGCGCGGCAACCTCACCTATGAGCACGAGGGCGCCTATCTCGGCGGGCTGGAGCAGGCGCTCGCCGCCCGCAACAATGGCGGCATCGTCATCGCGCAGGTCAAGCGCGTCGTCGAGAACGGCACGCTGAAACCGCATGATGTGCGCGTGCCCGGTGTGCTGGTCGACCATATCGTGGTGGCGCCCGACCAGTTGCAGACGACGCTGACACCCTACGACCCGGCCATCTCCGGCGAGATCTTCCGGCCGCTGTCGACTTTCCGCAACGCCGAGATGAGTGTCCAGAAGGTCATCGCGCGACGCGTCGCCATGGAGCTTGCCGACGGCATGGCCGTCAACATTGGCTTCGGCATCTCGGCCAACGTGCCGCGCATCCTTATCGAGGAAGGCCAGCACGGCAAGGTCACCTGGGTGATCGAACAGGGCGCGGTCGGCGGCGTGCCGCTGCTCGATTTCAAGTTCGGCTGCTCGTCGAACGCCGACGCCTTCATGCCTTCGCCACACCAGTTCACCTACTTCCAGGGCGGCGGTTTCGACGCGTCGCTGCTGTCCTTCCTGCAGATCGACCGCCACGGCTCGGTCAATGTGTCGAAGCTTTCGGCCAGACCGCATGTCACCGCCGGCGCCGGCGGTTTTGTCGACATCACCGCGCGGGCGAAGAAGATCGTCTTTTCCGGTTTCTTCAATGCCGGCGCCAAACTGTCGCTGGCCGATGGCGGCATCCGTATCGACGGGGAAGGCAAGGTCAAGAAGGTGGTCGCCGAGGTCGAGCACATCTCCTTCTCGGGCAAGCGCGCTGTCGCGCAAGGACAGGACATCACCTATGTCACCGAGCGCTGCGTCATGAAGCTGACGCCGGATGGGCTGATGGTGACTGAGTTGGCACCGGGCATCGACCTCGAGCGCGACGTGCTGGCGCAGGCCGAGATCCCGCTCGCCGTCGCCAACGACCTGAAGGTCACGCCGGACGCGCTCTACCGTGACCGGCCGGTCGGACTGTCGCTCAATGGCGGCGCCTCGCTTGGAGGCGCGCATGGCTGAGCGTCTCGTCAGCTTTGAAACAGACGGTGCCATCGGCATCGTCACGCTGCGCCGACCGGAGAAATTCAACGCGCTCGACATCGCGATGCTGCGCGCGCTGGAAGCCGCGCTCGATACGGCCGAAGCTGCGGACAGCGTCCGCGTCGTGCTGCTGTGCGGCGAAGGCAAGGGCTTTTGCGCCGGCGGCGACGTCGAAGCCTGGTCACAAATGAGTGCCGCCGATTTCCAGGTGCAATGGGTTCGCTACGGCCACCGCGTCTTCGATCGGCTGGCGCGGTTGCGGCAGCCGACGATCGCCGTTCTGTCCGGCCATGCGCTGGGCGGCGGGCTGGAACTGGCGGTCGCCTGCGACTTCCGCGTCGCCGAGGCGCAGGTCAAATTGGGTTTTCCGGAAACCTCGATCGGCGTGGTGCCCGGCTGGTCCGGCACGCAGCGCGCGGTGCGCCGTTTCGGCGCCCAGACGGTGCGGCGCATGGCGCTTGGCGGAGAACTGTTCGTGGCTGCCGAAGCACTCGTTCTGGGCATCGTCGACCGGGTGGTCGAAACGGGCAACGCATTCACCGAGGCCAGGGCCTGGGCCGGCAAGATCGCCGAGCGCGGCCCGCTGGCAACCGAAACAGCCAAGCTGATGATCGCGGTCGCCGAGGGCGAGGAAAGTGCTGCCGCGACAGAGGCGCTGGCCAGCGGCTTCATCGCGCTGACCGGAGACCTCAAGGTCGGTGTCGACGCTTTCAAGGCCAAGCGGAAACCAGCGTTTTCAAGATCCTAGAATGCAAGCGGAACCCAGAACGCACATGAACTTGCCCCTCACCATCGCCATGCCCGCCGAGGCATCCGCAGCACCGAAGACCTATCGGCTGCTGATCAACGGCAAGTTCGTCGATGCCCGCGATGGCCGCACGCTGGAGCGCAACAGCCCCGGCCACGGCTTCACCGTTTCGCGCTATGCGCAAGCCGGCGCGGCGGAAGTCGAGGCGGCGGTACAGGCCGCGCACAAGGCTTTCGAGACCGGCCCCTGGCCGCGTATGAAGGCCGGCGAGCGCGCCGCAATCCTGCTCAAGGCGGCGGACCTGATCGAGGCGCGGCTCGAGGAGATTGCCCGGCTCGACGCGCTGGAATCCGGCAAGCCGATCGCCCAGGCGCGCGGCGAGATCGGCGGTGCCGTCGACATCTGGCGCTATGCCGCGGCGCTTGCCCGCACGCTGCATGGCGAAACCTACGCCAACCTTGGCGATGCCATGCTGGGCGTCGTGCTGCGTGAACCGATCGGCGTCGTCTCGATCATCACGCCGTGGAATTTTCCGTTCCTCATCGTCAGTCAGAAACTGCCGTTCGCGCTCGCCGCCGGCTGCACGGCGGTGGTCAAGCCGAGCGAGATGACCTCGGCCTCGACCTTCGTGCTCGGCGACATCCTGATGCAGGCCGGCTTGCCGGATGGCGTCGTCAACATCCTCGCTGGACTGGGCGCCGATGTCGGCGCGCCGATGGTCAGCCATCCGCTGGTCGAGATGGTGTCGTTCACCGGCTCCACCCGGGTCGGCAAGGTGACCATGGCATCGGCGGCAAACGCGCTGAAGAAGGTCTCGATGGAGCTCGGCGGCAAGAACGGCCAGATCGTCTTTCCAGATGCCGACCTCGAAGCTGCCGCCGACGCGGCGGTGTTCGGCGGCTTCTTCAACGCCGGCGAATGCTGCAACGCCGGCAGCCGGCTGATCGTCCATGAGGCGATCGCCGACGACTTCCTCGGCGCAGTGAAGGCGCTCACCGCCAGGGTCACCGTCGGCGATCCGCTCGACGACAGCACCAAGGTCGGCGCGATGATCTCTTCCGAGCACCTCTCCAAGGTCACCGGCTACGTGGCGGCGGCGGCAAACGACGGCAGCAGCGTCTATAGCGGCGGCAAGCAGATCGCCTCCAATGCCGGTCAGTATCTCGATCCGACCATCCTTCGCGGCGTGACCGAAGACATGGCCATTGCACGTGAGGAAGTGTTCGGCCCGGTGCTGTCGGTGCTGACGTTTGGATCGATTGAAGAGGCGTTGCGCATCGCCAACAACACGCCCTATGGTCTATCGGCGGGTGTGTGGAGCGCCAGCATCGACACCTGCATGTCGGTGGCGCGGAGTGTGCGTTCGGGAACCGTTTGGGTGAACACGTTCATGGAAGGTTATCCCGAGCTGCCTTTCGGAGGCTACAAGCAATCCGGTCTCGGACGCGAACTCGGCAAGCGCGCCGTCGAGGATTATACCGAGGAAAAGACAATCCAGTTTCATCGCGGCCAGCGCACCGGATGGTGGGTCGGCTGAGCTGTGAAGAACCCGGCGGATATCAGCCGGTCGTGTAGCTGCAACAAGGGAGGAAGTACATGTTGCGCAAACTGCTTATCGGAACGGCTCTCGGCTCGGGTCTTGCGTTCGCGGCCCATGCCCAGGACGTCAAGGAAGTCGAGATGCTGCATTGGTGGACGTCTGGCGGCGAAGCGGCTGCCTTGAACGTGCTCAAGGAGGATCTCGCCAAGCAAGGCTTTGCCTGGAAGGACGTGCCCGTGGCCGGCGGCGGCGGCGACGCCGCCATGACCGCGCTGAAGGCGATGGTCGCGGCCGGCAACTACCCGACCGCCTCGCAGATGCTCGGCTATACCGTGCTCGATTACGCCGCGGCCGGCGTGATGGGCGACCTGACCGAGACGGCGGTAAAGGAAGGCTGGGACAAATCCGTGCCGGCCGCCCTGCAGAAATTCTCGGTCTATGACGGCAAGTGGGTCGCGGCTCCGGTCAACGTCCACTCGGTCAACTGGCTGTGGATCAACAAGGCGGTGATGGACAAGATCGGCGGCACCGAGCCCAAGACCTTCGACGAGTTCGTCGCTCTGCTCGACAAGGCGAAGGCGGCGGGCGTCATCCCGCTCGCGCTTGGCGGCCAGAACTGGCAGGAAGCCACCATGTTCGATTCGGTCGTGCTGTCGACCGGCGGACCTGAGTTCTACAAGAAGGCCTTCAACGACCTCGACGAGGAGCAGCTGAAGTCCGACACGATGAAAAAGTCGTTCGACAACCTTGCCAAGCTCGTCACCTATGTCGACCCGAACTTCTCCGGCCGCGACTGGAACCTCGCCACCGCCATGGTCATCAAGGGTGATGCGCTGGTGCAGGTGATGGGCGACTGGGCCAAGGGCGAATTCAACGCCGCCAAGAAGACCCCGGGCACCGACTTCCTGTGCTATCGCTTCCCGGGCACCGACGGCAGCGTGGTCTACAACTCCGACATGTTCGGTATGTTCGACGTTCCGGAGGACCGCAAGGCCGCCCAGGCCGCCTTGGCCACCGCCACTTTGTCGAAGAGCTTCCAGTCGGCTTTCAACGTCGTCAAGGGCTCGGTCCCGGCCCGCACCGACGTGCCCGACACCGACTTCGACGCTTGCGGCAAGAAGGGCATGGCCGACCTGAAGGCCGCCAACGAAGGCGGCACGCTGTTCGGTTCGCTGGCGCAAGGCTATGGCGCGCCGCCCGCCGTCGCCAATGCCTACAAGGACGTCGTCTCGAAATTCGTCCACGGCCAGATCAAGACCTCGGACGAGGCCGTGACCCAGTTGGTCAACGCAATCGAAGACGCCAAGTAGGAACCGGCATGAAAGGACCTTCCCCGCTCCGGTGGGGAAGGTTCCACCAAGCCAGGATGGTCGGCCTCTGGTCGGAATGGCGCCGGCGATCAACCAACACGCCCCGTCTCGGCGGGGCTATCCTTCCCGCCTGGCGGTGAAGGGACCCGCGAGGGAGGAGCCCATGACAACGGTCGCGACCCAGATCAAGCTGACGCCGGAGCATAATGCGCGCCCGGGCGCGTCGGTGCGTTCGCGCCTGCAGGACGCGCTGCCGAAGTTCGTGCTGGCGCCAAGCTTTGCGATCACCATCGTCTTCGTCTACGGCTTCATCCTGTGGACGGTCTATCTGTCCTTCACCAACTCCAAGACCTTCCCGTCCTATGCGCTGACCGGGCCGCGTGCCTATCAGCGGCTGTGGCGCTGGACGTTCGAGAGCGACCCGCCGTCGAGCTGGTATACGTCGATCACCAATATGGGCATTTTCGGCTTTCTCTATATCTTCATCTGCCTGGCGCTCGGCCTCTTCCTGGCCATCCTGCTCGACCAGAAGATCCGCGGCGAAGGCATGTTGCGGCCGATCTATCTTTATCCGATGGCGCTGTCCTTCATCGTCACCGGCGTCGCCTGGAAATGGTTCCTCGATCCCGGCCTCGGCCTCGAGCAGACGCTGCACCAATGGGGCTGGACGAGCTTCCATTTCGACTGGATCAAGAACAAGGATTTCGTCATCTACACCGTGGTGATCGCCGGCGTCTGGCAGGCCTCGGGCTTCATCATGGCGATGTTCCTGGCCGGCCTGCGCGGCATCGACGGCGAGATCATGAAGGCGGCGCAGATCGACGGCGCCACCACGTTCCAGCTTTATCGCCGCATCGTCATCCCGCTGCTGCGGCCGGTGTTCCTCTCGGCCTTCATCGTGCTCGCCCACCTCGCCATCAAGTCCTACGATCTGGTCGTAGCACTGACCAGCGGCGGGCCGGGCGGCTCGGCCTGGCTGCCGTCGAACTTCATGTATGAGTACACTTTCAAGCGCAACGAGATGGCCGTCGGCTCGGCCAGCGCCGTGATCATGCTGATGACCATCACCGCGATCATCGTGCCCTATCTCTATTCCGAGCTCAGGGAACGACCGCGATGAGCGTCATTGCCACGCCCACTCGCCAGAGCACTGGCGGCATCAGCGCCAGGACCGTCAACCGCATCGTCGTCTACGGCCTGCTGGCGCTGTTCGCGCTGTTCTACCTGATGCCGCTGTTCGTCATGCTGGTGACCTCGTTCAAGACCATGGACGAGATCCAGAACGGCAACATGCTGGCGCTGCCGCAGGCGCCGACCTTCGAGCCGTGGCTGAAGGCGTGGGGCGAGACCTGCGTCGGCCTGACCTGCGCCGGCATCAAGGGCTATTTCTGGAATTCCATCAAGATGGTGGTTCCGGCGGTGCTGATCTCGACGCTGCTCGGCGCGCTCAACGGCTATGTGCTGACCAAATGGCGCTTCCGCGGCCACACGCTGGTTTTCGGGCTGATGCTGTTTGCCTGCTTCATCCCTTTCCAGTCGGTGCTATTGCCGATGGCGACGATCCTCGGCAGCCTCGGCCGCTTCGGCGTGACGCTGCGAAACGCAACGGGATTTTCATTCGGCCTGGGCAATCCGACGGTCAACCTGGTCTTTGTCCACGTCGTCTACGGGCTCGGCTTCACCACCTTGTTTTTCCGCAATTATTACGAGGCGTTCCCGACCGAACTGGTCAAGGCGGCACAGGTCGACGGAGCCAGCTTCTTCCAGATTTTCCGGCGCATCATGCTGCCGAATTCGATGCCGATCTTCGTCGTCACCGTCATCTACCAGTTCACCAACATCTGGAACGACTTCCTGTTCGCCTCGGCCTATGCGGGCACCGGCGACGCGATGCCGATGACCGTGGCGCTGAACAACGTCGTCAACACCTCGACCGGTGTCGTCGAATACAACGTCAACATGGCGGCGGCGATGATCGCCGCACTGCCGACCCTTCTCGTCTATGTGGTCGCCGGCCGCTATTTCGTGCGCGGCCTGATGGCCGGCGCCGTCAAAGGATAATCGAATGGCTTTTCTCGAAATCAATGGGCTGAGGAAGCGGTTCGGATCGGTCGAGATCCTGAAGGGAATCGACCTCGATCTCGAAAAGGGCGGCTTCCTCGTGCTGGTCGGCCCGTCCGGCTGCGGCAAGTCGACCTTGCTCAACACCATCGCCGGCCTGGAAACCATCACCGAAGGCGAAATCCGTGTCGACGGACGCACGATCAACGATCTCCACCCCTCGAAGCGCGACATCGCCATGGTGTTCCAGAGCTACGCGCTCT
Source organism: Mesorhizobium sp. WSM4816 (assembly GCF_055811535.1). NCBI lineage: Bacteria > Pseudomonadati > Pseudomonadota > Alphaproteobacteria > Hyphomicrobiales > Phyllobacteriaceae > Mesorhizobium > Mesorhizobium sp. WSM4816. The sequence goes on along the minus strand of NZ_JBVVQR010000007.1, from coordinate 23,133 downwards.
ATCCGAACATGACCGTCGCGGGGAACATTGCCTTCGGCATGGAGATGCGCGGCGTGCCGGCCCAGGAGCGCCAGAAGGCGATCGACAAGGTGGCGAAGGTGCTGCAGATCGGCCACCTTCTGCAGCGCAAGCCGAGCCAGCTTTCCGGCGGCCAGCGCCAGCGCGTCGCCATGGGCCGGGCGCTGGTGCGCGACCCCAAGCTCTTTCTCTTCGACGAGCCGCTCTCCAATCTCGACGCCAAGCTGCGCGTCGACATGCGCATCGAGATCAAGCGGCTGCACGCAACCACCGGCACCACGATCGTCTACGTCACCCACGACCAGATCGAGGCGATGACCCTGGCCACCAAGATTGCGGTGATGCGCGACGGCGAGGTGCAGCAGTTCGGCACGCCTGCCGAAATCTACAACAACCCGACCAACCTGTTCGTCGCCGACTTCATGGGCTCGCCGGCGATGAACCTGATCCCGGCGACGATCGGCGGCAATGGCAATGCGCTTTCCGTGGTGCTGCAGCGCGAGGCGCGCGAGCCGATCTCGCTGCCGCTGGCCGCTGCGCCGACGGGTCTGTCGGCATTCCACGACAAGCCGATCATTTTTGGCGTCCGTCCCGAGGCCCTGACCGATCCTGAAGGAGCCGAACGCAACGCATCGAACATCGCCACCGCCGACTGTCACATCGAAGTCGTGGAACCGGCCGGCTCCGACACCTTCGCCGTCACCAATCTCGGCGGCAAGCCGGTGGTGGCGCGTCTGCGCGCCGACGCCAACATCCAGCCGGGCACCAGCACGCCGCTCGCCTTCAACCTGACCAAGGCGGTGTTCTTCGATCCGGCGACCGAGAACCGCATCCTCTGACAGCCATGACAAACCCGGACATCGTCATTATCGGCTCCGGCATCGGCGGCGCCACGATCGCTTCCGGCCTTGCCGGCAGTGGCGCCTCGATCCTGATGCTGGAGCGCGGCGAACCGCTGCCGGCGACGCCGCATACGCGCGACACGCGCGCCATCTTCGTCGACGGCCACTACCGGCCGAAGGAGATGTGGCGCGAGGCCGGGGGTGCTGCGTTCAACCCTGGCAACTATTACTACGTCGGCGGCAATTCGAAATTTTATGGCGCGGTGCTGATCCGCTACCGCAGGCAAGACTTTTCCGTAATGGAACACTATGGCGGCGTCTCGCCGGCCTGGCCGTTCTCCTATGAGGAATTCGAGCCCTGGTATTCCAGGGCCGAGCAGCTTTTTCGCGTGCGCGGCGCACTCGGCGAAGACCCGACCGAACCGTTCCACTCGATCCCCTACCCCTTCGGGCCGGTGCCGGACGAGCCGCCGATCGCCCGCGCCCGCGCCGAACTCATGGGCCTCGGCTTGCATCCGGCATCGCTGCCGCTCGGCGTCGACATCGATGCCTGGCTAAAGGACGGCAAGACAGGCTGGGACGCGTTTCCCAACACCGGGACCGGTAAGGTCGACGCCCAATCGGGGCCGCTGACAGCGGCACTTGCCGACCGGAACATCAGGCTCGAGACCGGTGCCCATGTCGAATATCTCGAAGCGTCATCGGATGCCAAGACGATCGCCGCCGTTCACTATCGCCAGAATGGCAGGCTGAAGAAGGTGACGCCGAAGCTGGTCATCCTCTCGGCCGGCGCGGTCAATTCCGCCGCCATCCTGCTGCGTTCGCCGTCCCCGAACGGAAACGGGGTTGCCAACCGCTCCGACCAGGTCGGCCGCAACTTCATGAACCACAATTCGAGCGCCATGCTGGCGATCGATCCGCGCCGCAGGAACACCTCCGTCTACCAAAAGACGCTGATGCTCAACGACTACTATCTATCCGACGGCGAGGGCGGCAAGCCGCTCGGCAACGTCCAGCTTCTCGGCAAGATCGACGGTCATATGCTGAGGGCCAACGTCAAGCTTGCGCCCAAATTCGCGCTGGACTTCATGGCCGGCCACGCCGTCGACTGGTATCTGATGTGCGAGGACCTGCCGGACCCCGAAAGCCGCATCATGGTCGACGGCAAGGACATCGTCATGCAGTGGCGGCGCTCCAACATGCAGTCGCTCGACGGGCTGACCAAGGTGATGCGCGAGAACTTCCGCGCCTGCGGCTATCCGATCGTCCTGTCGCGGCCTTTCGACAAGCGCACGCCGTCGCACCAGTGCGGCACGGTCAAGATGGGCGACGATCCGGCGACCTCGCCGCTCGACCCGTTCTGCCGCTCGTTCGACCACAAGAACCTGTTTGTCGTCGACGCTGGCTTCCTGCCGAACTCGGCCGCAGTCAATCCGGCGCTGTCGATCGCCGCACAAGCGTTGCGCGTCGCCGACCACATCCGCAAGAGCGAGCTTGTCCTATGATCGGTCTGCGCCGCCCCTCATCCGCCTGCCGGCACCTTCTCCCCGTTCACGGGGAGAAGCCCGCTGGCCGCAACCTCGGCGCTTTTTTTGCAACGCTGGCGATTGGCGAAGCAGGCGATGAAGGCGTCCTTCTCCCCGTCACTTTACGGGGAGAAGTGCCCGGCAGGGCGATGAGGGGCGGCGCCAGCCTGCGGGAGCTTGTTCTCACATGAGCCGTCCAGCAGCCATCATCACCGGCGGCGCGCGCGGCATCGGCCTTGCCTGCGCCGAGGCGCTGGCCGATGCCGGCTTCAATATCCTTGTCGTGGACCTTGCCGAAAAAGCCGGCGACGGGGTTGCCGCTGACATTACCGCCCGCGGCGCGAAATTCGCCTACCATTGCGGCGACATTGCCGACCTCGACGACCATGCCGCATTGGTCGATGCCGCGAAGAGCGCCTTCGGCCGCATCGACTGCCTGGTCAACAATGCCGGCATCGGCGCCGTAGTACGTGGCGACCTGCTGGAATTGAAACCGGAAAACTTCGACCGGATCCTCGCCATCAACCTGCGCGGCACCGTCTTCCTCAGCCAGGCCGTTGCCAGGGCGATGCTTGCGGCGCCGGGTGACCACCCGAAATCGATCATCACCATCACCTCGGTCAGCGCCGAAATGGCCTCGCCGGAACGTGCCGACTACTGCATCTCCAAGGCCGGACTTTCGATGTGGGTGAAAACCTTGGCGCTGCGCCTCGCCGCCGAAAACATTGGTGTGTTCGAGCTGCGGCCGGGCATCATCCGCACCGACATGACCGCGGGGGTAACCGCCAAATACGATGCGCTGATCGACGGCGGGCTGGTGCCGGCAAAGCGCTGGGGCGAAGCCGCCGATGTCGGCGCCGCCGTAGTGGCACTCGCCGGCGGCAAGCTCGGCTTTTCGACCGGCTCGATCATCAATGTCGACGGCGCGCTGTCGGTGCCGAGGCTGTGAACAGGTGACGCCATGACCGACTACATCATCGTCGGCGCCGGCCCGGCCGGCTGCGTGCTGGCCAACCGGCTGAGCGAAGAGCCATCGAATTCAGTGCTGCTGCTCGAAGCGGGCGGCAAGGACTGGCACCCGCTGATCCACATGCCGGCCGGTTTCGCCAAGATGACCAAGGGCATCGCCGCCTGGGGCTGGTCGACCGTGCCGCAAAAGCACATGAAGGACCGCGTCTTCCGGTACACACAGGCCAAGGTGATCGGCGGCGGCTCCTCCATCAACGCCCAGATCTACACACGCGGCAACGCCCGCGATTACGACGCCTGGGAGAAGGAAGAGGCCCTTGCCGGCTGGGGCTATCGCGACGTGCTGCCCTATTTCAAGCGGGCCGAGAACAACCAGCGCTACGCCAACGATTTTCACGGCGACCAGGGTCCGCTCGGCGTCTCGAACCCGATTGCGCCGCTGCCGATCTGCGAGGCCTATTTCCGCGCCGGGCAGGAGATGGGCATTCCCTTTAATCCGGACTTCAACGGGGTAGCCCAGGAAGGCGTCGGCTATTACCAATTGACGCAGAAGGACGCGAGACGCTCCTCTGCCTCGGTCGCCTATCTCAGGCCGATCCGCGCGCGAAAAAACCTGACCGTCAGGACGGATGTGCTGGTGACGCGCATCGTCATCGACAAGGGCCGCGCCGTCGGTGTCGAGATCGTCGACAGGCCGGGCGGCCAGCCGACGACCTTGCGTGCCGAACGCGAAGTCATCGTCTCGTCCGGCGCCATCGGCTCGCCGAAGCTGCTGATGCAGTCGGGCATCGGCCCGGCCGACCATCTGAAGTCGGTCGGCGTGACGCCGGTACACGATCTGCCCGGCGTCGGTTCCAACCTGCAGGATCATCTCGACCTGTTCGTCATTGCCGAATGCACCGGCGACCACACCTACGACAACTACGCCAAGCTGCACCGGACGGTATGGGCCGGCCTGCAGTACCTGCTGTTGAAAAAAGGCCCGGTTGCCTCCAGCCTGTTCGAGACCGGCGGCTTCTGGTACGCCGACCCGACCGCCGCCTCGCCCGACATCCAGCTCCATCTCGGCCTCGGCTCCGGCATCGAGGCCGGCGTCGAAAAACTGAAAAATCCGGGCGTGACGCTGAACTCGGCCTTCCTGCGGCCGCGTTCACGCGGCACGGTGCGGCTGAACAGCGCCGACCCCGCCGACCACCCGCTGATCGACCCGAATTATTGGTCCGACCCCTACGATCGCGACATGTCGATCAAGGGCCTCAGGCTGGCACGCGAGATCATGCGGCAGAAAGCGCTGGCCCCCTACGTGCTGCGCGAGGTGCTGCCGGGACCGACACTCACCAGCGACGACGAACTGTTCGACTATGCCTGCCGCAGTTCCAAGACCGACCACCACCCTGTCGGCACCTGCCGCATGGGCCATGACACGATGAGCGTGGTGACGCCGGATCTCAGGCTGCGTGGTATCGAGGGCTTGCGCGTCTGCGACGCTTCGGTGATGCCGCGCATCCCCTCCTCCAACACCAATGCGCCAACCATCATGGTCGGCGAAAAGGGCGCCGATCTGATCCTTGGCCGCGACCCGCTGCCGCCGGCGGTGTTTTCCACCAACCAAGCGGCATGAGATTCCAAGAATGATCAGGCACTGTGTTTTCGCTCGATTCCGCAATGACGTCACCGACGACGAGCGCGCGGCAATCCATGCCGATCTTGAGGCGCTGCGGTCGGTGATCGACGGCATGGCCAAGGTCGAATTCAGCGCCAACACCAGCCCAGAGCCGTTCGCGCGCGGCTTCACGCACGGCTTCACCATCGACTTCAGCGATGCCGCCGCACGCGACGCCTACCTGGTGCATGAGGCCCACAGCCGAGCCGGCGCTCGGCTGGTCGCGGCGCTTGAAGGCGGAACCGACGGGCTGATGGTGTTCGACCTCGAGATAGGCGCTTAATGCATGTCGCGCAAAAGCATGCCCTCGGGCACTGACCCGAGGGTGTGCAGCGGTTTTGCGTTAACGACATGCATAAAACAACAATCCAAAGCGCGTCGCGTGAGGTCGGTCGAACGCGACGCGCTTTAGCCTATCCAAGCCTCAGCGCGACGACGCCGGCAACGATGCTGAGCACGGCGGCACCGCGCCAGGCGGTCATCTTCTCGCCGAGCGCAAACACCGAGATCATCATGGCGAACAGGATCGAGGTTTCGCGCAGCGCCGCGACCGAGGCGATCGGCGCCTTGGTCATCGCCCACATCACGATCCAGTAGGCGGCGCCGCTGAGCACGCCGGTGTACACGCCCGCCTTCCAGTCTCGCGCCAGGACCGGCAGCGCCTTTGGTCCGCGGAAGATCAGGCACAGCACCAGCGCCCACAGCGCATCGCAGACGAACAGCCATGCGGCATAGCTCGACGCCGTCGCGGCCAGCCGCGCGCCGCTGCCGTCGGACAGCGTATAGCCGGCGATGAAGATCGAGGTGCCCAGCGCAAAGCCGACGGCGCGCAGGTTCAGCCTTTCCAGATGCGCGCCGCCGCGAAACGACAGCACCAGCGTCCCGGCCGACAAGAGAACAATGCCGAGGATGGCGAGCGGCGCCGGGACTTCGGCGACGACCACGATGCCGCCAAGTGCAGCCAGCAGCGGCGCCGTGCCGCGCGCCAGCGGATAGGTCTGGGCGAAATCGCCGGCCCTGTAGGCGCCGATCAGGAACGTCCTGTAGCCCATGTGGAAGATTACCGAGGCGATGATATAAGGCCACACGTCCGCTTTCGGCACCTCGACGAAAGGCAGCGCCAGAAGCGCCACGGCGCCCATGCCGAGCGTCATCAGCGTGATCGACAAAAAGCGGTCGAGATGGACCTTGACCAGCGCGTTCCAGATCGCGTGCATGGCGGCGGCAGCAAGCACCGCGAAGAAGACGAACAAGGTCATCGGCGGCTCATGCGCCTTCGGCCCCCGTCCCGAACGGTGTTTCCAGGTCGATCTCGACCCGCAGCGGAAAATGGTCCGAGGCGATTTCGTCGATATCGGCGCTGGCCGAGCGGACCCGTCCCGCCAACATGCCGCCGACGAAGCAATGGTCGAGCCGTCGCTTTGCCAGCCTGCCGTCGATGGTCTTCACATGGGTATGGAAATCCGCCGTCGGGTCGCTGGCGACGGCGGCGGCATCGACAAAACCGTTGAGATAGGCAGCACCGCGATGGTACGGCGTGCTGCCAACGATGCGCCGGTACTCGGCGCTGCCCGGCTCCATGTTGAAATCGCCCAACCAGATCGCCGCCAGCGGGTTTTCCGGCTCCGGCTCGCCATTGCTCCAGTTGCGCACGGGCTCATCGTCGGCACCGCTCCACGGGCCGCCGTCGGACGGCGCGCGGCGATGCTCGGCGAGCAGATAGTCGATCTGCTCTAGCCGCTCTTCGGCGGCGATATGCGCCAGATGCAGCGACAGCACCCGCACCGGACCGGCAGGGGTGTGGATCATGCATTCCAGCGCTGCGTTGCGGGTGTTGAGCGGACGCACGGTGCGGCGCAGCGGCAGCGTGTGCAGGCGCGACCAGACGATCGGCAGCTTGGACAGGACCATGGTGCCGAATTGCCGCCGCCGGTTGACGATGCGGCCGTCACGCTGCTCGCAGGCGTCCATGTCGAAGGCCGGCGCATAAACCCAATAGTATTCGGGCAGCAGTCGCGAAAGGATTTCCGGCTGGTCATCCTCGTTGCTGCGCAGCCAGTGCCGTTCCACTTCCTGCAAGGCGATGATGTCTGCGCCAGCGACAACCTCGGCGGAACGCGCGAGATCGTAGCGGCCGTCGCTGCCGAAACCGTACTGGATGTTGTAGCTGACCAGCTTCATTGCTTAACCGGCTCAATTTCGTGATGGCAGTAGCGGTTTGGCGGATTGGTTGCAATGTGCAGCCGGATGCAGAGAGCTTGGGCCAGATAGCGCAGCTAGGTCGTCAGCGGCTGGAATCGTCCCGGCGGAGAGGCGGCCAGTTCCGACCAGTCGATTTCCTCCTCCAGGCGATGATACGCTTCGTCGCCGATCGTCCCGTCGATACGCAATTGCTCCAGCGCGTCACGCTGGCTCTTGATGGCATAGAGGCGCAACCTGTCGTACTCGGTCGCTGCCTGGGCGTCCTCCGGGTTTTCAGCGATCGCGCGCTGCGCCGTAAATTGCTCGCGGACCACGGCCGCGGCATTCGATGTCTTGCCGCTCAACACGTCCAGCGCGGCCTGCATGATGGCGACGCGCGCCTGCGCGACTTCGCGGTCGACAATTTCATCCGGATCGAGACGAAGCAAGCGCAGCAGCGGCTTCAGGCTGATGCCTTGCAGCACCAATGTGCCGAGGACGACCGAGAAAGCGGCGAGCACGATCGGGTCGCGGCCCGGAAAGTCGGCCGGCAAGGCAAAAGCTGCCGCAAGGGTGACCAGACCGCGCATGCCGCACCAGCCGATCAGCACGCCGCCGCGAAACGACGGGGCTTCGGCCTGCCGATCCGCGTCACCGAAGCTGGCAAGCCACCTCATGATCGCGCCGCATCCCAGCACCCAGACGAGACGCGAGACGATGACGACAGCCAGCACGGCTGCGGCGAAGACGAACGCTTCGACCTGCCCCTGCTCGGCAAGCCGGCCGACGATCAACCGTGCCTGAAGTCCCATCAGGACGAATGCCAGCACGTTGAGCACGAAGACCGCTGTCTCCCAGACCGAGTAGGAACTGACGCGATTTCTGGCCGGCATGCGGCGCGGCGCGGTGCGCGCGATGGTCATGGCATAGACCACGATTGTTATAATGGCGGACAGCCCGATCCTGTCGGCCAGGATCCAGACGCCGAATGTTCCGGCAAATTGCACCACCGTGCCGCTTGCCGGATCTCTGATCCGACTGAGGGTGACGAGAGACAACTGGCCGAGCACATAACCAGCGGCAAGGCTGCCGACCGTCGACAGCAAGATCATTGGAACAGCGCTGCTCAGCAGGATGGAGCCGGCAGCGGCCGAAACCGCCATGCGGTAGATCAGGAGTGCCGTGGCGTCGTTGAGCAGGCTTTCGCCTTGCAGGATCGCGGTGACGCGGTGCGGCACCTTGAACTGTCCAAGCACGGCAGACGCCGCGACGGCATCGGGCGGCGCCACGATCGCGCCAAGGGCAATAGCCGCAGCGATCGGCAAGCCTGCCATTGTCCATCCGACGAGCGCCACGGTCGCAGTGGTGAAAACGACGGCGCCAAGCGCCAGCAGGATGAGCGGCAGTCTGTAGCGATTGAGATCGCGCAGCGACGTGTCGTAGGCCGCGTCGAGAAGCACCGGCGCGATGAACAAGGCAAGCGCCAGTTCGGGATCGATCTCGATGGTCGGCGCAAACGGCAGGAAGGCGATGCCTGCGCCTGCCAGCGCCAGCAACGACGGATAAGGAAGCTGGAGACGCCGCGACAACGCCGTCAGCGCGACAGCGATCAGCAGAAGAACAAGGGTCAGCTCGAAAAGCGCCATGCCTTATCGTAGCGGCGAAGCCGGGCGATTGGCAGGCAAAAAACGGCGACGGCTTTGGCTGGTGAATGGTGAATGGTGAATGGTGAATGGTGAATGGTGAATGGTGAATGGTGAATGGTGAATGGTCGCTTGCAGAGAAATCTCGGCGCGTAAAGCGCCTTCTTGCTATTCACTATTCACTATTCACCATTCACTCCGCCCCTAATGCAGCACAAGCATGTCGCCCGACGAAAACGAAATCTCGGCCTTCTCGCCGACAGCGGGCGGCGGCGAGGCCGGGCTGTTGAACGTGTCGAGCGACACCGTGCTGCCGCCGATGCCGACGCGAACCCGGATGACCGAGCCAAGGAAGTGCACTTCGGTGATCTCGCCCGAAAGACTGGAGTCGCGGCCGGGATGGCGGCCGAGCGAAATCGCCTCGGGCCGCAGCGCCAACGACAGCGTGTCGCCGGACTTGGAGCCGTTGAGCTTTCCCTGCAGCAAGACCTCTTGCGAATTGACGCGCACCTTGCCCGAGGCTGCATCGGTGACGGTGCCTTCGAGCACGTTCAGCGTGCCGACGAAATTGGCGACGAACTTGGTTGCCGGCCGGTTGTAGATCTCGAATGGCGTGCCGACCTGCTCGGCCTTGCCGCCATACATGACGGCGATGCGGTCGGAGATCGACAGCGCCTCTTCCTGGTCGTGGGTGACGAAGACGGTGGTGATGCCGAGCTTCTTCTGGATCGAGCGGATTTCCTCGCGCAGCGACACGCGCACCTTGGCGTCGAGCGCCGACAGCGGTTCGTCGAGCAGCAGTAGCTTCGGCTTTGGCGCAATCGCCCGCGCCAGCGCGATGCGCTGCTGCTGGCCGCCGGAGAGCTGATAAGGATAGCGGTCGCCCATCTGAGGCAGCTTGATGAGGTCGAGCATCTCGGCAACGCGCCTGTCGGCATCGGCCTTTGGCATGCCCGCGACCTTCAGCCCAAAACCGATGTTCTGCGCCACCGTCAGGTTCGGAAACAGCGCATAGGCCTGGAACACCATGCCGACATTGCGCTGGTTGGGTTTGAGCCGGGTAATGTCCTTGCCGGCGACAACGATCTTGCCGGCGCTCGGCTCCTCGAAGCCGGCGACCATGCGCAGCACCGTCGTCTTGCCGCAGCCCGACGGCCCGAGGAAGGAGACGAATTCGCCCGGCTCGACGTCGAGGTTGAAATCCTGGACGACGGTGGTAGCGCCGAAGGCTTTTCGAACCTGCTGGATGGAGAGGAATGGCTCGGCCATGGCTTTTCTTTCGGTCAGTACTTTTTCGATCAGTTTGGCCGGTTCGCCGATCGCGGCGCAAAACGCGACAGGATCTGGATCAGCGACATGCAGCCCCAGGTGATGGCGAACGAAATGAGCGCCAGTGCCGATGGCTCATAGGCGCTGTTGGCGCCGATGTTCTGCAGATAGGGGCCGAACGCCGGGCGATTCAGCAGCGACGCCATAGTGAACTCGCCGATGACGATGGCAAAACTCAGGAACGCGCCGGACAACACGGCGATCAGCACGTTCGGCAGGATGATGCGGGCGATGATGGTGGTCCAGCCGGCGCCGAGGATTTGTGCGGCTTCGGTGAGCGTTCTGACGTCGATGGTCCTGAGACCGGTATCCACCGCCCGGTACATATAAGGCAGCGCCAGCACTGCATAGCCGATGACCAGCAGAGCATCGGCGCCGCGTGCTGTCGCCAGAAAAGGCAACGTCGAATTCGAACCGAACATCCTGATGTAGCCGAAGACGATGACGATGGCGGGGATAACCAGCGGCAGCAGGGTGATGAACTCTACGACCGGCCGCAGATGCGGTAGCCGCAGCCGTATCCAGTAAGCCGTCGGTACGACGAGGAGCACGCCCAAAAGGATGGTGAAGATCGCCACCACGACGGAATAGGTAAATGTCGCCTGGAAATTTGGATCTCCGAACACCGAGCGGTAGGCGTCAAACGAGTATTCGCCTCGCCGCTTACGCAAGGAGAATTCAAAGGTCGCCAACAGCGGCAGGATAAAATAGGTGGTTCCCACGCCAAAAACCAGCCAGGCCCAAAAACGGCTGCCTTGCTTCATTTCAGCCACCGTTCGGCTCGCCGTTGGAACAAAATGTAGAAGAGATTGGCCAGGCCGGTGATGACGATCATGCCGAATGCAAGGGCATAGCCTAGATTCGGATTGTAAAGCACGTCGCCGCGAATCTGCGCGAACAGCTGGATGGGCACGATGTTGAGTGACGGCCCCGTCAGTGCATAGGCCGTTGCGACCGCGCCGAACGCGTTGGCAAAAAGCAGGACCGTGGTGCCGAGAAAACTCGGCCATAACACCGGGATCACCACCATGCGCCAATATTGCCAATTGGTTGCGCCGAGCGTGGCGGCAGCTTCGCCCCATTCCTTCTTCAGCCCATCGACCGCCGGCGTGATGATGACGATCATCAATGGAATCTGGAAATAGAGGTAGGTGAGGATCAGGCCCCAAAACGAAAAGATACTGAAGCCGAGCGCATAGATGTTGATGCCGAAAATGTCTCGCAACAGGATCGTCGCCACGCCGAGCCGACCCAGCGTCGCGATGAACGAGAATGCCAGCGGCACGCCGGCGAAATTCGAGGCGACGCCCGAGAAGGTCAAGGTCGCCGAGCGCAGCCACGACGGCAGGCCGCCGCGAATCACTGCCACGGCCATCGCCAGGCCAATCAGGGCGCCAAGCACCGCAGAAACAAAGCTGATCTGAATGGAGACCCAATAGGCGGCTGCGAGCTTGGGTTGCGACAACGCTATGATGTTGTCGAGCGTATAGTCGCCGGCTGCATTTTTGAACGCGCCGGCGATCAGCCCTACCGTGGGCAAGATCAGAAAGAGCAGCGCGAAAACGAAGAACGGCGCTACGCCCAACCAATGCAGTGGCAGCCGAAGGCGGCTGATCTCCGGCGCGCCAGGGCTGACGCGGGCTGTCTGGGATAGTGTGGAGTCTGCCATGGACTTCCCGAACTTGGCATAGGGCGCCGGCCGGCGAACCGGCCCGGCGCCCTATGGAACTATTTCACGACGGCGCCAACGATGGCATCCCAGTTCGTGCTGATTTCCTTCTTGGCGGCGTTCTGCTCCTCCAGGGTTGGGAAGATCGCCTTTTCGTAGTTCTCGGCGGCCGGCAGCTTGTCCAGCATCTCCTTCGGGATCACGCCCTTCTTGGCAAGGTCGTTGAAGCGGATCGGGTGGCAGTAGCCCTTCAGCCAGCCGAGCTGGCCTTCGTCCGAGTAGAGATACTCCATCCACAGCTTGGCGGCGTTCGGATGCGGCGCATAGGCGCTGATCGCCTGCACGTAGACGCCAGCCACCACCGCGCTCTTTGGCACGACGATTTCGATTTCCGGATTGCCGGCCATCTTGTCGCGCATGGCGAGCAGGTTGTAGTCCCAGTTCATCACGATCGGTGTCGTGCCCTGGGCGACAGCTGCCGCTTCACCGTCGACCGGCACGAAGTTGCCGGCATCGTTGAGCTGCTTGAAGAACTGCAGACCCTTGGCGGCGGCATCCTGGCCGCCGGTACCGCCAGCCGCGAGGCCCGAAGCGTAAACCGACATGACCGCGTTGTTGGACGAGCGCGGGTCACCGGCGAGCGCCACCGAATTGGCATACTCCGGCTTCATCAGGTCAGCCCAGTCCTGTGGCGCGTTCTGCACGACGGCCTTGTTCACGCCGAAGGCGAGCACGCCGTAGTAGTCGCCATACCAATAGCCATCGGCATCCTTGGCGCTGTCAGGGATCGTATCCCAGGTCGACACCTTGTAGGGTTGGACCAGGCCGTCTGCTTTGGCCGACGGGCCAAAAGACAGGCCGACGTCGATGACATCAGGCGCCTGTGGGCCCTTATTGTCCTTGTTGGCCTTGATCGCCTCGATCTCGTCGCCGGAGCCGGCATCGGGATTGAGCTCGTTGACGGTGATTTCCGGATATTTCGCCTTGAAGCCGGCGATGACGTCGCCATAGCCGCACCAGCTGTGCGGCAGTGCGATGGTGGTGAGCTGGCCTTCCGCCTTGGCGGCGGCGATCAGTTCATCCATGGACTGCGCCGACGAGATGGCAGAGGTCGCCATCAGGGCGACGGCCGTAAGGGAAAGTACTTTTCCCGTGAATTTGAACATGTGTTCTCTCCGTTGAACTGACGCCGTTGGACGCCTGCGATGCGGTATCGTTTTCGTGTGACAGCCCGATGAATGCTTTGTGAAAGCGATGCCCTGCAGTACGAAAAAGTAAACTCTTTTTAACCGGCTGTAGCAATCGCTTCGCGACTATTTTTCCGGCTAACGAATTTCGGTCTTACCTTTCATCTTTCCCCCTTTCTTTGCCCTTAATTTCCCGGATCAGTTTCCGGCGCGAATACTGTGTCAGGCGGTGCCGGCAATGGCGTTTTCGAGCAGCGTCAGCGCCGCCTTCCTGGTCAGCTTGACCGGGTTGCCGCCGGCGGTCGGATCGACCACCGCCATATCGGCGATCAGGCCCTTGCGCTTCTTGTCCATGTCGAGCCCCTGGATCAGGCCCGGCAGCGCGTGCGGCACCTTCAACTCCTTGCGCAGCTTGATGACGGCCTTGGCGAAGCCGTCGAAGCCGCCCTTGATGCCGCAATAAGCCGCGAGCCGGGCGATGCGCGCCTCGATGGCGTCGCGGTTGAAGGCCAGCACATAAGGCATGAACACGGCGTTGGTCATGCCGTGATGGGTGTCGTAGAGCGCGCCGATCGGATGCGACAGCGAGTGAATGGCGCCCAGCCCTTTCTGGAAGGCGGCGGCGCCCATCGCGGCCGCGCTCATCATGTGGGCGCGGGCGACGAGATCCTTGCCGTTGGTATAGGCCTTCGGCAGGTTCTCGAAGACGAGCCGCACGCCTTCGACGGCGATGCCGTCGGCCATCGGATGATAGCCCGGCGCGCAATAAGCCTCGAGGCAATGGGCGAGCGCATCCATGCCGGTGCCGGCGGTGATGAAGCCGGGCATGCCGACCGACAGTTCCGGATCGGCGATGACGATGGCCGGCAAAAGTTTCGGATGGAAGATCACCTTCTTGGTGTGGGTCGCTTCATTGGTGATGACGCCGGCGCGGCCGACTTCCGAGCCGGTGCCGGCCGTGGTCGGCACGGCGATGATCGGTGCGATCGCGTCGGCGTTGGCGCGCGTCCACCAGTCGCCGATATCCTCGAAGTCCCAGACCGGCCGCGTCTGGCCGGCCTGGAAGGCGATCAGCTTGCCGAGGTCGAGCGCCGAGCCGCCGCCGAAGGCGATGACGCCGTCATGCTTGCCCTTCTTGAACACCGCAATGCCGGCGGTCAGGTTGGAGTCCACCGGGTTCGGCTTGACCTCGGAAAATACGCCATAGGGTACCTTGGCATCGTCGAGGATCTTCAACGTCGAAGCGACGACCGGAAGTTTGGCCAGCCCCGGATCGGTGACGAACAGCGGCCGCTTGATGCCGGTGGCTTCAAGCACATCAGGCAATTCCTTGATGCGCCCCGCGCCGAAGCGCACGGTTGTCGGATAGTTCCATTTGGAAATCAATTTTGTCATTTCTGTCTTTCAAAAATATCAGATGGCTTCACGCAGATGATATGACTTCGGCCTCGTCAGATTGTCGTAGCCGATGGCCGACAGCGCCGCGCCCTTGCCGGTGTCCTTGACGCCGGTCCAGACCAGCGCCGGATCGAGATAGTCGCAGCGGTTCATGAACACGGTGCCGGTCTCGACGCGATCACCGATCGCCGCCGCATGGTCGGTGTCGCGCGTCCAGATCGAGGCCGTCAGCCCGTAGGGGCTGTCGTTCATCAGCGCGATCGCCTCCTCGTCGTTGCGCACCTTCATGATGCCGACGATCGGCCCAAAGCTCTCCTCGCGCATGACACTCATCTGGTGATCGACCCCGGTCAGCACTTCAGGCGCCAGATAGGGCGAGCCTTGCTCGTCATTGGCCAGCTTCATGTTGATGTGCGCCCTGGCACCCTTGCGCAGCGCCTCGGCCTTCTGCTCGCGGATCAGGTCGGCAAAGCGCGCCTGTGCCATCGGCCCCATCGTCGTCGCCTGGTCGAGCGGGTTGCCGACGACGTAGTTCCTGGTTTCGGCGATGAAGCCTTCGACGAACTCGTCATAGACCTTCTCGTGGATATAGACGCGCTCGATGCCACAGCAGCACTGGCCGGAATTGTAGAAGGCGCCGTCGACCAGGTTGGCGACGGCGTGGTCCATCTTGGCATCGGCCAGGACGTAGGCCGGATCCTTGCCGCCGAGTTCAAGGCCGAGCGTCATGAAGGTGCCCGCTGCGGCCTTTTCGATGGCGCGGCCGCCGGCGACCGAGCCGGTGAAATTGACATGGTCGATCTTGCCCGAGCCGAGCAGTTTTGCGGTCTGCGCATGGTTCATGACGAGGTTCTGGAACAGACCCTTGGGCAGGCCTGCCTTGTCGAACGCCTGTTGAAAACGTTCGCCGACC
The DNA here is from genome assembly GCF_055811535.1 of Mesorhizobium sp. WSM4816. Taxonomy (NCBI): domain Bacteria; kingdom Pseudomonadati; phylum Pseudomonadota; class Alphaproteobacteria; order Hyphomicrobiales; family Phyllobacteriaceae; genus Mesorhizobium; species Mesorhizobium sp. WSM4816. Next base: position 7,795 of record NZ_JBVVQR010000007.1, on the reverse strand, counting down.
AACAGCGTCTGCGCCGCATGCTTGAGGATGACGGCGCTGCCGGCCATCAGCGCCGGCACGATGGTGTTGACGGCGGTGAGATAGGGATAGTTCCACGGCGCGATCACCAGGACCACGCCGAGCGGCACCTTCTTCACATAGCGGCGAAACCCATCCTTGGGCTTGGAGGCCATCACCGGCTTGAGTGCCGCTTCCGCAATCTCGACCATGTAGCTGGTGCGTTCCCTGACGCCGCCGAACTCGCCGCCATAGCGCACCGGGCGGCCCATCTGCCAGGCGATCTCCGGCACGATCTCGTCGGTCATGGCGACCAGCGCTTCCAGCATGGCGAGCATGTACTTGCCGCGCTCGACGATCGGCGTCTCAGCCCATTTCTCCTGCGCCGCCTTGGCACGCTCGACCGCCGCATTGATCGCCTGGTCCGTGGCGATGGGCCGTTCGGCATAGATCGAATCGTCGACGGGAGATTTTATCTTGACCGTTTCGGTCATTCCTTGGGTCCTCGCAATTTACGACAATCTCGGTTTTGAGCCGCCCGCCCGTCCGGCAGCAAAGCTGAACGGCGACGCTGGCGTAGTTTAGTACCGCTCAAACCCCCTGTGCAGCTCCCAGTCGGTAATGCGGCGGTCGTATTCGAACTGCTCCCAGTGCGCCGTATGGACATAATGCTCGAGCACGCCGTCGCCGAGCGCCTGCTTCAACATCTCCGATTTTGCCAGCGTCTCGGTGGCATCACGCAGGGTCTTCGGAATTTCCGGCAGCTGCGAGGCTTGATAGGCATCGCCGACGAAGGGTTTTTGCAGTTCAAGCTTTTCGTCGATGCCGGCAAGGCCGGCCGCGATCAGCGCGGCGAAGGCGAGATAGGGGTTGAGGTCGGCGCCGCCGATGCGGCATTCCATGCGGATGCCCTTGGTGCCCTCGCCGCACAGGCGGAAACCGGCGGTGCGGTTGTCCTCGCTCCACATGATCTTGGTCGGCGCGAAGGTGCCGGCCTGGAAGCGCTTGTAGGAGTTGACGTAGGGCGCCAAGAACCAGGTGAATTCCCTGGCATATTTGAGCTGGCCCGCCGCCCATTGCTGGCCGAGCGTCGACAGCGTCCATTCGGCCTTTCTGTCGTAAAAAAGCGGCGTCTCGCCGTCGGCGCTCCACAGCGAATTGTGGATATGGCTGGAATTGCCGGCCAGCCCGTAATTGTACTTGGCCATGAACGAGACCGCCTTGCCTTCAGACTCGGCGATTTCCTTGGCGCCGTTCTTCAGGATGACGTGGCGGTCGGCCATCTCGAGCGCCTCGGCATAGCGGACATTGATTTCTTCCTGGCCCGGACCCCACTCGCCCTTGGAGTTCTCGATCGGAATGCCGGCTGCCTGCATCTCGTTGCGCAGCCGGCGCATGACGCCTTCTTCCTTGGTGGTGATGCCGATCTGGTAGTCGCCGATATAGGGCGAGGCTGTGTCGAGGCCCTGCCAGTGCTTCTTGCGGGCGGAATCGTAGGTTTCGCTGAACAGATAGAATTCGAGCTCGGAGGCGAAATAGCCGAGATAGCCGCGTTCGCTCAGCCGCTTGACCTGCTTCTTCAGGATGGCGCGCGGCGAATGCGGCAAGTCGTCATGGGTGTGATGGTCGAGCACGTCGCAGATCACCAGCGCCGTCTTTTCCAGCCATGGAATGCGCCGCAGCGTCGACAGATCCGGCTTCATGACGAAGTCGCCATAGCCTTTCGACCAGCTCGCCGCCTTGTAGCCGGGCACCGGTTCCATATCGATGTCGGCGGCCAGGAGATAGTTGCAGCCATGCGTCTCGTCATGGGCGGAATCGACGAAATACTGTGCCAGGAACCGCTTTCCCGCCAGCCGCCCCTGCATGTCGACAATGCACGCCAGCACCGTATCGACCTCACCGCTGGAGACCGCCTTTTTCAACTGATCGAACGAGAAATTTCCGGCCATTCTTGCAAGCTCCGCCGCCTTTGTGGCGCTTCGAGAGTTCAACTCTGGACCCGGCCGCAGGAAGCGGCCGGGTGTTTCTTGAGGTCCGAGGCAGGGTTAGGCTTTCTGCGCGTGCTCCAGCGCGAACTCTTCTTCCGGCGACAGGATCAGCTTGTGACGGCCGACCAGCCCGAAATAGACGATCGCGATGGCGAACCACAGCGCCACCCAGACCACGCCCTTGGTGAAGTTCGCGTCCTGAATCTGGTAGAGCAGGGTGACCACGCCGATGATGATCGTCAGCACGGCGCCCGGGACGCCGAGCGGGCTGCGATAGGGACGTTCCATGTTCGGCTGGTTCTGGCGCAGCAGGATGAAGGACACCGCCTGCAGGATGTAGGAGAACATCGCGCCGAACACCGCCATATTCAGCAACACCGAGCCGATGAGCGAACCGGCCGTAGCGCCGCCAAGCGCGAACCACATGATCAGCATGATGCCGAAGCCGACGATGGCGCCCGCAAACATCGCCACATACGGCGTCTTATACGATTTGTGGGTGACCGACAGCGCCGACGGGAAATAGCCGGCGCGGCTCAGCGAATAGACCTGGCGGCCCATGGCGAAGATGATGGTGTGGAAGCTTGCGATCAATCCAATCAGCGCGATGACGCCAAGCAGCACTGCGCCCGAGTCGCCATAAATCGCCCGGAACCCGTCAAGCAGAGGCTCGCCGGAAGTCGCGAGCTTGAACGAACCAACGCCGACGACCGACGGGTTGAGCAGCACGATCATGAAGGCCGAGACCATCAGCGTCAGCATGCCGGCGATAATACCGCGCGGCATGTCGCGCTTGGGATCGACCGATTCTTCCGCCGCCAGCGGAAGCTGCTCGATCGCCAGGAACAGCCAAACCGCAAAGGGCAACGTTGCCAGCACGCCCGAGAAACCGAACGGGAACATCGAGCCATTGCCTTCGGGAAGCTCCATCGCCGCTCCGTCCGGACCGACGCCGATGTTCAACGCCCAGCGCGAAAAGTCCATGCTCGGGATAGCGCTGATCCAGAAGACAATCAGCACGGCCAGCGACAGCAGCGTGACGATCAGCGTGACGCGGAAGGACAGCGCGACGCCGAAAATATTCAACGCCAGGAACAGCCCATAGGTCACCAGCCACCAGAGTGGTGGCCAGACGCTGGAGTCGGGAAAGGCGACCGACCAGATGCCTCCCATATAGGAGCCGATGAAGAAGGCGATGACGGCGGGCGTCACCACATACTCGACGTTTTCGCAAAGCCCGGTGATGAAGCCGCCCCACGGCCCCATCGCCGTCCGGGCGAAGGAGTAGGCAGCGCCGGTGTGCGGCAAAGCCGGGCTCATCTCGGCGATCGAGAAGACGAGGCCGACATACATGATGGCGATGATGATGCCGGCCACCAGCATGCCGCCCCAGCCGCCTGTCCCGAATCCGAAATTCCAGCCCGAAAAATGCCCTGATATGACGGCGCCGACGCCGAGCGCCCACAGATGCCAGACATTGGCGTGACGCACCAGTTGCCGGTCCTCGAAATAAGATTTGTCGCGCTTCGCGTATGCGACGCTGCCAACTTGCTTCGTATTACCGCCTGCCATTTGAAAGTCCCCTTCTTCTTGTCAGTTGACCGGTTCCACCGGATGGCCGAGCCCGCGCCGGCCAGATCCCTGGGATCCGGATGACGGCTCGAGATCGGAAAAAATCCCCGTGAGCAGATCCGCCCATTTTCGCTGCCCGGCTTCGTCGGATATTTCGTCGTTGCGGATTTCGATCATCGCGCAGGGTAGCTCCCGCGGGCGCGCGTGCCGTTCCAGCGTGAAATAGACACGGTCGGCCGGCGAATAGGGTTCGTTGATGCCGACCGTGACGCCGGCGAGCCGCTGCAGCGCGGCGACGAGCGGCGCTGCCAGCCGACGATCCTCGTCATGGATGACGCCGATGTGCCAGGGCCGGCTCTTGCCGTTGTAGACCGGGTTGAAGGAATGGATTGAAACCAGCCGCGTCTCGAGCCCGCGCGCCAGCCTTGTGTCGACGATGTCAGCGACCGCATCGTGAAAAGGTTGCCAGGACAGGGCGATGCGCGCGGCGCGCTGCTTTTGCGACAGGCCGGCATTGCCCGGAATGGTTGTGGTCTCGCTGACCGGCGGCACCAGATCGGGTGCGTCGAGCGGGCGGTTGCAGTCGATGACAAGCCGCGAAATGCGGGTCTCGACCAGCGTCGCGTCAAGCGCCGCGGCCATGCGGCGGGCCACCGGCAGCGCGCCGGGATCCCAGGCGATGTGGCGGGAAAGCTCTTCGGCAGCAAGGCCGAGCGTTCCGAATTCCGGCGGCAGGAAATTGGAGGCGTGGTCGCAGGTCAGCACGAAAGGGCTCGATCCGCCGGGGTTCGTCACCCCTACGGTTTCAGGCGATGCAAGGCTGGCGGGCCGTGCTGTCTCCATTATCCTGTCGTCCCCGGGGAGCGCTGTATCGTATGTTACGTATTTTGCCTCATTGCGTCCCTGTGGATGATTTCATACAGTTTGTCCGGCTTTGTCAAACGCGATTTCGGGTCAAATGCGATTCGGCAAAACGGCCGGGCATGGGGAAAAGATGATTTCGAGCATTGCCGAACTGATCTCGGACCGCATCGGCACGATGCCGGCGGGCGAGCGCCGCGCAGCGCAGACGCTGATCGCCAGCTATCCGCTGATCGGCCTGAAGACGGTCGCCGAATTCTCAGCTGCCGCTGGCGTCTCCTCGCCGACGATCCTGCGTTTCGTCGCCCGCCTCGGCTTCCAGAACTACCCGGAATTCCAGTCGGCGCTGCAGGACGAACTGGCGGCGCAACTGCAGTCGCCGGCATCGCGCACTCTCAACCCGCCATCGCCGAACGGCGGCGCGGTGTCGCCGATGCTGGAGGCGACGCTCGACAACATGCGCGAAACGTTCAGGCACCTGTCCGACAAGCAGCTTGCCGACATCGTCGCAAAGCTTGCCGACCGACGCGGCAAAACCTTCCTGATCGGCGGCCGCTTCACCGATCCGCTGGCGCGCTACATGGCCGCCCACCTCGCCATCATCCAGCCCAACGTCTTTCACCTCGCCGGACAGGAAAGCGTCTGGCGCGATCGGCTGATCGACATGGGCAAGCGCGACGTGCTGGTGATCTTCGACATCAGGCGCTACCAGGACAGCCTGGTCCGCTTCGCCGAGACGGCACACCAGCGCGGCGTGCAGATCGTGCTGTTCACCGACCAGTGGCTGTCGCCAATCGCCCGCTTTGCCCGCCATGTCATCGCCGGGCGCACCGCCGTGCCCTCGGCCTGGGATTCTTCGGCGGCCCTTTTCGTCGTGGCCGAAACCCTGATCGGCGCCGTCACCCGGCAGCTCGAGGCCGACGGCGCCAAACGAATCCGCGAGTTGGAAAGCCTGCGGTAGAGGCGCGGGCTGAACAGACGAACCCGACCAGCAGCAAAAAGTATTTTCAAGCAGTTTTTCAGCTACCCTCAGAATCACTTTTCGCGAGATACGCATTTCACGCATCATTTTTCATAAGTTAGAATCATTTTTCAGGGATTTTGGCGGATCGTACCAAAATCCGAACCCGAGGTACGGTTTTCATGGCTGCTCCGCAGGAGCATCAATTTTCAGGGCCGGTGAACGTTTTTCAGGAACTGCGCCTTCCTGAAACCGCGACTCTTGCCGGCTACAGCGCGCTGATCGGGGCCTATGGGCTTGCCGTGCCTCTGCCGCGGACCCTCTCCGCCACCGGCGAGCATAACCGCATCACCGAGCGGGACGGCTGGCGCATCATGGCGCCCCGGCATGCGCCGCATTCAACCCTTGAAGGCCACCTGACCTTCGCTCTCCAATACGAAGGACTGGACCTGGCAATCCTCAAGCGGCTGTTTCTGGCGACCGGAACCGCACCGATTGAAGCGCTTGTTCGCAAAAGCCCGACCGGCAGCTACGCCCGCCGGATCTGGTTTTTCTATGAGTGGCTGACGGACACGCGCCTCGATCTCCCCGACGCGACCGCCGGACGCTATGTTCCTGTTGTCGACCCCGAACTGCAATGGGCGGCGCAGGGCAAGACCGCTCCGCGCTACCGCGTGAAGGACAACCTGCCCGGCACGCCGTATTTCTGCCCGCTCGTGTTCCGCACCAAAGCCCTTGAAGAATTCATCGGCCTCGACCTGCCTCGGCGTGCTCAGGCGATCGTCGCGAACGTGCCGCGCGACCTGCTTGCTCGGACGGCCGCTTTCCTTCTGCTCAAGGACTCGCGATCAAGCTATGCGATAGAGGGCGAGCGTCCGCCGCAGGACCGCATCCAGCGCTGGGGCCGCGCCATCGGCGAGGCCGGTCGTCAGCCGCTTGACCGCGATGAACTGCTGCGCCTGCAAAGGATCGTGCTCGGCGATGCCCGCTTCGTGAAGCTCGGCTTCCGGCAGGAGGGCGGCTTCGTCGGCGGGCATGACCGCGACAACCGCATGCCGCTGCCCGATCACATCAGCGCCCGGCCCGAGGACCTGGAATCGTTGATCGACGGCATGGTCGCGTTCGACCGCGGCCCCGCCCAAAGCCTCGATGCGGTCATCGTCGCGGCGATCCTCGCATTCGGATTCGTCTACATCCACCCGTTCGCAGATGGAAACGGCCGCATTCACCGCTACCTGATCCATCATGTCCTTGCCGCGCGCGGCTTCAACCCGCGAGGAGTAGTGTCCCCTGTTTCGGCCGCGATACTGGAGAAAATCGACGAGTACCGGGGCGTGCTTGAGAGTTATTCGCAGCGCCTGCTGCCGCTGATCGAATGGCAGCCGACGCCGCAATTCAATGTCCGCGTCCTGAACGACACTGGGGATTTCTACCGCTTCTTCGACGCGACGCCCCACGCCGAATTTCTCTACGCCTGCGTCCGGCGGACGATAGAAAAGGATATTCCCGACGAGACCGCCTTCCTGCGCCGCTACGATCAGTTCCGGCAGCAGGTCGATGCCTTCATCGACATGCCCGAGCGTCTAACCGATCTGCTCCTTCTTCCTTCATCAGGACGGCGGCCGCCTTTCGAACCGCGCCCGTGAAAGGGAATTCGCCGCGCTAACGGATGACGAGGCGGAGCGGATCGAGGCGATCTACCACCAAACCTTCGTACCCGGCCTGCAGGCATGATTGTTCCATTGGTAACATCTATCGCGGCGCTTTCGTCACTTCCGGCAATCGAACCGCTCCGTTGGCGACCTGAACTCGACCGCCTGATCGCTTCCGCGCCGGAGAAGGCGTGCGCGCCAGGCTGCAAACGCAAAACGGCCCGCGTGATGCGGGCCGTTTTTGTTTGGTTGCGGGGACAGGATTTGAACCTGTGACCTTCAGGTTATGAGCCTGACGAGCTACCGGGCTGCTCCACCCCGCGTCAACTTTTCAAGCAAGTCAGCGCTTTACTTAGGTACAAGCTTTCGCCAACTGAAAGGGCCGCTTGCGCGGCCCGGGTTCCCGATTGGCGGGCCTGTTTTGTAAGGAGAAGACTGGATTTTTGCAACGTGCGTTTTGCAGACCTGGCAGCGACCTACTCTCCCGCGTCTTGAGACGAAGTACCATCAGCGCTGGAGCGTTTCACGGCCGAGTTCGGAATGGGATCGGGTGCAGCCGCTCCGCCATAACCACCAGGTCGGCAAAGCGCACGTTGCTCGAGAAGCTGTTTTCTGTGCCAAGACGACGTTTCTGCAGGTTGCTTCGGGCATAAGCCCGCAAGCGCGACTGCGCGTCGCCGGTTTTCCGGCGCCCTCGCGGAGCATAGGCCCGTAAGGGCCGCTCATGCGTGAGCGCTGGTAAGACCATCTGACTTTGTCAG
>NZ_JBVVQR010000006.1:0-248580 GCF_055811535.1 Mesorhizobium sp. WSM4816 | reverse complement strand
GCGATCGTCTTCGGCCTGTCCTTCGCCACCTTGCTGACTCTGGTGGTGACACCGTCGATGCTGATGGTGTTCACGCGCAGCAAGAACAGCCGCTTCTATGCATTCTTCCGTCGGGTGTTCCGGCGCGGGACGCCAGCCGATGCGACAATGGAGACCTCCGCAGGGCCGGGCTTGCTCGACGAGCCGGCGATCGACTTCCCGAAGGCCGCCGAATAGGTCGCTCCCTTCAGCCCAGGTAGAAAAGGCCGCCGGGAACAACCCAGCGGCCTTTTGCATTGTCCTGTCATGGAATGCCTCAAAGCGGGGAGTTTCTCATGACGCTCAGCACCATTCTCATCATCATTCTGATCCTCATTCTGATCGGCGCGGTGCCGGCATGGCCTCATTCGCGTTCCTGGGGTTATGGTCCCTCCGGCATCGTCGGCGTCATCCTGATCGTGCTGCTGGTGTTGCTGCTGATGGGCAGGATTTGACCCGGAGATTGGTGCGGACGAAAGCTACAGCGCTGCGCGTCCTTTTGGACTCACAGCGCTGTAGCATTTGATCTTTGGCATGGTTCTTTGCGATCGCGACAACTCTCGGCCATGCACCGCGACGTGCGCACCAGCGTACGCATCCGCCGTGTCGCGGATTTCCTCTATGAGGAGTTGAAGCGCTATTCGGCCGGGGCCGCGTCAGGCGCGAATTCGGCGCGGTGAGCGAGCCCGGCCATCAAGAATACGACGACCAGCAGTCCCGACAAAGCGACGAAGATCGGACCGAAGCTTGAATGCTCGGCGACGAAGCCGATTGCCGACGGCGCCACCAGAATGCCGGAATAGCCCATTGTGGTGACGACGCTCATGCCGGTGCCGGACGACATGCCTTCCTGGTTGCCGCCGGCCGAAAACAGGATCGGCACCATATTGGCGATGCCGAAGCCGCAAAAGGCAAAAGCTGAGATGGCGAGCCAGGGCGAGGGCGCCAGTCCGGCCACCAGCATGCCGGCGGCGGCGACAAGCGCCGACACGCGCAGTGTCGTCACGGCACCGAAACGGTTACGGACCCCGTCGCCAACGAAGCGCATGACGGCCATGACTCCGGAGAAAGCGGCGTAGGCCAAACCAGCTACGGCGAGGTCGGTGCCGAGTTCCTGTTGCAGGTAAAGCGCTGCCCAGTCGAGCACCGCACCCTCGGAGATCATCGTCATCAGCGCCATCAGCCCGACCAGATAGACCAGCGGATTTCCAGGCAGCGCGAATTTGCGATGCCCGATTACCCCCGAGGACGCTTGGGGCGGCTTGTCCTCGGCAATCAGGTAGCGGACTGCCACTGAAATCACGGCGAAAGCGAGCGCCGTCACCACCGTCGCATGGGCGAGATGACCGTAATTCTGGATGGCGAGGCCACCGAGAGCGCCGCCGGCGAAACCGCCAAGGCTCCAGAAGCCGTGCGAGGACGACATGATGGCCCGGGACAAGCGCCGTTCCACCGTGACCGCATTGGCGTTCATGGCGACATCCATGCCGCCGATCGAACCGCCAAAGATGAACATGGCGATGGCCGCCAGCGGCACGTTTGGAGCCAGCGCCACAACCAGCAGGCCGAAGCTGCCGATGAGACCGAACCAGCGCAGCACGCTGCGCGACCCATGCCTGGAGATCAGGTGGCCGCACCAGGTCATCGCTGTGACCGCGCCGGCGCCGAACAGCAGGATCAGCAGGCCAAGCGTGAACTTGCTGATATCCAGCCGGGTCAGCACCACCGGGATCTGCGGCGCCCAGGCACCGGTCAGAAAGCCATTGGCCAGGAAGATGGCCGCCACGGCCCATCGTCCACGAATGGCGGCCTGCATGCGGTTTAGCGTGTCCATCATGTAGAATCCGGTCCGAAAATGGCTTCGCGTGGCAAATTAGATCGATTCAATTTGCAGTCAAGCACTCGTTCTTGAAAAGTGCTTGGGCCAAACGGCTCGCTTGAACCCAGGTTGATGAAGCCGATCTGGTCGGGCTTTGTTCGACCACGATCTTATCCAAAAACCGGTTTCCACTTTTCGGGATCGTGGTCTCAGTGATCCCTGGGGCGTCTTGCCTCGAACTCGGCCTTCTTGGCATTGGAGGCGTCGGCCTGGTTGAGCGCCTGCCATTCGGCATAGGGCATGCCGTAGATGATCTCGCGCGACTGGTCCTTGCTGAGATCGACACCCTCGGCCTCCGCGGCATCGCGATACCAGTTGGAGAGGCAGTTGCGGCAGAAGCCGGCGAGGTTCATCAGGTCGATGTTCTGTACGTCCGTGCGTTCGCGCAGATGCGCGACCAGTCGGCGGAAGGCGGCGGCTTCGAAATCGCGTTTCTGCTCGTCGCTGAATTCGGTCATGTGTTCTTGGCCTCCTTGGGCCTCCTTAGAGCGGCCCGGTGCGCGAGCCGAATCGTTTGACCCGATGTATATCGGGACGGCGATTGATCGCGTCAACGATCGGCGCCAGCCGTTCGGCCCAGGCGACCGCATCCTGCCGATCGGCGATCAGGTCCTGACGGATTTCGATCAGCGCATGGGCGAAGCCGTTGATGATGGCATGCCTGAACATGGTGTCGCCGCGCAGCGCGCCGTCATAGGGCTCATTGTCGCCGACGATAAGGCTTTTGTCCTTCGCAAGCATGTCGATCAGCGGTCGCGCCACCCGGTCGTCGCGATCCCACAAGATGCCAACATGCCAAGGGCGCACGAACCCTTGCATGAACGGGGTGAAGGAATGCACCGAAAGGATGAAGGGGGCGCTTGCGCAAGCCTGCGCCACCGAGGCGATCATGGCGCCGACCGCATCGTGATAGGGTCGATAGAAGCGGTCGAGCCGCCTTTCACGTTCTTTCAAGGTAAGTGGATAATTCCCCGAAATGACGGTGCCGTCATAGAGTTGGCGGATCAATGTCGGATCGTCTTCGCCGCGATTGGGATCGATCAGAAGCCGCGAAAAATTGGCGAGTACCGCCGGCACGCCGAGCAAAGCGGCCAGTTCGCGCGTCACCGTCTCGACACCGATGTCGTAAGCGATGTGGCGGTCGAATTCCGCCGCCGGCAGGCCGAAGCTGCCATACTCTTCCGGCAGGTCGCGACGGGCGTGATCGGCCAGGAGCACGATGCCTCGCTTGCGATCGCCTTCGACGACGTCGAAAGGCGCGAAAACTGTGGATCGGGTCATCGGCGGGAAATGGTCTGTTCGCTGGCTTCGGGGGAGGATGGTATCCTCATTCCACGAAGGGGACGATTACGCAATGTCGTCGTTTGGCCACGGTTTCTGCGGAAATCTGGCAGAAGGCGACTGACCGTGCGCTAGAGGCCTTTCTAAATCGATTGGAATTGAGCAAAAGGGCGCGTTGACATGCGCCCGGACTTTTCCGAAAAGGGGCGTTGAGAGATGCAAATGTGGTTCTTGAGAGGATTCAGGATGGGTTCCGCCGGCAGGCCGCGTGTGCGCTATGCCTTCGCCATGCCGTTCCTGACCTTCGCTGTGGGCCTCGCCGCGATGGTTGCTGCCTCGCCGGCGCGCGCCGATTTCCGTGTCTGCAACGCCACGCAGAACCTGGTCGGCGTCGGCATCGGCTATCGCGCCAAGGCCGGCTGGATCACCGAAGGCTGGTGGCACATCGAGGGTTCGAGCTGCAAGACGCTGATCGAGGGCCCGCTGTCATCAAGATTTTACTATCTTTATGCAGAAGACGCCGAGCGCGGCGGGCGCTGGGATGGTCCGATCAACATGTGCGTGGCCGAAAAAGAGTTCAAGATCGCCGGCGTTAGCGATTGCGTCGCCCGGGGCTTCCAGCGCGCCGGATTCCAGGAATATGACACGGGCGAGCAGGCAAGCTGGATGGTCCAGCTGACCGATGACCCCGCAACGGGGGGCGTTCCAGCCGCCCCGGGAACAAACAGTCAATGAGACGCAGCCGCAAGGTCAAGATACTCGCCACCATCGGTCCGGCCTCCTCCTCCGAGGACATGCTGAAGAAGCTTTTCGAAGCCGGCGCCGACGTGTTTCGCATCAATATGAGCCACACCGATCATGAATTGATGCGCACACTTGTCGGTCGCATTCGCACCGTCGAGAAAGCGGTCGGCCGGCCGATCGGCATTCTCGCCGACCTGCAGGGACCCAAGCTTCGGGTCGGCAAGTTTGCTAACGGCAAGGAGACGCTGACACTCGGCCAGACCTTCACGCTCGACGACAATCCCGAGCCCGGCAACTCGACCAGGGTTTATCTGCCCCATCCGGAAATCCTGAGATCGGTCGAGGCCGGTCACCGTCTTTTGATCGACGACGGCAAGCTCGAGCTGAAGGCGGTGGAGAGCGACGGACAGGCGATCGTCTGCACCGTCGTCGCCGGCACCAGCATCTCCGACAAGAAGGGCGTCAGCCTGCCCGACACCGACCTGCCGGTCGGCGCGCTGACCGAAAAGGACCGCAGCGATCTCGATGCTGTGCTGGCCACTGGCGTCGACTGGGTGGCGCTGTCGTTCGTGCAGCGGCCGGAGGATCTGGCGGAAGCGCGCAAGATCGCGCGCGGCCGGGCGCTGATCATGGCCAAGATCGAAAAGCCGCAAGCCGTCGCCAGGCTGGCCGAGATCATCGAACTTTCGGACGCACTGATGGTTGCCCGCGGCGATCTCGGCGTCGAAATGCCGCTCGAAGCCGTGCCCGGCATCCAGAAGCAGATCACCCGCGCCGCGCGCCGCGCCGGCAAGCCGGTGGTGATCGCCACGCAGATGCTGGAATCGATGATCACCGCGCCGGTGCCGACCCGCGCCGAGGTGTCGGACGTCTCGATCGCCGTGTTCGAAGGCGCCGACGCCATCATGCTCTCGGCCGAATCCGCGGCCGGCGCCTACCCGGTCGAGGCGGTGGCGATGATGAACCGCATCGCCAGCAAGGTCGAAACCGACCCGACCTATGCCGGCATCATCAATGCGCAGCGCTCGGAGCCGGAAGCGACCGGCGCCGACGCCATTTCGCTTGCCGCCCGCGAAATCGCCGAGACGCTGAAACTGTCGGCGATCATCAGCTATACGGCGTCCGGCACAACCGGCCTGCGCGCCGCGCGCGAGCGGCCGCAGGTGCCGATCGTCGCGCTTTCGCCGATCGTCAACACGGCGCGGCGGCTGTCGCTTTTGTGGGGCACGCATTGCGTCGTCTCGCCCGACGCCATCGACCTAGACGACATGGTCGACCGCGCCTGCCGCATCGCTTTGGACGAGGGGTTCGGCAAGCCCGGCGACCGGGTCATCATCACCGCTGGCGTGCCGTTGAGGACGCCCGGCTCCACCAACATGCTGCGCATCGCCTATGTCGGATCGGACGTGCAGGCCCGCCGCTAGGCTTGGCCGTCGCTTCGAATGATTTCGGTTGCTCTAAATTGGCGCGAGTTCGGCTTCCGGGGCTTTGATGTCGGCGCATTTGCCGGCACCGTAGGTGTCGCCGGCAATCCTGATTTCCACGGCCTTCGCCATTGCCTGGAGGTCCACGTCCCTGCCGGCGACCTTTTCGATCGCGCCGACAACGAGATCGGGTGCTATCCAGTCTGGCTTGTGGCCGAGATTGCGGACCCAGACCAGTTCGGCCCCGGCGATATCGCGGACGAGGCCGACCGAATGGATCGTTGCATAGACCACCTTGTCGCGGTCGCCCGAGATGACCACAGTCGGCGCCCTGATATCGCGGTAGTGCGGTGCGGCATCGAGCGTGTAGCGATAAAGCCCGGCGACATCGGTGGCGTTGGCACGAAAGGCGTTCGGCCGAAGCACCAGCGGGATCGCGACCTCGGCGACATAGAAGTCCGGCACCTTATTGGGGGCAAAGACGCAGGCGGTGGCGGCATTCATCTGCAGCCTTCCCGACGGATAGGTCAGCGTTTCGGAAAAAAGCCGGCCGACGATCGGAATGGTCGTCAAATTGTAGTACCAGGCGGTCGCGCCGCCCGGCCAGGGATGGGTGGCAGGCGCCATGAACACTAGGCCGAGCGTCTTGTCGGGATGCTCGCGGCCGAAGGCGGTGGTCACCGAGCCGCCGAAGGAATGGCCGGCGATGATGGCTTTCCTGATGCCGAGATGGTCCATCAGCGCTGCGATGGTGCTGGCCTGTGCCGATGGGGTCTCGTTGTTGCCGGGGCCGCGCGCCGACCAGCCTGCACCCGGGCGGTCGAAGAACAGCATCTCGGCACGGCCTTCCAGCAAGGGCCTCAACGGCAGCATCTGATCCCTGAGATTGGCGCTGGCGCCGTGGATAAAGACGATCGGCGGCAGTGAGGCGTTTTCCCCGGCCGGAATGTGAACGTAGTGGATGCGGGCACCGTTTATATCCGCGAAGTCGCCGATCGGCGGATTGCGGCGCTCGATCAGCCATGAACCGGCGCGGGTGACACCTGCAAGGGTGAACACAAGCGCCAGGAGGAAGGCGAGCGCGGCGTAGATCGGGTTCATGGAGAGAGGTACGGACCGGAGCGAAATTAGTTCACAGTCTAGCTAAAAAGACTTTCACTCAAGTGGATTTGTCCGCCAACCTCATATCCCTTCGCCGGCAAGTTCTTCGGAAAGCGTGCCGACCTGATCCTGGGCACTACGCATCATCGGATAGATGCTGAGCACGCGCTGCCAGGCTTCCAGCGCCGACTGCTTGTGGCCGGTTACCGCCATGATCTGCGCCAGGCCGGACAGCGCGCCAAAATGGCGCGGCTCGAGCTGCAGCGTGCGGTCGATGTCCGCCATCGATTTCCCAAAGTTATTCATCATGAAATGTACGGTGGCGCGCCGGTTCCAGCCTTCGGCATAGGCCGGTTGCAACGTCACCACCTGGTCGAGGAAGTCGAGCGCCACGTCGAACTTCTTGTCTTCGGCCGCCTTTTGCGACCATTGCATCATCAGGTCGATCGAGGCGCTGCCGGATTGCGACCACTCGTGCGAGATGCGCGCCGCGATGCGCTCGGCGGCTTTTTCATTGCGCTCGCGCTTCAGGTCGACAAACAGCTGGTCGAGCCTTTCCTCCCTGGTCGCGGCAACCGGAGGGGTGACCGGGTCTTCCGCCTGAGCCGGAAGCGGGGCGACACCGAAAAGAAAAAGCGCCGCGAAGAATGCAAAATGAATCCGCATGACCGGAATCTAACCCCGGACAGCGGATCGTCAAACTGAATTTAGCGTGAAAGGGCCGGCAGGCCGGTATTAGAGCGCCACGCGTCCTTTTGGACGCGTAAAGGACGCTCCAGCATTTTGAATTCCTCGCATCGTGTTTTCCGAAAATCGATTCCGATTTTTGGGTCGATGCGGTACATCATGCAGGCGCTGAGGCAGGCGCCCCCAACGCGAAAAAACTCAGCCCTGGCGCGCCTTGTAGCGCGGAGCGGTCTTGTTGATGATGTACACACGGCCCTTGCGGCGAACCAGCTGGTTGTCGCGGTGACGCGCCTTGAGCGCCTTGAGCGAATTCTTGATCTTCATGGTCTTGCCCGTCGGTCTGGGCCCGCTTGGGCCGAATTATTAAGGCGCGCTCGGAAAGCGCGCCTCTCAACTTGTGCGTGGCTCATAAACGAGGAGCCTTGCCCGTGTCAACCAAGCATGTGGCGGAGTTTGAGTTTCTGCCCTATCGACGGCATTAATGCATGTCGCATAAAAGTGCGCAGCGGTTTTGCGATAACGACATGCCTAAAACAACAACCTAAAGCGCGTCGCGTGAGGCCGGTCAAATGCGACGCGCTTTAGAGCGGTGCCGTCCTATAGCCTCAACGGTAGCGGCTCATTCGCGTAAAATGGCCCATCTTGCGGCCGGGGCGTGCCTCGGCCTTGCCGTAGAGATGCAGCATCAGATCGGGCTCGGCGAGCAGGGCCGGGATGCGCAGGATATCGTCGCCGACCAGGTTTTCCATGACGCAGTCAAAATGGCGGCCGGGATTTCCCAGCGGCAGGCCGGCGACGGCGCGAATGTGCTGCTCAAACTGCGAGACGATGCAGGCGGCCTCCGTCCAGTGGCCGGAATTGTGAACGCGCGGCGCGATCTCATTGGCCAGCAGCGCGCCGTCGGCAAGGACAAAGAACTCGATGCCGATGACACCGACATAGTCGAGCGCGGCAAGTATTTCTGCTGCCGCCGCCTGCGCTGCAGCGGCGGTTTCGGACCCTATCCTGGCCGGCAGGGTCGAGCTGTGCAGGATGCCGCTGCGGTGGACGTTTTCTGCCGGATCGTAGGCGGCGAGCGAACCGTCCATGCCGCGCGCCGCGATCACCGAAATCTCGCGTTCGAAGGCGACGAAGGATTCGAGGATCAGCGGCACGTTGCCCATCGCCTCGCAGGTGCCGGCAAAGCCCCCCGTTTCCATATTGCGGAAGACGCGCTGGCCCTTGCCGTCATAGCCCATGCGTCGCGTCTTCAATATGCCGCTGCCGTTGAACTTTTTCAGCGCCGCCGTCAATTCGTCGTCATTGTCGACGGGGCAGAAATCCGCGGTGGGAATGCCGATGCCGTTGAGGAATTTCTTCTCCGCCACCCGGTCCTGCGCTACTTCCAGCGCGCGCGCCGGCGGGTAGACCGGGACCGTGATGGCAAGCGCGCTGGCGGCCATGACCGGAACGTTCTCGAACTCGTAGGTGACGACGGCGCTGACTGCAGCCAGTTCGGCGAGCGCGGCCGTGTCGTCATAAGCGGCAGTGATCTGCCGGTTGGCGACCTGTGCCGCCGGACAATCCGGCTGCGGCTCCAGCACGACCGTACGGTAGCCGAGGCGCGCCGCGGCCATCGCCAGCATGCGGCCGAGCTGGCCGCCGCCGATGATGCCGATGGTCGATCCGGCGGCCAGGCTCATGGCGTGTCCGTGGGCTCGGCGGCGACCTTGGCGGTCTGGGCGGCGCGCCAGGCATCGAGCCGGGCGGCGAGCTTTTCGTCGGTCAGCGCCAGCACGGCCGCAGCCAGAAGGGCGGCATTGGTGGCGCCCGCCTTGCCGATGGCCAGCGTGCCGACCGGAATGCCGGCCGGCATCTGCACGATGGAGAGCAGCGAATCCTGCCCGGAAAGCGCCTTCGATTCCACCGGCACGCCAAAAACCGGGAGCGGCGTCATCGCCGCCGTCATGCCGGGCAGGTGTGCCGCACCGCCGGCGCCGGCGATGATCACCCGAAAGCCGGCCGCCTTGGCACCCTTGGCGAAGTCATAGAGCCGGTCGGGGGTGCGATGGGCCGACACGATCAGCCGCTTGTGCGGGATGCCCAGTGCCTCCAACGTTTCGGCGGCGTGGCGCATCGTCGCCCAGTCGGACTGGCTGCCCATGATGATGGCGACGTCGGCGCGTTGATCGTCCAAGCTTCTGCTCCCGGCGGCAAAGGCGCGCCTTAGCGGAATTCGGGTTCGACGGCAAGGATGTGCTGCCTCTGCGCAAGCGTTCTGGCGTGAGGCGCCATCATTACCTAATCCGGCCAGCGCAAGGCGCCGGCGCTATCCTTGCGGGCCGACTTCATCGCATCCGCCGGACGCTCGGCCACGCTCAACACGGCCCGCAGGCGTTCGGCGACGATTTCCGCCTCGCCGGGATGGAGATTGCACGGGTCGAGAAAGAAGTGACCGCGCTCGACCTCGTGGTTGCGCACGATAATGGGAGGCGAAACGGCCGCCAGCGCCGAGGCAAGGCCGGCGGCGGTGAATCTGCTTTCGGGCGCAACAAACACCTGCAGGCGGTCGAGCGGATTGCCGGTCGGATCGGGAATGACATGCGCGGCGATGCCGGGCAGGCCCAGCAATGCGTCCTTCCACAGATCGAGCGCCGCTTCTTCCCGCTTGCGGATGCCGGCATGATCGCGCCGCTCCCAGGCCTCCAGTGCGGCCATGGTGCCGGCGATGCTTTCCTTGCCGACCTTCATCGCCCGCGCAACGCCACGGTTCTGCAGATAGGCGGCGCGCACGAGATCCTTGCGCCCGGTGACGATGCCGCTTGTCGGTCCCGAGAGAAATTTGTGTCCGCTGTAGACGACGATGTCGGCGCCGCGTGCGAGAAAGCCGCACAAATCGTATTCAGAGGCGGCGTCGACGATCACCGGGACGCCCTTGGCGTGGCAGATCTCGCAGAACTCCTCGAGCGAGAGCATGCCGTATTGCACCGTGTGATGGGCAACGACATAGAGGCCTGCCGCGGTGCGGTCGCGGATCGCCTCGCGCACATGATAATCCTGAGTCACGCTGACCGTACCGGCCGGTACGGTCCTTGCCCCGGCCAGCCGGATCGACTGGTCGATCGGCGCGCCGTAATTGACGATGTGACCGATTTGGACGATGACCTCCGACTTGAGGCCCTCGGTGTCGTCCGGCAGCCGCTCGATCGCCAGAAGGTTGGTGCCGGTCATCGTGCCGGCAATCGCCATGGTGATGCCGCTGGCGCAGCACGCCGTGATGAAGCCGGCCTCGCCGCCGGTGAGGCGCGCGACAACCGTGCTTGCAGCGCGCTGCAGATCGTCCATCTCCACCCACTGCGAGGCGATTTCCGACATGGCGGCGATCGCTTCCGGGACGATGATCGATGCGCCGAGCGCCGTCATCGTGCCGGAGACATTGATGATCGGGCGAAGGCCGAGCCGTTCGCGGATTGTCGTGTTGGAGCCGTTTGCGGAATAGGTTTTCATCTCTGGAGGTCCCATTGGTAGACTTCAGGCGGCGATCTCGACGACCGCCTCGATTTCCACGGTGATGTTGCCCGGCAGGGAGCCGACACCAATCGCCGAACGGGCGTGCCCGCCGATACTATCAAAGACAGCGGCGAAAAGATCGGAACAGCCATTCACCACCTGCGGATGGTCGCTGAAGGTCGGGATCGCGTTGACGAAGCCAAGCAGCTTGACGACGCGCACGATACGGCCGAGGTCGCCTGCCGCAGCGTGCATGACGGCGAGCAGGTTCAGGCCGGTGAGACGGGCATGCTTATAGGCCTCTTCAACCGTGACGTCCTCGCCGACCTTGCCGGTGCAAAGCGTGCCGTCGGCGCGCAACGGGCCTTGGCCGGAGAGGAAGATCAGCCGTCCGCTTTCGGCATGGGTGACGAAGTTGGCGATCGGCGTCGGCGGCTCGGGCAGTGTCAGGCCCAATTCGGCGAGCCGGATGTAAGGCGTCATGAAAAGGCTCCTTGCGACAGCTTTCGCCGTCATGTCAGAAATGCGAGGCACGAAACCGCGCCAGGAAACTGCGGAGACGCTCATTGTCGATCTCCGCGCCCAGAATCTCGGCGGGCGGGCCTGCGGCGCTGACGCCGCCGTCTGCCATGAAGATGATGCGGCTCGAGGCATCGCGGGCAAAGGCCATCTCGTGCGTGACCATCACCATCGTCATGCCGTCCTCGGCCAGGCTGCGCACGACCTCGAGCACCTCGCCGACGAGTTCCGGGTCGAGCGCGGAGGTTATCTCGTCAAGGAGCAGGATTTTTGGCTCCATCGCCACCGCGCGGGCGATGCCGACACGCTGCTGCTGGCCGCCGGAAAGCTCGGCCGGCAGGCTGTCGGCCTTGTGGGCAAGTCCGACCCGGCCGAGCCAGTGCTCGGCAATGGCGCGGGCCTCGGTACTGCTCTTGCCGCGCACCTTGCGCAGGCCAAGCATGATGTTGCCGGCCGCCGTCAGATGCGGAAACAGATTGAAACTCTGGAACACCATCCCGGTTTCGGCCCGCATCTTCGCCAGGTCGCGCTCGCTGCGGCGCTGGCGTGTTCCCGTGTCGCGGAAGCCGACCTCCTTGCCGTCGATGCGGATGGAGCCGCTGTCGTAGCTCTCCAGGAAGTTGACGCAGCGCAGCAGCGTGGTCTTGCCGCTGCCGGAAGGCCCGATGACAGTCACCACCTCGCCGCGCGTCACCTGCAGGCTGACGGAGCGCAGGACCGCGACGGATCCGAAGGATTTGGAAACCTCGGAGACATCGAGTAGCGCCGGATTGGCGGGCGTGGCGATGGGCATCTTGCTATTCCCGGATGAAGGAGAAACGCCGCTCCAACCGTCGGCTGGCCAAGGAGAGCGCGTAATTGACGGCGAAGTAGATGACCGCGCCGAGGATGTAGAGCGGCATCGCTTCGTAGGTGCGGCCGATGACCTGGTTGATGGCGTGCATCAGGTCGGTGATGCCGAGCAGCGAGACCAGCGCGCTGCCCTTCACCGCATCGGTGACGCCATTGATCCATGGCGGCAGGAAACGCCTGAACGCTTGCGGGAAGATGACGTAGGCCAGTCGCTGGCGAAAGGTCAGCCCGATCGCCATCGCCGCTTCGGACTGCCCCTTCGGTATGGAACCGACCGCACCGCGAAGATACTCGATGACCTGCGCCGTCTTGAACAGGGTGAGCGCCAGCACGGCTGCCCAGAAGGATTCCAGATGGAGGCCGACGGCAGGCAGGCCGTAATAGACGAAGAAGATGAGCACCAGGATCGGAATGCCGCGAATGGTATCGCTGAAAATGCGCACTGCCCAGCGCAGCGGAGCCGGGCCATAGACAAGGCCGACGCCCATCATCACGCCGGCGACGAGCGACAACACCACGACCAGCAGCGACACCCATAGCGTCACGGCAAAACCCTGGGCCAGGAAGGGCAAGGCATAGGCGATCTGGCCAAGCATCCTAGTGCGCCGCCCTGAACCGGCGCTCGACAAGCCGAAGTGCAAAAAGAAGCGCGTAGCCGGTCAAGAGATACATCGCCGTCACCACAAGGTAGACCTCGACGATGCGGAAGGTGTTGAAGTTGATCCACTGGGCGCCGTAGGTGAGTTCGGGCACCGAAATGACCGACGCAACGGACGTGTCCTTGAACAGCGACAGGAACGTGTTGGAAAGCGCGGGCAGCGTTATGCGCAGCATCGTCGGCAGGCGCACATGGACCAGCCTTTGCCATGGCGTCAGGCCGATCGCCTTGCCGGCGTCGAGCTGTCCGCGCGGAACCGCTTCGAGCCCCGAGCGGAACACCTCGACCAGATAAGCGCCGCTATAGAGCGACAGCGTGGCGATGAACGAGGTCTGCGCGCTGTAGGCGATGTCGACCACCGTCGGCAGGCCGTAGAAGACGAGATAGACGAGCAGGATCAGCGGCACGTTGCGGATGAACTCGACATAGGCGGCGATGACGGTCCGCACCGCACGCCCGGCCGACACGTACCAGACCGCCAGAAGCAGTCCGATGAGGATGCCGATCGCGATGGAGATCACGGCCAGCTCGAGGCTGAGCAGCAGCCCGCCCCAAAGCTTGTCGAAATGCCGCCAGATCAGGTTGAAGTTCAGGGTATAGCCCATGTGTCCCTGTCATATCGAGGGCTGTCGACGATAAGCCGCGGAAGGGCGCGAGCCCTTCCGCCTGCTTGCATCAGATGACCGGGAAGCCGGGATGGCGCGCCGGCGGCTCCTGTCCAAAATAGTCCTTGAATGCAGCGTCGTAGAGCGCCGTCTCATGGCCGAACATGGCGGTGGTGAAGGTCGTGTTGACGAAGGTCAGCCAGTCGAGGTCGCCTTGCCGAAGTGCGGCGCCGTAAAGCATCGAAAACCAGCTCTTGCCGGCATCGAAGTATTTGTCCGGATTACGCGAGGCGAGCCAGCGAACCGTCGACAGATCGACGGCGGCGGCGTCGACGCGTTTCGATTCCAGTGCCTGCAGCACGTTGGCCTGCGTGTCTATCTGCATCACCTGCGACTCCGGCAGGACGATGTGCACATTTGCCTCGGCATCGACATTCTGCAGGATGGAAACCCGCGTCGCCGAACCGCCGGCAAGCAGCTTGTCGAAGGTCTTGTTTTCGGCGTTCGGAAGGGTCAGCAAGGCGATGCCTTCGACGTAATAGGGCCGGGAGAAGTGGATCAGCTGCGAGCGCTGGGCGGTCATGGTCATGAACTGGATCGAAATGTCGACCTTATTGGTGGTCACGTTCGGAATGCGCTGGGCCGGATCCTGCATGACGAACTCGACCTTGGTCGTATCGTCGAAAAGTCCCTTGGCAAGAATGCGCCCCATAGTGATGTCCATGCCGACCAGTTCGCCGGCATCGTTTTCAAAGTGCCAGGGCGCGTTGGTGCTGCCGGTGCCGACGATCACCTTGCCGCGATCGAGAACGGTGCGCAGCAGGCTGTCCGGTGCCGCCTGCGCCGCCGCCTTCTGAACATCGACTGTTGTCGCTGCGCCCACCACTCCGGCCGTTGCAAGCCCGGCCAGTTTCAGAAATTCACGTCTTTTGGATGTGTCGTTCACGGCGACCTCCTTTTCGTGTTGTGTTCCCCTTTGCCGATACATGCATCGGTCATCTGCTGGATTGTCTCTTACAAAAGACACATGTATCCTGTACGAGACAGATACTAACACCAGGAATCAGCAATGCAAGATGGCAATGGCTTGGCAGTTCGGCCGGACGCTGGTCCGGACGAAGACAGGATTGCGGGCTCCCGCGAGAAGGGTCTCAACCGCGTGCTCCATATCCTGGAGTTTCTCCATGCGAACCAGCGAGCGATCGGGATTGGCGATCTCGCCAAGGGAGTGAATGCGCCGCGCTCGACGATCTACACGCTTGTGCGCTCGCTCGTGGATGCGGGCCTGCTGGAAATGGCCGGCGACGGCAATCGCGTCTATTTCGGGAAGAAGCTTTATCTCTACGGAATGGACTATGTGCGCGGCAACGACCTGCTCAGGAGAGGGCGTCAGGAAGTCGACAATCTTTCGCGCGAGACAGGTGAGACCTCCGAATTGTGCATGCTGCAAAACGGCCGCTACACGATTGTCCATTCAAGCCCGGGCACCAGGCCGTTCCGGATCAGTTCGGCCACGGGTCTGCAGATACCGCTTCCCTGGACCGCTTCCGGGCGCCTGCTTCTCGCCGGTTTCGAACGGGCGGTGATCGAAAACATGGTGTCCGAAGACGATCTCGTCCTGCCGGATGGCCGCAGATTGCTGCTGGACGACTTCATAGAAGATATCGCTACGGCCGGGGCTGCCGGCTACTGTGTGACCTCCGGTCTTGTCGACGCCTACACAAAGTGCCTTGCCGCGCCGGTCTTTTCAGCTGCCGGCAAGGTCGAGGCGACGATATGCCTGGTGGTTCCCATCGACACTTCCGAGGAAAAGACCGGCGATCTCATCGCCCTGCTGCGCGAACGCGCCGCGAGGCTTTCGATCACGGGATGAGCAGGATTTGTCGCGACCGCAAGTGGGATTCGCTCACGCGATGATGTCGGGAATGATCCGGTCTTCCAGCGCCATCAGCCGGTCTTTCAGGAAGAGCTTTTTCTTCTTCATGCGCTGGATCTGCAGAGGGTCGCAGCCCATG
The DNA here is from genome assembly GCF_055811535.1 of Mesorhizobium sp. WSM4816. Classification (NCBI taxonomy): domain Bacteria; kingdom Pseudomonadati; phylum Pseudomonadota; class Alphaproteobacteria; order Hyphomicrobiales; family Phyllobacteriaceae; genus Mesorhizobium; species Mesorhizobium sp. WSM4816. The sequence goes on along the minus strand of NZ_JBVVQR010000006.1, from coordinate 233,308 downwards.
GCGATCATCGCGTTGATCGCCGCGTCGAAATCGGCGTGTTCTTGCTTCAGCCGAGAATATTCGAGGCGGATATCGGCCTGTTCCTGTTCGGACATTATTTACCGTCTGCACGTCTGCGGCGCCCAAAAATGGGCCTGATTGGGCGAGGCCGGAGGTATCTTGCACCGGCGCGCAGCCAATACCACATTTCGTATTGTCGTGGAATGCTACCACGCAGCATTCGACATCGGTGCCCGATAGTGGCACACTGTCATTATGCCGTCACAGAAGCGAAATTGCGGTGGGACGCGCCTTGACGGCTGCAATCGAGGAAACCATGAAAGGGAGAACCAATCATGTCTCTTGCATCCCATCTTGATGAGCTGCAGCGGAAACACGGCGACATCGAACGCGAAATCGATGATGCGATGAACCATCCATCGGTCGACGACCTCGAAATCGTGAATCTCAAGCGGCGCAAGCTGGCGCTCAAGGACGAGATTGAGAAATTGAAGGCGAAACCGAAACCCACCACGCACTGACGCTCATCTACGGCGCTGCGCGTCCTTTGGACGCGCAAAGGGCGCTGTCGTGCTTCTGATTTTGGCGCATGATCCTTTCCGAAAATCCTTTCGGTTTCGGGGTCATGCGGGGACAGTGCGCGTTTTGCCCGACCATCTTCTCCGGTGGCAACCAATGCCGCCGGAGCGTTTTTCTGTTTGTCCGGCGGGTCGATTTGACAGGTTTGCCTGCCTGTCGCCATTGACAAGCCATCTTTGCTCCTCCACCTCATGCCGGGACCTTCTATAGCGCCGCGCCTCCTTTCGGACGCGCAATGGACGCTGTATTTTGATTTTTGCGCAGATTGTTTCCGGAAACCGATTCCGGAATTCGGCGCTAACAAAGGGCAGCCGGCCATGACCGGATATTTTTCTTCACCCTTCTCGCGCCGCACGTCTGTCGGTGTCGACGTCGGCGGCGTGATGGTCGGCGGAGGCGCCCCTGTCGTCGTTCAGTCGATGACCAACACCGACACCGCCGATGTCGACCAGACAGTCGCTCAAGTTGCCGCGCTGCATCGCGCCGGCTCCGAGATCGTGCGCATCACCGTCGACCGCGACGAGAGTGCCGCCGCCGTGCCTGCCATCCGCGAGCGGCTCGAACGGCTCGGCATCAATGTGCCGCTGGTCGGCGATTTCCACTATATCGGCCACAAGCTGCTCGCCGACCACCCGGCTTGCGCCGAGGCGCTGGCCAAATACCGCATCAATCCTGGCAATGTCGGCTTCAAGGACAAGAAGGACCGGCAGTTCGCGGCGATCGTCGAGATGGCGATCCGGTGCGACAAGCCGGTGCGCATCGGCGTCAATTGGGGGTCGCTCGACCAGGAGCTTTTGACCAGGCTGATGGATGACAACCAGCGCCAGGGCTTTCCGCTGACCGCGCAGGAGGTAACGCGCGAGGCGATCGTGCAGTCGGCGATCCTTTCGGCCGACATGGCCGAGGAGATCGGCCTTGGCCGCGAGAAGATCATCCTGTCGGCCAAGGTCAGCGGCGTGCAGGATCTGATCGCGGTCTACACCGAGCTTGCCACCCGCTCCAACCACGCGCTGCATCTCGGGCTCACAGAGGCCGGCATGGGTTCGAAAGGCATCGTCGCCTCATCCGCGGCAATGGGCATTCTTCTCCAGCAAGGCATCGGCGACACGATCCGCATCTCGCTGACGCCGGAGCCGAACGGCGACCGCACCCGCGAGGTGCAAGTGTCGCAGGAACTCCTGCAGACCATGGGGTTCCGGCAGTTCGTACCGATCGTCGCCGCCTGCCCCGGTTGCGGCCGCACCACCTCTACCGTGTTCCAGGAACTCGCGCAGGACATCCAGGCGGATCTGCGCAAGAACATGCCGGTGTGGCGTGAAAAATATCCCGGCGTCGAAAACCTCAAAGTCGCGGTGATGGGCTGCATCGTCAACGGTCCAGGTGAATCCAAACATGCCGATATCGGCATTTCGCTGCCCGGCACCGGCGAGACGCCGACGGCGCCGGTATTCGTCGACGGCAGGAAGGCGGCGACGCTGCGCGGCCCTTCGATCGCCGCCGACTTCGAGAAAATGGTCGCCGACTATATCGAGCAGCGGTTTGGGCAACCTGGCAAGGCTGCGGCGGAGTAGGTCGATGCGGCGCTTCCCCTGGGCGACGCCGATTTTGCTTGGTGGATTGGTTTTGCTTGGTGGGCTGGGCTGGGCGACAGCCGTCCACGCCGATCCGCCGCGTCCCGCCAAGCAGCGGCTGCTCGACCGGGTTTGCAATCTGATCGAGGCGCATGCCGATCAAAACGGCCTGCCCAAGGATTTCTTTGCCCGGCTGATCTGGAAGGAAAGCCGCTTCGATCCCAATGCGGTCAGTCCGGTCGGCGCCGAAGGCATTGCCCAGTTCATGCCGGGCACCGCCAAGATACGCGGTCTCGCCAATTCTTTCGATATCGAGCAGGCCATCCCGGCCTCGGCAAAATATCTCGCCGAGATGAAAACCGGCTTTGGCAATCTGGGCCTGGCCGCCGCCGCTTACAATGCCGGCGAAAGCCGGGTGTCGCGCTGGCTGAGTTCCGGCGGCTTCCTGCCGATGGAGACCGAAAACTACGTCCTGGACATCATGGGCGAGCCGGCCGACAGGTTCACCGACACCGCCTATGCCGGCAGCATCCAGCCGCTCGACAAGAAAGCGAGCTTCGCGGTCGCCTGTCGCAGGCTGCCGGTCATCAAGTCCCAAACCGTGGCCATGGCGTCGATCAACGTCAAGCCGTGGGGCGTGCAGGTGGCCGGCAATTTCCGCCGCGCCGCGGCGCTCAATCAATGGACTGGTGTGAAGCGCCGGTTTCCGGCCTTGCTTAAGGGCCATGATCCGGTGGTCAGCCGGGTGCGCTCGCCGATCGGCAGGCGCGGGATCTATGCTGTCCGCATCGGCGCCGACTCCAAAGCCAAGGCCGACAACATCTGCCGGAAACTGCAAAGCGTCGGCGGTGCATGCATTGTGGTGCGGAATCGGTGATGGGTGCCGACTGATTTTCCCGACAAACCACCGAAGCTGCGCTTTTATTCCACGAATTCTGCTGGTCCACCGCTTCAGCTATAGGCTTACATGAACGACCGTCTCTACAGCGATCCCAATCTCGTCCAGTTCTACGATATCGAGAACGAAGGCGGCGTGGATTTCGATTATTGCGTCGGCTTCGCCAAAGATGCCGGCTCGGTTCTCGATCTCGGCTGCGGCACAGGGCAACTGGCTGCCGCGCTCGCCGATCGGCGCAGCGTGACCGGCGTCGATCCCGCGCCGGCGATGCTCGATATCGCGCGCCGCAGGGCCGGCGGGCAGAGGGTCGACTGGGTCGAGGCCGATGCGCGCAACGTCCGGCTCGGACGACGCTTCGATCTGGTGCTTTTGACCGGGCACGCCTTCCAGGTGTTCCTCACGCCAGAAGATCGACAGGCGGTGCTTGCCACGATCGCCGCTCATCTGGCGCCCGATGGACGCTTCATCTTCGACACGCGAAATCCAGTCGCGCAGGAATGGCTCGAGTGGACGCCGCAACGGTCGCAACGCGAACTCAGTCATCCCGAATTGGGCACGGTAAGAGCGTGGAACGATTTTCGCCGCGATCCCGTTACCGGTGTCGTCACTTACTCGACCCATTACGAAATACCCGGCAGCGGACGGGTGCTCAGCGCCGAATCGAAAATCGCCTTCCCGACAAAGGAAAGCCTTGCGCAGATGCTGGATCGGGCCGGGCTGGTCGTCGAAGAATGGCTCGGCAACTGGCGTGGCGAGCCATACGCTCCAACATCGCCAGAAATCATTCCGATCGGCCGGCTGCGCTAGCCCGGACGTTGCTTCGCCTTGAGCGTTTTCCCATTCCTTGACGTGACCGATTGAGCGTACGGATAAGCCAAAGACACCACCGCCCAATTGCGGCGCTGCGCTGACGACGTGCCCACTGATGCACGTCGTGAGCATCTCGCAGGTTTACGTGTTCTGAACTCATGGCACCTCCTCGCCAGCATTTTGCATGCTGAAGAGGAAAACATATTATGGTTCGCATCTGCTGATAATCGGTGATAGTTTCCGTTCATCTGTGACGAATTGGAATAGATATCATCGACCGGCAAGAGACGATGGGTGTGTACCTGGCAGTTGTCGAGGAAGGCGACTTCTCGGCAGCGGCACGCCGGCTGCGGATGACACCTTCGGCCGTCAGCAAAATCATCGGTCGGCTTGAGTCCCGCCTTGGCGTGCGCTTGCTGCAGCGCTCGACGCGGCGCATCAGCTTGACGGCGGAAGGCAGCACCTATGCCGAAAGCGCTCGCCGCATCCTGAACGACATCAAAGAGGCTGAAATCGCGGTTCAACCCGGAGCAGAACCGCGCGGCCGGCTGCGCGTCAGTCTTCCGAGCGCCTTCGGCCATCGCTTGATCGTGCCGATGTTGCCAGCCTTCATCGATCGCTACCCGGCCGTCGAGCTCGAGCTGATGTTCACAGATGCGATTGTCGACCTGTTGGCTGAGGAAACCGACGTCGCCGTGCGCGTTGCCGCACACAGCGATTCGAGGCTGGTGGTGCGGCGGCTGGCGCCCAATCGCCGTGTCATTTGCGCATCACCTCGATATCTCGAAAGACATGGCATGCCGACAACGCCAGACGACCTTCAAGGTCATGTCTGTCTTGGCGTCACAGCACGCGGTGGTCTCAATATCTGGGAGTTCGATGGCCCGGACGGTCTGCAAAGCATGCGTATCCGCAGCCCGATAGAGGCCAACAGCACCGAAGCGCTACGCCGGCTTGCGCTCGCCGGTATAGGCATAATCCGCATGTCGGAGATATTGGTCGGGCCGGATATCAAGGCAGGCAGACTGACCGCGCTGCTCACCGGATACAATCATCCTGACGGAGCGCCAATCTGCGCTGTCTATCCGCCTGGCCGAATTCTGTCGCCGCGCGTGCGCGTGTTCGTGGATTTCCTGGCCGAACAGTTCGCCAACCCTCCTTGGCTACACGGCGCGCCATAGGACGGGAGTACAGCTTGGAACAGCGTCAGCTGTTGCGGGCCGCTACGAATTCCGCTGCCTGCTTCAGAAGCACGGCGTCTTCGCCATAGGGACAAAGCAAGGCGTGGGCCTGGTCGACGAGGCCTTGAAGCTGGTCCCGCGCCCAATTGGCGCCGTGCAGCGCCACCAGCGTCGCCTTGCCGGCGGCTGCATCCTTGCCTGTCGCCTTGCCCATCTGGCGCGCATCCGCCGTCAGATCGAGCAGGTCGTCGGCAAGTTGAAAGGCAAGCCCGATCGCCGAACCGAATTCCGCCAGTCTTTCACGGTCGGCCGCCGGCGCGCCGGCAACAATTGCGCCCGCCTCGCAGGCGAAGCGGATCAACGCGCCGGTCTTCATCGCCTGAAGCCGGATGATGCCGGCTTCCTCCGGCCGGTTACGCTCGGCTTCGAGATCGAGCATCTGGCCGCCGACCATGCCGCCAGCTCCGGCGGCGCGGGCCAGCGCCAGCACCAGCGCCGCCCGCCGTTCGGCCGGCAGCATTGTCGCTTCGTCGGCAATGATGTCGAAGGCGAGCGCCAGCAAGGCGTCGCCGGCGAGGATGGCGGTCGCCTCGTCGAAGGCCTTGTGAACGGTCGGCTGGCCTCGGCGCAGATCGTCGTCGTCCATGGCCGGCAGATCGTCATGGATCAGCGAATAGCAATGCACGCATTCGAGCGCCGCCGCCACGCGCAGCGCCGCCTCGCCGTCGGCGGAAAACAGCGCGGCGCTTTCCATGACCAGGAACGGGCGCAGGCGCTTGCCGCCATTCAGCACGCCGTGGCGCATCGCCTCCATCAGACGCTGCGGCCGCGCGATCTCGCCTGAAAGCGGGCGGTCGTCGAGCAACCGCCTGAGCAGCGCCTCGACCGGCCCTGTGCGTGCGAGAAGCGCTGCCTCGAACGGTATTTGATCGTCTTTCGCCATGCCGGGGACGGGTAGCCGACACTCAGACGTTGCGCAAGAAGCCAAGCGCCATTATGCCGGGGGCAGGGAGCAGCATGGATTGAGCGGCTTGGCGGAACCGATCGTCGATCACGAAACCGAAGGGCTGGACATGGTGAGGCCGAAACGCGGCAATCGCATCGGTCTCAAACGCTGGCCTCGGCACTGGGTCCGGCGCGGTATCACCATGGCCGTGGTGCTGGCGCTGATGCCGCTGGTGTTGACCTTTCTGTACCTGCCGCCGTTCGTGCATCCGGTATCGACATTGATGCTGAAGGATCTGGCGACGTTTTCCGGCTATGACCGGCGCTGGGTCTCGATCGACGATGTGGCGCCGGCGTTGGCGCATTCGGTCATCATGTCGGAGGACGGGCAGTTCTGTTTCCATCGCGGCATCGACCTTGGCGAGTTGAGGGGCGTCGTCGACGACGCGCTGGCCGGCGAGATGACGCGCGGCGCCTCGACCATCACCATGCAGAGCGTCAAGAACCTCTATCTGTGGTCGCGGCCGCTGGGCTCGGTGCGGAAAGTCGTCGAGCTGCCGCTGGCTGTCTATGTCGACATGGTGATGTCGAAACGGCGCATCATGGAAATCTATCTCAATATCGCCGAATGGGGGCCGGGCATCTATGGCATCGAGGCCGCCGCCCAGCATCATTTCGGGGTTTCGGCAAAACGATTGTCGCGTCGCCAGGCGGCGCTGCTTGCCGTCACCCTGCCGAACCCGATCGCCCGCAACCCGGCGAAGCCCGGGCCGGGGCTGAGACGGCTGGCCTCACTGATCGAGCGGCGCGCCGGTCGGTCCGGCGCCTATGTCGGCTGTCTGCGATAGCTTAAAAAAATTCGCGACGGCGCTGGCCAAAACGGCGCAGGGCGTGTATAGGCACCCGACTTTCTCAGATTCCGGCCCTGACGCGGCCCTTTCACGAGGGCAGCCGGGGCATTTTGACCATGTAGTGGAGCATATCCATGGCCGTACCGAAACGAAAAACCTCCCCGTCGAAGCGCGGCATGCGCCGCTCGGCCGATGCGCTGAAGGCCCCGACCTATGTCGAGGACAAGAATTCCGGCGAGATGCGCCGCCCGCACCATATCGACCTGAAGACCGGCATGTATCGCGGTCGCCAGGTTCTGGAGCCGAAGGAAAGCTGAGAACGCTTTCGACGGTTTGGGACTATCGAAGGACCGGCCATCGCGCCGGTCTTTCTGCGTTTTGCGCAGATGATCGCCCCTCGAATTGTTGTCAAATACGCCAGCAACCGTACCGGATGCAGCCGTACCGGCTGGTACTGTTATTACGCACGGTCTTTGTCCGTGTTCGCGGTCGCGTGCGAAAATTCTTGACGGCGAACGCCGAGCGCATACTAGAGAAGGCTGTCCAACCGGAGCCTTCTAATGTTCGGTGCCATCCCGCTGCTGATCGTACCCTTCGTCCTCTATAATCTTGGGCTTCTGGGCATATTCGGCGGCGGAGACGATCCCTGGGCAATCCAAATTTTTTCGATCCGCATGATGTCGGGCGGAGTGTTCTCGATGACGCTCGGCGATCTGATCGTGCTGATCGGGCTGCTTCTCTTCTTCGTCGAAATCTTGAAATCGACGCGCACGACGAGCGCCTCGATCATGGACCACCTGTTGTCGACCTTCGTCTTCGTGGCGTTCCTGGTCGAGTTCCTGCTGGTGAAGGGCGCGGCGCACTCGGTTTTCTTCATTTTGATGGTCATCGCACTGGTCGATGTCCTGGCCGGCTTCTCAGTATCGATGCGAGCAGCCAGCCGCGACATAACCATGAGCTAATGCATGTCGCGCAAAGCATGCCTCGGGCTTGAACGAGGGTGCGCAGCGGTTTTGCTGTAACGACATGCATAAAGGCGGTGAAGCAGCCGCCTCGTGCCGACGGCAGGACACGCCGGACCGCTATTTTTTCTTGGCGCGTGTCGGCTTCTTCAAGGGAGCAGCCGGCGCATTGGCGAGGTCTTCCGCTTCCTTGGCAAGGCGGAGCGCCCTCAGCTTGTTGGTCTTTATCTGGCGGGCATCGCTCTCGGCGACATATTCCGCCATCGCCTTCTGACGAACCGTAGCTGCCTCTTCCTGCTTCTTGAAACGCAAATCGGCCCGCGCGCGGGCAGTATCCTTAGAGTTCTCAACCAAGGGCTTTTCCAATCCCGTAAATTATAGCTTTCAACGGCTTTAATAGCAGAGCCGCCCTGCGATGGGGGAAATAAGTTGGTCAGGCGCCGGCATCGCACCCGGCGCCCGCCGCCTTTCGGGCGACAACCGCCTCGTATCCGGCCTGCAACGTCGCACGCACGGTGGCATCCGGCGGCGTGTCGGAAGGCGTGCCCAGATGTTCGTGGCGCAGTTCGTCCATGAACTTTTCCCACATCGGCGGGCCGCCCTTTTCCAGAAGCTCGGCGCGGATCGAGAGCTCCTCGCTGACCGGCAGCCAGACGCGACCCCAGGCGCCGAGATGCGCCAGGATCGGCACCAGCGTTATCGCCATTTCGGTCAGGCTGTAGATCGCCTTCTGCTTGTGGGTGGGATCGTCGGCCCTGGTCAGCATGCCGAGTTCCATCAGCCGCTTCAGCCGATCGGCGAGGATGTTGGAAGCGATGCGTTCCAATGACCCGTTGAGCAGGTCGCGAAAGTGGCGTTTGCCGCCGAAAATCATGTCGCGGAGGATGATCAGGCTCCACCGGTCGCCGAACACTTCAAGCGACAGGTTGATCGGGCACCCAGACCGATGATCGATGCTCATGCGAATCTCCGATAGAAACCGGTTGCATTATCATAGCAGTTTTATTATCGTGCAACTGATTGCGAAATGCAATCGGTTTTGCAGAGAGGAGACGGCGACCATGACCAAGGCAGCGGAACCCGAAATCGTGTCGCAGACGTTTGGCGATCCCGCGCATCCGCCGATGCTGCTGATTATGGGCGCGATGGCTTCGATGCTCTGGTGGCCTGAGGCGTTCTGCCGGAAACTGGCCGGCAAGGGCCTGTTCGTGATCCGCTATGACAATCGCGATACCGGCCGTTCGACCAAATATGCGCCGGGCGAACCGCCTTACACTTTCGACGACATGGTGGACGACGCCATTCGCGTCCTCGACAATCATGGCATCGCGAAAGCGCATGTCATCGGCATGTCGATGGGCGGCATGATCGCGCAACTCGTGGCGTTGAAATATTCGTCGCGGATCCTCTCGCTAACGGCGATCAGCACTTCGCCAATCGGGATCGACACGTCGCATCTGCCAGGGACGAGCGAAGCCTATATGAAGCATTCGGCCGAAGGCGCCAAGGTCGACTGGTCGGACCGAGCCCAGGTGGTCGACTACATCGTCAAGGACGCACATGCGATCGCCGGCACCGCGCATCCCTTCGACCAGAAGCGGACGAGGGCCTTCGTCGAACAGGACTACGACCGGTCCGGCGGTTTTCTAAGCGCGACCAATCATTTCATGCTTGAGAGCGGTGAAGATCGGGGCAGCGAGGATTGCAAGGGTCGCCTGCACGACTTGAAGGTTCCGCTCCTCGTCATCCACGGCACCGCCGATCCGATCTTTCCGGTCGAGCATGGCGCCGCTCTGGCCGAAGCAGTTGCCGGCGCGAGGCTTGTCCGCATTGAAGGCGGCGGCCACGAACTCCATCCCGACGATTGGGCCGCGATCGTTGATGCCATCGTCACCCATAGCCAAGCCAGGTAAGCGCGGAGCCGGAGCTTGACACACCATACAACCTGCGGGTGGAATGCGCGCGAGCGCCCCAGCCTGAGCCAAAGACCAGCAGAATCGGGAGGATATGATGAAATTCTACTGCGGCATCGGTCCGAATTCCTACCGCGTCCGCATCTTCATGGCTGAGAAAGGCATCGACGTTCCGCGGGTTGATGTCGATCTGACAAAAGGCGAGCACAAAACCCCGCAATTCCTTGAGCTCAACTCACTCGGCCAGATTCCCGTGCTCGTGCTCGATGACGGGACGGTGATCACCGAAAGCATCGCCATCTGCCGCTATCTGGAGGCGCTTCATCCAACGCCGGCACTATTCGGCTCGGACGCGGTCAGCCAAGGCAAGGTCGAGATGTGGAACCGCCGCGCCGAGATCGAGATCTTCGGAACGATCGGCAGTATTGCGCTGCATTCCGATCCCATGTTTGCGGAGCGACTTGTGCAGTTCCCGGCTTTCGCCGAAACCCAGCGCGAAGCCGTTCCGGCAAAGTGGGCGTGGCTTGATCGCGAGATCGCCGATGGCCGCCCGTTCATCGCGGGCGACCAGTATTCCGTCGCCGACATCACCGCCGCCGTCGCAGCGTGGCTTGGCGCCTTCTTCGGAGCCGACATCCCGGACTCGCTCGTCAATGTCCATCATTGGCTCGACCGCGTTCAGAAACGTCCAAGCTGGAACGCTTAGGCCGGTGTCAGACATTGTTTCAATGAGATGTGCGGCTCAGCGCCAGCACCTGGATCCAGAGAAGCTTCGCCATGCCTGTCTACTGGCAAAGATGCGACGGCGCACCTCAGCTTCCGGGCGAGCCAAGCTGCTCGACTTCCCAGAACTGGTCGAGCCAGATGTTGAGCTTCAGGAAACCGGCACTGCTGACCGTATAGACGCGCCTTGTCCCTTCCGGCTTGGCGTTGACCAGCCCGGCGTCGAGCAGCACTTTCAGATGCTGCGAAACCGCCGGGCGCGAGACCGGCAACCCGGCGGCCAGTTCGTTGACGGTCTTCGGGCCGCGCCGAAGCTCTTCCAAGAGATAGCGCCGGTTGGGATCGGCAATCGCCATGAAGGCGTCGGAAAACATCATGCCTTATTTGTGAGGCAAAGTTTTCCAAATCTCAACCGTTGGTTTCAGGCTTTCTGCGCGGATCGAGCCGCAACGCTTCTGGGGTGATCGAGCGCTCGGCCGGTTGCGTCTTGAAGGCGTCGCGGTCTTCGATTGGCACCGGTGCGCGCCGGCTGATGCGCAGCAGCGTATAGCCTGCCAGACAAAGATGCGCGAGGGCCGTTGCAAGGAACAGGCTTTCCGGACGCATCCAGCCCATTAGGCCGGCGGCCAGCAGCGGCCCGATCATCGTGCCGAAACCATAGAGCAGCAGCAGGCCGCCGGACACTTTAACGAAATCCTCCGCCCGGGCGTGGTCGTTGGCATGGGCCACGGCGATCGAATAGAGCGTGTAGGCAAAGGCCCCGTAGGCGGCGGTGCAGACGATGACGAAGACGCCGGAGCGCGGCTCGAACAGGAACAGCGCGATGGCGAACAGCGCCGCGCCGAAGGCCAGGCCCGCCAGCACGAAGCGGCGGTCGGTCTTGTCGGAGAGACGCCCGGCCGGAAGTTGCATGGCGGCGCCGGCGACGACCACCAGGCTCATCATCAGCGCGATCTCCGCCGTGGAAATGCCGATGCGGGCGCCATAGACGGCGCCAAGCGTGCCCCAGGCGCCGTTAGCGACGCCGATCAGAACGCAGGCGATCGCCGACACCGGCGAATTGACATAGAGCCCCTTGACGTCGAGCGAGACGTCCTGCAGCGGCTTGGGATGCGAAGCCGTCGACACTGCGGTCGGAATGAGCGACAGGCAGAACAGGATACCGGTGATCATGAACAGCGAGGCCGACTTCACATCACCGCCGGCAACGATCATCTGGCCGCCCATGATCGAGGCATAGGTGACCATCATGTAAAGGCCGAAGACGGCGCCGCGGTTCTCGTTGGTGGACTTCTCGTTGAGCCAGCTTTCGATGATCATGAAAGCGCCGGCCATGGTGAAGCCGGTGAAGGCGCGCAGCAGGATCCAGATATATTCGTCGATGATCAGGCCGGTGAGCAGTGCGACGATGGCTCCCGATGCCGCAAAGGCGCCAAAAGCGCGTACGTGACCGGCGCGGCGCACCAGGCGCGGCGCAAAGAAGCAGCCGGTGACGAAGCCGCCGGCCCAGGCCGTGCCCATCAGGCCGAGCGATGCGGTCGAGAAACCCTCCAACTGGCCGCGCAGCGGCAACAACAGCCCGTGCAGTCCGGTTGCCGCCAGCAGGAAAGCGGTGCCGCGAAGCAGCGAAAGGATCGGTCGGTAGCTTGCGAACATTTAGCTGATCCGGCTGGAATTTGGGGAGGGTCTGAAGACAGTCGCATTCGAGCTTTTCGCGGCGGGCGCTTCGGCTCTGGAAACTATCCGCGGCGAAACAGCGCCTCGGCCGCTGATTTGGTGGTGCTCTTGGTCTTGAGCTCGGCTTCGAGCCGGGCGATCTCGTCGCGCAAGATGCCGATCCGCTCGGACAGTTCATCGACGGAAAGCAGCGACAGATCCTGCCCGATCTCATGCGGGCGCGCTTTCTTTTTGGGTTCGTCGTCGAAGATCGCCATCGTCGCTCCTCGCTTATGCGTCAAAATTAAACGGCTACAGCGTCCTTGGCGCGTCCATCGCACGCCGGGCGCTGCAGTGGCCATTTGCCTGATTTGGCAATCAGCATACATAGGGCAAGGGCATGGATGCAAACAGTCGGCAAGAAAACCGAGAGCTGGCAAGAAACTGGCGAAGCGAGACGGGAAAAAATTCATGGCGAGCGGACAGGACAGAATTCCGGCGAAGATGACGGCCATCGCGATCTCGGAACCCGGCGGACCGCGGGTGCTAAAACCGGAAACGCGTGACGTGCCGGTGCCCGGTCCCGGCGAAATCCTGATCCGGGTGCGCGCCGCCGGTATCAACCGGCCGGATGTGCAGCAACGCAAGGGGGTCTACCCGCCGCCGCCTGGTGCGTCGGACCTGCCGGGCCTCGAAGCGTCAGGCGAAGTTGCCGCTCTTGGCGACGAGATATCGCGCTGGCGCGTCGGCGATCGGGTCTGCGCGCTGACGCCCGGCGGCGGCTATGCCGAATACGTCAAGGTGCATGCCGGCAGCGTGCTGCCGCTGCCCGCCGGCTTTACCCACACCGAAGCGGCGGCGGTACCGGAAAACTACTTCACCGTCTGGCATAATGTCTTCGAACGCGGCGCCCTGAAGAGCAGCGAGGCGCTGCTCGTGCATGGCGGCTCGTCCGGGATCGGCACCACGGCGATCCAGCTCGCCTCGGCCTTCGGCGCCCATGTCATTACCACTGCCGGCAGCCAGGAGAAGTGTGACGCCTGTCTGAAGCTCGGCGCCGACCGGGCGATCAACTACCGCGAGGAGGACTTTGTCGCGGCGGTCAAGGACGCGACCTGCGGCAAGGGCGCCAACGTCATCCTCGACATGGTCGCCGGCGACTATGTGGCGCGAAACTACGAGGCCGCGGCGGTGGAAGGTCGCATCATCCAGATCGCCACGCAGAGCGGGGCGGTGGCAAGGACCGACTTCTCGAAGATGATGGCCAAGCGGCTCACCCACACCGGCTCGATGCTGCGGCCGCGCACCGTCGAATTCAAGGCGGCGATCGCCGCAGCGCTGGAGGCGCAGGTGTGGCCGCTGCTCGGCACCCGCAAGGTAGCACCGGTCATGGACATGATCTTTCCGCTCAGGGAGGCGTGGCGGGCGCATGAGCGGATGGAGGACGGCGACCACATCGGCAAGATCGTGCTCGATGTCGGCTGACGGTCGGCAAGCAAGCTGAACAAAACCTTAATTGCGCAATGCAACAAACGCATTGCCGCCATGCAAAAGCGTCTGTTCAACTTTTCATCAGCGGTGCCTATTTGAGCGGCATCGAAACGATGGAGGACTACCATGAACCCGATCCGTGCTTTCCGTAACTGGCGCATGTACAATGAAACCGTGCGCGAACTGAACCGCTTGAACGCCCGCGAGCTCAACGACCTCGGCATCAACCGTGGTGACATCGAGAGGATCGCCCGCAAGACGCTTTGATGCGCCAAGCAAGAGCCGAGGCAGGCGGATTTCCCGCCGCCGGTTCCGAGCCCGCTGGATCAGTCCGGCGGGTTTTGTCGTTTTGAAGTCCGAGGCAACAGCAGCGGCTGCTATGATGGCCACTATCCAGATCCGAATACAACTCGACCGCAATTGACTCCAGTTTCAGCGTGGGCATTTTGATCGCGCGGGACTAGGTCAGAGGGTGGGAGCGCTGATCCGGGCCAGTAGCGTGCTGACTCTGAAACAGGCTTGGGCCCATGTTCGACGATCTGACGGACAAGATCTACGAGGCGGCTTTCGTGCCGGAGCTTTGGGGGGAGACGCTCGAATCTGCCGGCAGTATTTCTGGTTCGGCCACTGGCGCCATCTTCCTGTTCAGCGCCGATTCTCCGGTCCGCGGCAGATTGAGTGACGTTTCTTCGGGCAACGCCATCCGATCCTTGTTTGACGAATTTGTCGCCAGCGACGCCTGGAAATTCTCTGACGCCACCCAGCGTATGTGCAGCATGCAGCCGGCGAGCTTCGTTCAGGTCGAAGATTTCCTGACAGCCGAAGAGGTCGAAAACGATCCTGTGCGGGTAAAACTGAGAGCGGCCGGTATCGGCGCGCACGTTTGTTCGACAGTTGCGATGCCGAGCGGCGAACTCGTCACTTTCGTCTTTCAACGGTGGATGAAGGATGGCACCTACGATCGGGCGTCGGTCGATCGGCTGGACCAGCTTCGCCCGCATTTCGCGCGGGCCGGCATGGTCTCGGCGCGATTGGGGTTGGAACAGGCCAGGGCGACCGCCTCGGCACTCGAGACCATCGGGCTGCCGGCCGCGGTCATGGCTGCATCGGGACGCGTGCTGACGGCCAACAGCCTGCTGGAAGAAAAGACCGAGATGTTTCTGCGAACCGCCTATGGCGGCATGGCGATCGCCAATGCCTCCGCCAATGCGCTTTTCCAGCAGGCCATTCGCGAGAACCGCAACGATTTCGCGGTCCGATCCATTCCTGTTGCCGCGAACGAAAGCCGGCCGGCTGTGGTCATCCATCTTTTGCCGCTGCGCCGCGCCGCTCATGACATTTTCACCGGCGCGGACATCCTGGTTGCTGCAACGGAAGTAAGGGCCAGTGCCGTCGTGCCTTCACCAACCCTCCTCGCGGGCTTGTTCGACCTGACGCCCTCCGAGGCACGTCTGGCCGCCGCGCTTTCGCAGGGACGACCCTTGAAAGATGCGGCATCCGACTTGAAGATCACCGTGAAGACCGGCCGGACCTATCTCGAACGGATTTTCACCAAGACCGGGACAAGCCAGCAAAGCCAACTCGTCGCCTTGCTCAAGAGCACAGAACCGCTCAATCGCAGATGACGATCGGCCTAAAGCGCGTCGCGTTCGACCGGCCTCATGCGACGCGCTTAAGGTTGTTGTTTTTATGCATGTCGTTATCGCAAAACCGCTGCACACTTTTGCGCGACATGCATTAAATCGGTGGAAAGGCCGTCTATTTGTCGCTTCAATGGCTAAGCGCGGCAAAACCAATCGCTATCAAGGCGCCTCCTAGCACGATGTCCACGTGCTTGCGGAAACGGTTATAGAATTCGCGCATGGCTGGCTGGGAAATAGCCAGCCCGACAAGGCCAAACCAGGCGATTGCAATGGCAAAAACCAGCGCTGCCACGGATATCTGGATTGCCCCGCGCGTATTCAAGCTCAGCGCAGAGGATGCAAAAAACAATGCGGTGGCCGGATTTGCCGCCGCCGTGACAAACCCCAGCCGGAAGTACCGAACGATTGGAACCGGCTTCGGCTCGTCGGCGCCGATCGTGATCGACAGCGCCCGCCGCATCGAATTCCAGCCGATGAAGACCAGCATTGCGCCGTAAAGGCTGGCGGCTATCTGGTGCGCAATGCCCCCCGGCGGCAACGCGGCGGCGCCCGTCGCGACGACCATCGCCAGCGAACTCGCGCCCAAGGCAATGCCGGCAGCTGCCGAAAGCGCTGTAGTACGCGAAGCGGTTAGCCCGGCCTGCGCGACGACAGCAAAATTGGCGCCCGGCAGCATTGCCAGAAGCGCATAGGAAATGGCGAACGGAAACAACCCCGCCGCGCCAGCGTGCCCGGTTTCCAACATCGATCAGCCCACATCGGCTGCGGCTTGCTCTCCCAAAGCAGGTCGCCGCTACCGAAGCGAAATGTGGATGAAACATGTTCCCACTAACAGTCGGCAAATGCCGACAGAAGGACGTTTTGTTGCCGGGCTAGCGGCCGCGGCCGCTGAGCGGCTCACCGAGGGCGCGATGCTGAAGCCGACAAGGCTGCCTTGACAGGTTCGATATCTCCCGCCATCTCGCGACCACCTTCCAAAAACGTTGCGGAACGGCAACGGAGCGGCTATATAAACCGCGATTTTCCCATTTTGGTGGCTCTAAAACCACCGCCCGCGCGGGAACGCGGGCGAACGAGAAGGATATTTGCAATGGCCAATACGCTGCTGATGCCCAAGGCGACCGCCGTCTGGCTGGTCGACAACACCGCGCTGTCCTTCGAGCAGATCGCGCAGTTCTGCGGACTGCATCCGCTCGAGGTCAAGGCGATCGCCGACGGCGAATCGGCGCAAGGCATCAAGGGCATGGACCCGATCATGACCGGCCAGCTGAGCCGCGACGAGATCGCACGCGCCGAGAAGGATCCGAACCATCGGCTGAAGCTGTCAGACCCCAAGGTGCGGGTGCCGGAATCCAAGCGCAAGGGTCCGCGCTACACGCCGCTGTCGAAGCGCCAGGACCGGCCCAACGCCATCCTCTGGCTGGTGCGCAACCATCCCGAGTTGAAGGACGCGCAGATCGCGCGCCTCGTCGGCACCACCAAGTCGACGATCGACCAGATCCGCGACAGAAAGCACTGGAACTCAGCCAACCTGCAGCCGATGGATCCGGTGACGCTGGGGCTCGCCTCGCAGATCGACCTCGACATGGAAGTCAACCGCGCCTCGCGTGGCCGCGAACAGGCACAGCCGGCCGGCGACACGCTGCTGCCGGCGGCATTGACCGAGCGCCTCGTGCCGGCGCCGGAGAAGCCAAGGGACGAGGATGCGGAACTCGACGCCAACGCCGTCTTCGCCAAGCTCTCGGCGCTGAAGTCGAAGGACGAGGACAAGGACGACGAGGAGGGCTGAGGCGCCTCTTCCTTCTCCCCTTGTGGGAGAAGGTGGATCGGCGCGCAGCGCTGAGACGGAAGAGGGGTGTTGGAAGAAATGAGGCGTCGGCGTTCCCTGGAACAGCCCTCATCGGGCCGCTTCGCGGCCACCTTCTCCCACAAGGGGAGAAGGAAGAGGCGCCGCGCCTAGGTTCGCGCGGCCCGGTCCGGCGCCATGCCGTAGTCCTCGCTGCGTTCCACCGCACGGTAAAAATCGGCGAGCTGCTTGCCGCGCTCCGGCTTGAAGACGCGGCCGGCTATGACCACTGAAGCAATGCGGTCGATGCGGAAAGCGCGAAAGTCGTCGCGCATCTCGCACCAGGCGACCAGCGTCCACACCTTGCCCCAGAACCACAGGCCCAATGGCCTGATGTCGCGCACGGTGCTGCGGCCTGCTTCGTCGGAGTAGTCGATCGTCAGCACCTGGCGTTTTTCCACCGCGCGCTCGATCAGGTCGATTGCTTCGCGGGCGGCGTCGCTCACCACCCACATCGGCGTGTGGATCTCGGTGCGGGCGATGCGGTCCTTTTCGGCATCGGGCAGCACGGCGCCGATCTTGACCAGCGCCTCGTCGGCGGCCCGCGCCATGGCAGCGCCGCCAAATGCTCGCACCATGCGGGCGCCGGCGACCAGCGCGACGATCTCGTCACGCGTGAACATCAGCGGCGGAAGGTCGAAACCCTCCCTCATCATGTAGCCGACGCCGGCCTCGCCGTCGATCGGCACGCCCGTCGACTGCAGGTCGGCGATGTCGCGGTAGATGGTTCGCTCGGAAACCTCGAGCCACGTGCCCAGCTTCTGGGCGGTGACCAGACGGCCACCGCGCAGATGCTGCACGATCTGGAAGAGCCTGTCGGCGCGGCGCATCGTACGGTCCCTCGATGTTGTTTTTAGCCTGTCGTTGTCCCCAAACCGGTTCCAACTTTCGGGCGATGCATTATGGCTCAAGCCCTTCGCGCTTGCGCTGCGCGGCGACGAATGCCGCGCCGAAGGACAACTTCCCTGTTGTCGGCGTCTTTGCATCCAGCACCCGCCAGAACGGTGTGATGTCGCTCAGCGTCATGCCACGTTCCAGATCCTCGTTCGCGGCCTCGGCGATAGTGCGCAGATGATAGCCGATGGTGACCGGACATGTCACTTCGGCGCCATGCTCAATGGCGAGCGCGGCGCGCAACGCGCGGATATCCATGGCCACGCCCTCTGGAATGGAGCGAATGAAATCATCGACCTGCCGAGCCATCGGCACCAGCATCGGCTGGCCCTCGACGACGTCGCCAACAGTCCGCGGCGCCGGCTTGATACCGTTGATGCCCGGCGTGTTCAGCCTGTCGTTCCAGCTCTTTACCATGCGTCACCTAGACGAAGAGCCCGAAGCTGTTGCAGGGATGAAGGCCATGTCTGTCTCCTGGTACTTTCGAAGTATTGCACGCCGCTCCTGACACCATACTGTCAGGAGGCTTCAGCATATTCCCCTTCTGCATACTCCTTGGCGAACAGCGTGCGCATCTCAGCGAGATCGCTGCTTCTCTGGGGATAGAGCGTCTTCAAATAGGCAAGAGCGAAGGTGCCGGGAGCCGAACCCGGCGCGGACACGATGCGACCGTCGGCGACGGCATAGGGCACGTCCTGATAGTTCTGGGCGCCCGGATAGCCCGGTTCCTTTTCGTTGATCCAGTCACGACCATTGCTGGTGTGTTTGGCGTTGCCGAACAGGCCGGCACGCGCCAGTGCCAGCGTGCCGGCGCAGATGCCGCCGACCACGCCGCCGCGCGCCGCTATCGCCGTCAGCAGTGCGGAGACATCAGGCGGGGCATCGACCCACTGGTCGGAGCCGATGACCGCGACGGCGTCGAGATCGGTGTTTTCATCAACCGCGGTAGAGCGGTCGGGCGTCAGCATAAATCCGCTGGCCGAAGTCACCGGCTTGCCGTTCGGCGCCAGCGAAACCGCGCGTGCGCCGAACCATTCGACCGCCGAAGCCGCGAGCAGCCCGTATTCCCAGTCGGCGAAGCGATCGATGAAAAGAACGCCGATAGTTTTCTGTTCGGACATTTGCTGCTCCGTCTTTCGGTCCGCCGGACCTGTTTATCTGGGCGCGTGGCGTCCGCATGCAACCGCTGCCGCAAAAAATCGCCTCAATGGCCGCGGCGGTGGCGGCAATCATAGTTATCCGGCCAACCGATGTCCTTGCGGATGCTCTGCGGCAAGCCGTTCATGAAGCGCCGGGTGCGGATCTCGTTGCGCATCGTCCGGATCTTGCCGACATAGTGCTGCACGCTGCGGAGAATGGTAAAACCGTTCATGGCTGGTCTCCTCTCTTTCGATGGAGACACTATCGCACACCCCTCCTGACAGCAGTCTGTCAGGAGGCTGAGCGGTCTTTGGTGAGAGTGCCAGGTTTTGCCGATCCCCGTCCGTCTGCCCGGGAAAAGCACGCTTTCTCGTCGCCGGGATCAAGTCTTTCATCTGCCAACGACGGACCGTCGGAATCCGCAGCAGCGACAGGGCCGGGGTTCTGATATCTAAGGAGAAAAATTTTCCAGAGATCAGGGAGATGACAATGAGCCTGCAACTGACAGGAATTCACCATCTGACCGCAATCACGGCCAATGCACCCGGAAACCTTCGTTTCTACACCAGGACCCTGGGCCTGCGACTGGTCAAGAAGACGGTCAATCAGGACGACACGTCGGCTTATCACCTTTTTTATGCCGACGCCGAGGCGACGCCTGGCACCGATCTTACCTTCTTCGATTGGCCGGTCGGACGCGAGCGGCGCGGCACCAACAGCATTGCGCGGACCAGCCTGAGGGTCGCCAGCCCTGAAAGCCTTGTCTGGTGGAAGCAGCACCTGTCCGGCGAGCCCCTCGCGACGGAAGAGATCGGCGCGACGGGAGAGATCGGCGATATCGGCGGCTACCCGTCGCTGGACTTCGAAGACCCGGAAGGCCAGCGCCTGCGTCTCGTCAGCGATGGCGGCAACGGCGACAGTCATCCCTGGGCTCGAAGCCCGGTCCCAATCGAGCACCAGATACGCGGGCTCGGGCCTGTCGTCATCAGCGTTCCCAACATCACCAACACTGAAACCCTGCTGACCAAGGTGATGAACATGCGCAAGGCGCGGGACTATGCCTCGCCGGATGGCCAGGGCCAGGTTCACGTCTTCGAGATGGGAGAAGGCGGCCCGGCGGCGGAGCTTCATGTCGCTGTGCAGCCGGGCCTTGCGCCGGCACGGCAGGGCGCCGGTGCGGTCCACCACGTGGCATTCAGGGCGCCGGACCAAGAGATTTTGCATCAATGGACGGCGCGGCTGGCCGAATTCCGCCTGCCCTCAAGCGGTGAGGTCGAGCGATACTACTTCCGTTCGCTCTATTTCCGGGAGCCAAACGGCATACTGTTCGAGATTGCGACAGACGGCCCGGGATTCACGGCCGACGAGCCGCTGGAAACGCTGGGCGAAAGGCTGGCCTTGCCACCGTTCCTCGAACCGAAACGGGCCGCGATCGAGGCCGGCCTCAAGCCGCTGGCATAGCGCTCTCGTGAGGGAGCGGGAGCGCTTCGACAGCTGAGCGCGATGCTGGAGCGCGCCGCGTGCTTTCCGAAATCGATTTCGATTTGCGGGCCGATGCGCTAGTCAAAAGCGGCCATGTCGAAACTCCTCGCGCTCGTTATCATTGCCATGATGGTCATCCAGCTGATCAAGCCGCTCGGCTGGCCGGGGCTGAAGCGGCGCAGCGATTTTTGGAAGCTGGCGGTGCTGGCGATGGCGGCAATTTCGATAACAGCGGCGCTGGGCCATTGGGCCTAAAACGCGTCGCGTTCGACCGACCTCACGCGACGCGCTTTAGGTTGTTGTTTTATGCATGTCGTTATCGCAGAACCGCTGCACACCCTCGGTTCAAGCCCGAGGGCATGCTTTTGCGCGACATGCATTAGGGCTGGCGGCTGGCGGACCGCTACGCGAGGCGTGGTTCGTTGGCCAGCACCAAATCGACCAGATGTTCCGCCCAGGCCCGGTAGCCGGCTTCCGAGGCATGAAATCCATCGGAGGCAAAACCGGCTTCGGCATCGGTGATCGGCAGGCGCGGCGCCGCCACAGCGCCGCGTTCGAGGCAAAGGCGCTCGCCCATCCGGTTCATCTCGGCGGCGCGGATCTCCAGGATTTTTCCGAGCAGCGGCGGCATTGCCGGTGCGCGGGTGAATTCCAGCACCGGCGACCACACCACGCGCGCCTCCGGCCATTTGGCGCGCAGCGCGTAGAGCAGGCCGCCAAAATCGCTTTTGAAGCGTGGCACCGAGTGGAAGTTCTTGGTGTCGTTGGTGCCGATGGCGAGCACGATATGCGTCCACGGATCGGCCGACAGATTGGGCAGCACATGATCGCGGATCTGGCCTGAGGTCGCCGAGTTGAAGCCGGCTGCCCGCCAGCGCACCGCGCGGCCGGTGCGTTTCGAGATCAGCTCGGCCAGTTGCGCGGCCAGCCCGTATTCGGAATTGCCGATGCCGACCGAGGCGGCGGAAGAATCGCCAAGCATCAGCAGCGAGATCGCCGGCACCTGGCCCGAAATCTCGTGCATGACCGGACCTTGTGCCGGCAGCATGCGGCTGGTGCGACGGCGCACGCCGAGCCCCTGCCAGACATAGACCGGAAAGGCGAGCCAGGTGAGGAGGGCAAGAAAGCGCTGCATCAAAAGCCAGTTAATGAGGGCAAGCGACGTTCGGGCTCAACGCAAGCCGACACGGCGCCGCATTTTTTGGAGCATTTTGGAGCAGATGGAACCCGGGCACATGGCCCGGGTTCGGACGAAGATAGAAAAACCGGTCAGGCGGCCTGTTCCAATTCCGGCTGCCATTTGCCAAGCGCTGCCAGGTGGTTCATGTGGGCGCGGTGGGCGAAGGCTGCCTGGGCAGCGGCGACGTTGGCCGCCTTGCCGCTCCATGCCTTCTGTGGCGCCGCCTGCAAGGCGCGGCCATAGGAGAAGGTCAGCTTCCATGGATGCGGGCCGATGGCGTTGATGGCGTTGAGGTTGGCGGTCGCCTCCTCATCCGATTGCCCACCGGAGAGAAAGGCGATGCCGCCAATCGCTGCCGGCACCGTCTCGCGGAACAGTTTTATGGTCTTTTCGGCGACTTCCTCGGGGCTGCTGGTGCTGCCGGACTTTTTGCCGGCGAGAACCATGTTCGGCTTCAGAATGGTGCCTTCAAGGACGACGCGGGCGGCGTAGAGCTCGGTGTAGAGTTTCGCCAGCGTTGCCTTGCTGATCTCGTAGCAGGTGCCGATGTCGTGGGCGCCGTCCATCAGCACCTCCGGCTCGACGATCGGCACGATGCCGGCCTCCTGACAGAGCGCCGCATAGCGGGCGAGCGCATGGGCGTTCGAGCCGATCGACGTGGCGGAGGGCACGCCCCTGGCGACGTCGATGTCGATCACCGCACGCCATTTGGCGAAACGGGCGCCGAGCTTGTAATAGTCGGCGAGCCGCTCGCGCAGGCCGTCGAGGCCTTCGGTGATGGTGTCGCCGGGGTACCCGGCCAGCGGCTTGGCGCCGGCATCGACCTTGATGCCTGGAATGGCGCCGGTCGCCTTGATGATGTCGACCAGCGGCGTGCCATCGGCGGCTTTCTGGCGAATGGTCTCGTCATAGAGGATGACGCCGGAGATGTATCTGGTCATCGCCTCCCTGGCGCGGAACATCATCTCGCGATAGTCGCGGCGGCTGTCGGCGGTCGATTCGACGCCGATGACGTCGAAGCGCTTCTTGATGGTGCCGGAACTCTCGTCGGCGGCCAAAAGACCCTTGCCGTCGGCCACCATCGCAGCGGCAATGTCCTCAAGTCGTTCGCTCATTGTGCATCCTCCTGAACCGGTTGTTCCAAACAGTGTGAAAATCCGGGCTAGCAGACCACTAGAGCAAAGCAGGTTCAAGTCGAACCATTCCAAGCGGAAAGCTCGAATCGATTGAAACGCGCAAACGCCCCTGTTCGCCTGTTGCCCAGGGCCTCAGCGCTTCAGCACGTCGACTCCGGGCAACGGCTTGCCCTCCATCCATTCCAGGAAGGCGCCGCCGGCGGTCGAGACATAGGTGAAGTCGTCGGCGACGCCGGCATGGTTGAGGGCGGCCACCGTGTCGCCGCCACCTGCCACCGAGATCAATTTGCCGGCCTTGGTGCGGGCCGCGGCGTGCCTGGCCGCCGCCACCGTCGCCCGGTCGAACGGCTCGATCTCGAAGGCGCCGAGCGGGCCGTTCCAGACCAGCGTCGCGGCGCGGTCGATCCAGTCGGCAACGGTCTTCACGGTCTTTTCGCCGACATCGAGGATCATGGCGTCGGCCGGCACCTCTGATATGGCGACGGTTTCGCTGGCGGCGCCCGCCTTGAATTCCCTGGCGACGACACCGTCGACCGGCAGGATGACGGCGCAGCCGGCTTCGGCCGCCTCGATCATGATCTGCTTGGCGGTGTTGGCGAGGTCATGCTCGCACAGCGATTTTGCGACGGCGGTGCCGCGCGCGGCGAGGAAGGTGTTGGCCATGCCGCCGCCGATGACCAGCGCGTCGACCTTCTTCACCAGATTCATCAGGAGGTCGATCTTGCTCGAGACCTTGGCGCCGCCGACGATGGCGACGACAGGGCGGATGGGATTGCCGAGGCCCTTTTCCAACGCGTCGAGCTCGGCTTGCATGGTACGGCCGGCGAAGGCCGGCAGCAGCTGCGCAAGCCCTTCCGTCGACGAATGGGCGCGGTGGGCGGCGGAAAAGGCGTCGTTGACGAAGATGTCGCCATTGGCGGCGAGCTTTTCGGTGAAGGCCGGGTCGTTCTTCTCCTCGGCCTTGTAGAAGCGGGTGTTTTCGAGCAGCAGCACGTCGCCGTTGTTCATGGCGGCGACGGCGCTCGCGGCCTTGTCGCCGATGCAATCGGCCGCGAAGCCGACAGGGCGGCCAAGCACCTCCGCGGCCGCCCTGGCGATCGGCTCAAGCGAGAATTCGGGCGAAGGTCCATCCTTGGGCCGGCCGAAATGGGCAAGCAGGATGACCTTGGCGCCCTTGCCGGAAAGCTCGGCGATGGTCGGCGCGATGCGCTCGATGCGGGTGGCGTCGGTGACCTTGCCGTCGGCGACGGGAACGTTGAGGTCGACGCGCACCAGCACGCGCTTGCCGTCGATATTGCCGATGTCGTCCAGTGTCTTAAAGCCGGCCATGCTGTTCCCTTTCGCGAAAAATCGCGGGGACCTTACCCCGCATCAACGACGATGCAAGACCTGCATCGGCGTTCACGGAAAATATGATCCACGCCTCGGTCGCAGGCAGTCAGCCCTCGCCGGTTGTTTTTTCCATCACTGGCTGTGGAGCCGGTTCCGCGTCGTCCGGCGCCTCGGCACCCGGCTTTTTGGTCCGCTTGCGCCAATTGCGAACAAAGCCAACGATGCGGTCGGCGATCTCGCCGGCACTCAGGAATACCGGCACCCGCGCCACCGGCGCGGTCGGCTCGAGGGAAAGACCGAGACCGGTGATCCTGCCCTTGTCGTCGACGTCGCGGACGATCAGCTCGATCGGACCAATCAGCACGCGGTCGGCATATTCGGCATGGCCACCGAGCCGCTCCGTCACCAGGTCGCCAACCGTCAGCTTGCGTTCCTCCTCGGTCAGGCCTGGCGCGTAAGCTGCTTCCAGTTCCGCGGCGGAGCGCGCCGGATCGACGGCGAAGGCGCCGAAGAAGTCGGCATCCTCGGGGTCGACCACGGCGCGGCTGGCGAACAGCTTGTCGAGCAGGGCAGGATAGCGATCCGGCACGAAGATGTAGACATGGTCGCCGGCGGCGAGCCTGCCCATGTCCTGGAAGCGCATCGAGCGGCCGTCACGCAGCACCAGCGACGGCCGCGCCCAGCGCGGAATGCGCTCGCCGCGCGCCACCGGGCTGCCCGGTGCCACGCGGTAGGCGAGCAGCTCGTGATGGGCGGAGCCAGGCAGTTCGAGCTCGACCTTGTCCAACGGACCCAGCCGGGCGGGCACGATCAGGCCGAGCCGGCGCGCCAGCGGTCCGACGGTCCATCCCTGGATGACCAGCGATACCAACACCACGATGAAGGCGGTGTTGAAGATGAGGCGGCCATTCTCAAGACCGCCAAGCAGTGGCGTGATGGCGAGCAGGATCGACACGGCGCCACGCAGACCCACCCATGAGACGAAGGCGACTTCCGGGCGCGGCAGACGAAACGGCATCAGGCAAAGCCAGACGGCGATCGGCCGCGCCACGAATATCAGGAACAGGCCCAGCAGCACCGCCGGCAGCAGGATCGCCGGAAATTGCGAGGGCGTCGCGAACAGGCCGAGGATCAGGAACATGATGATCTGCGCCAGCCACGACATGCCGTCCTGGAAGCGCTTGAGGATGGTGACGGCGCGGATGTCGGAATTGCCGGCAATGAGGCCGGCGAGATAGACCGCCAGAAAGCCGGAGCCGCCAATGGCGCCGGCGGCGGCGAACACCATCAGCGACAGCGTCAGCACGAAGATCGGCAGCAGCCCGTGGTCGAGATTGAGCCGGTCGACGAGGCGAACGATGGCGAGGCCGCCGAAAATGCCGACGACGGCGCCAAGCCCCATGTTGAGAAGGAAGCCGAGGACAAGGTCGGTAACCAGCACCCTGGCCTCGGGGCTGGCGTTGGCGGCGATGATCTCGACCAGGCTTATGGTCAGGAAGATGGCGATCGGGTCATTGGTGCCGGACTCCACCTCGAGCGTCGAGCGTACGCGTTCGCGCAAATTGATCTCGCCGGCGCGCAACAGGAAGAACACCGCTGCCGCGTCGGTCGAGGCGACAGCGGCCCCGAGCAGGAAGGATTCCAGCCAGCTGAGATCGAGCAGATAATGGGCGACCGCGCCGAACAGGCCAGTGGTCAAAAGGACGCCGATGGTCGCCAGCGACAGCGCCGGTCCGGCCGCCTGGCGCAACGCGTTGAGCGGTGTGCCGAAACCGGAATCGAACAGGATCACCGCCAGCGCCAGTGAGCCGGCAAAATAAGCCAGCCGCGCATTGTCGAACTGGATGCCGAGGCCGTCGGTTCCAGTGGCCAGGCCAATGCAGAGAAACAGCAGCAAGAGAGGGGCGCCGAAGCGGAAGGCGATCAGGCTCGAAAACGCGGCGGCAACGACGAGAGCGGCGCCGACCAACGTCACGAGATAGATCGCATGCTCCATCCGCCATTGCCCCTCGAATTCGTGTCCCTCTCGCTTTACGGGAGAGTGAGGCGAAGACATGACCGGTGCAAGGCGTGAGGGTGGTTTTTTGCGCTATGCCGCTGATTTTCGAGTGTTTTGGCGCTCAAGGCGCGGGTCTTGCCAAACAAACCCTTAGAGCGTCGTTGCGCATTCAAAAGGGCGCTGCGCGCTGTCATGAAAACGCCCGGACAGGCCGGGCGTTTCAAGTCGCAAGAAGATGGTTCTGCGGTCAGGCGATGGTCTTGCCGAAGGCGACTGATGTGTCGGCCATGCGGTTGGAAAAACCCCATTCATTGTCGTACCAGGACAGCACCGAAACGAAGTTGCCGTCCATTACCTTGGTCTGGTCGAGCGCCATGATCGAGGAATGCGGGTCGTGGTTGAAGTCGATCGACACGTTCGGATGACGGGTGACGGCGAGAACGCCCTTCAGCTTGCCGTTGGAGGCGGCGATCACCGCCTCGTTGATTTCCTGCACCGTGGTCGAACGCTTGGCGATGAACTTGAAATCGACGACCGAGACGTTCGGGGTCGGCACGCGAATGGAGATGCCGTCGAGCTTGCCCTTGAGGTCGGGCAGCACCAGGCCGATCGCCTTGGCCGCGCCGGTCGAGGTCGGGATCTGCGACAGCGCCGCGGCGCGGGCGCGGTAGAGATCCTTGTGCATGGTGTCCAATGTCGGCTGGTCGCCGGTGTAGGAGTGGATCGTCGTCATCATACCCTTCTCGATGCCGACGGCCTCATGCAGCACGGCTGCCAGCGGCGCCAGGCAGTTGGTGGTGCAGGAGGCGTTCGAGATGACGATGTGGTCCTTGGTCAGCTTGTCGTGGTTGATGCCATAGACGACGGTGAGGTCGGCGCCCTCGGCAGGCGCCGAGACGAGGACGCGCTTGGCGCCAGCGGTCAGATGCGCAGCGGCCTTGTCGCGGGCGGTGAAGATGCCGGTGCATTCGAGCGCGACGTCGATGCCGAGTTCCTTCCATGGCAGCTGCGTCGGGTCCTTGATCGCGGTGACCTTGAATTTTTCGCTGCCGACGGTGATCTGGTCACCGTCGACCGTCACTTCATGCGGGAAGCGGCCATGCACGCTGTCGTACCGCAGCAGATGTGCATTGGTCTCGACCGGGCCGAGGTCGTTGACGGCGACGACATCGATGTCCCTGCGGCCGGATTCGTGGATGGCGCGCAGGATGTTGCGGCCGATGCGGCCGAATCCGTTGATGGCAACTCTGACGGTCATTTTTCTCTCCCTGGGAGTTGGAGGCCGAAGATCAAGTCCGCAGCTTCATAACGGCGGGCTGGCAAAGAATCCAGCCGTCGATGGGTTGGATTTAAGTCCATTAGGTCGCGGCTGCCGGCGAAACCGTCATGTGCGGCTTCGCTGGAGACCAGCACATTTACTCGCCGTGCAGGCGGGCTTCCGCCGCCTTCGCCGTCGCTTCGGCGGTGATGCCGAAATGCGGATAGAGCTGTTCGATCGTGCCAGAGGCGCCGAAGCCGGTCATGCCGATGAAGATGCCGTCGGTGCCGATGAAATGATCCCAGCCCTGGCGGATGCCGGCTTCGATGGCGATCTTGATCGGCGCGTTGCCGATCGTCTTGTTGCGGTAATCTCGACTTTGCTTGTCGAACAATTCGAAACAGGGCACAGAGACGACGCGGGTCGGATGGCCGTGCTTCTCCAATGCCTCGCGCGCCGCCAGCGCAATCTCGACCTCGGAACCCGAAGCGAAGATCGTCACCGCCGCATCGCCACTGGCAGCGGCCAGCTCATAGGCGCCCTGGCGACAAAGGTTTTCCGCAACGAAGTCGTTGCGCACCGCCGCCAGGTTCTGCCGGGTCAGCGCCAGCGTCGAAGGCGTTTTTTCCTGTTCGATGGCCAGCTGCCAGCATTCGGCGGTCTCGACCGCGTCGGCTGGGCGGAAGACATTGTGGTTCGGAATGGCGCGCAGTGCGGCCAGATGCTCGACCGGCTGATGGGTCGGGCCGTCTTCACCGAGACCGATGGAATCGTGGGTCATGACGAAGATCGAGCGGATGCCCATCAGCGAGGCGAGCCGCATCGATGGACGGGCATAGTCGGAAAAGCACATGAACGTGCCGCCATAGGCGATGAGGCCGCCATGCAGCGTCAGTCCGTTGAGCGCGGCGGCCATGCCGTGCTCGCGGATGCCGTAGTGAACGTAGCGCTGGCCGTAATCGTCCGAGGTGATGTTCTTGGTCTGGCTGGTCTTGGTGTTGTTGGAGCCGGTCAGGTCGGCCGAGCCGCCGATGGTTTCCGGAACGGCGCCGTTGATGACTTCGAGCGCCATTTCCGACGATTTTCGGGTGGCGACCTTCGGTTTGTCCGCAGAGAGCTTCTTCTTGTAGTCGGTGATGACGGCGTCGAAATTCGCCGGCAGCGTGCCACTGATGCGGCGCTCGAATTCGCTGCGCAACTGGGCGTCGGCCCTGGCAAGGCGGCTTTCCCAGTCGGCGCGTGCCTTGATGCCGGTTTTGCCGGCGTCGCGCCAGGCATCGAGGATATCGGCAGGAAGCTCGAAAGGCGGATAATCCCAACCGAAGAATTTTCTCGCACCGGCGATTTCCTCGGCGCCGAGCGGCGAGCCGTGCGCCTTGTTGGTGCCGGCCTTGGTCGGCGCGCCGAAGCCGATCGTCGTCTTGCAGGCGATCATCGTCGGTTTGTCGGAATGGCGCGCCGCCTCGATGGCATAGGCGATCGCTTCCGGATCCTGGCCGTCGATGTGGCTGGCGTTCCAGCCGGACGCCTGGAAGCGGGCGACCTGATCGGTGTTGTCGGCCAGTGAAACCGGGCCGTCGATCGAGATGTTGTTGTTGTCCCAAAAGACGATCAGCTTGTTCAGCTTGAGATGTCCGGCAAGCGCGATGGCTTCCTGGGAAACGCCCTCCATCAGGCAGCCGTCACCGGCCAGCACATAGGTGTAGTGGTCGACGAGGTCGTTGCCGAAGGCGGCATTCATGATGCGCTCGCCGAGCGCGAAACCGACCGAATTGGCAAGTCCCTGGCCGAGCGGACCGGTCGTCGTCTCGATGCCGGCGGCATGGCCATATTCGGGATGGCCCGCCGTCCTCGATCCCACTTGCCGAAAATGCTTGATCTGGTCGAGGGTGATGTTCTCGTAGCCGGTCAGATAAAGCAGCGAATAAAGCAGCATCGAACCGTGGCCGGCCGACAGGATGAAACGGTCGCGATCGGGCCAATGCGGGTTCTTCGCATCGTATTTCAGGAAACGCGTGAACAGCACCGTGGCGATGTCGGCGCAGCCCATCGGCAGGCCGGGGTGGCCGGACTGGGCCTTCTCGACGGCGTCCATGGAAAGAAAACGGATCGCATTGGCCATCCGGTCATGTTGTTCACGCGAGGTCATGCTTCCTCCAGTGTCGGGGTTCGGGGCCTTGGGAGAGCCCTGGAAAGGGGTGCGCGACACATAGCAGGCGCGGCTTTTTAGTCAACAAACCGGCGCGTTTTTGCCGATCTTGTTGGTCAGTAAACCGGCGCTTTTGCCGGACTTGCGATGGCGCCAGAAGGGCTTTGGTGGCCTAAATTAGCGTTAGCAGGGGACAGTCGCGAGAGCTTTATTGACGTTGGCTTCACACGGCGCGTAATGTTTCAGACATAACGCGTTCTGAACGTGGATGATTCGGTGATGGGCAGGGCGCAGGACGAAAGCCATGACCGGGGAAACGACACTCAAGGAAGTCATCGCCAGGCTGGGTAAGGCCATCGAGGGGCTGGAAAACGCCGTCGCGGCCAAGCTCGAGCACGAGCGCGATTATACGGAAGCCGAGGCGGAGGTGCAGCGCATGAACGCCGACCGCTCGCGGCTGGCGCAGGAACTCGACAATTCCGAAGCGCGCGCCGAACGGCTGGAAGACGCCAACAAGGAAGTGTCGCGTCGGCTGGTGACCGCCATGGAAACCATCCGCGCCGTGTTGGATAGATAGGGGCTGGCCCAATGGCACAAGTCACGGTTTCCATCGATGGCAAGCAGTATCGCATGGCTTGCGACGAAGGCCAGGAAGAGCATCTGATCGACCTTGCCGAGCGCTTCGACCGCTATGTCTCGCATCTGAAAGACTCATTCGGCGAAATCGGCGACCAGCGGCTGACGGTGATGGCCGGCATCATGGTCATGGACGAGCTTTCGGAACTGCAAAAACGCGTCAAGGGCATGGAAAGCGAAGTGCTGACGCTGCGCAAGACGCGTGACGACGCGCTGACCAAGGCCGACAAGAACGATTCCGTACTGACCCAGGCGCTTGGCGCGCTCGCCCAGCGCATGGAAGATCTGGCGACGACGCTGGCGGTGAACAAGGCCTAGATTTCCACTGCTGTCGCGCCCAGCGCCCTATGCGCCGGCATCAATGGGCGCGAAATGCTGCTGTTTACGACAAAAGGCGAAAAAGTTTTCGTCGCCCGCGCCGCTACCGGTGCAACAGGCGTATGAAGGATGACGCCGCAGTGGTAAAAAGGCGGAAGCAGGGCCGGTGGATGGTCAATGCCGGCTGCAATCACAGGGTAGGGACGCATCATGAGCCTTCGTATCAACGACACCGCGCCGGATTTCACGGCCGAAACCACGCAAGGGACGATCAACTTCCACGAATGGATCGGTGACGGCTGGGCAGTGCTTTTCAGCCATCCGAAGAATTTCACGCCGGTCTGCACGACCGAGCTCGGCACGATGGCCGGGCTGGAAGGCGAGTTCAAGAAGCGCAACGTCAAGATCATCGGGATTTCCGTCGATCCGGTCGAAAGCCATGGCAAATGGCAGGAAGATATCAAAAAGGCGACCGGCCAATCGGTGAACTACCCGCTGATCGGCGACAAGGACCTCAAAGTCGCCAAGCTTTACGAGATGCTGCCGGCGGGCGCCGGCGAAACCTCGGAAGGTCGCACGCCCGCCGACAACGCTACGGTGCGTTCAGTTTATGTCATCGGCCCCGACAAGAAGATCAAGCTGGTTCTCACCTATCCGATGACGACCGGCCGCAACTTCGATGAGATCCTGCGTGCGATCGATTCCATACAGTTGACCGCCAAGCACCAGGTGGCGACGCCGGCGAACTGGAAGCAGGGCGAGGACGTCATCATCACCGCCGCTGTTTCGAACGAGGATGCGGTCAAGCGTTTCGGCGCCTTCGAGACGATCCTGCCGTATCTGCGGAAGACCAAGCAGCCCTCCGCCTGAGCGAGCGGCACGGAAGGATTTTCGGCTATTTTGCCTCGGCGAAGCATGCGGTGCTTGACGGCGTGGCGCTGGCGAATGACCATGCTCTTCTTTTACCCCGGCAGGGAAAACCATTCCTGCCGGGTGGGAGTTGAGGGAGCCGGGATTGGACGCATCATCGGCCAAGCTGCAGGTGGCAGGCTTTTACGACAAGCCGAGCGGGTCCATCCAGTATGTCGTTGCCGACCCGCAGACGCGACGATGCGCAATCATCGATCCGGTCCTGGATTTCGACGAGAAGTCCGGCAGCACTGCCACGAAAAATGCCGACGCCCTGCTCGACTTCATCAGAGATCAACGGCTGGTTGTCGAATGGATCCTCGACACCCACCCGCATGCCGACCATTTCTCGGCGGCACACTATCTCAGCACGAAGACAGGAGCGCCGACGGCGATCGGCGAGAAGGTCGTCGACGTCCAGAAACTGTGGAAGGCAATCTACAACTGGCCGGGGTTTCCTGCCGACGGGTCCCAGTGGAACAGGCTGTTTGCCGACGGCGAGACCTTTTCGGTCGGCGGCGTTCCGGCAAAGGTGCTTTTTTCGCCGGGCCACACGCTGGCCTCGATCACCTATGTGATCGGCGACGCCGCTTTCATCCACGATACGCTGTTCATGCCGGACAGCGGCACGGCGAGAGCGGACTTTCCCGGCGGCAGTGCCGCGCAACTCTGGCGCTCGATCCAAAATATCCTCGCGCTGCCGGACGAGACACGTCTGTTCGTCGGTCATGACTACCAGGCGGAGGGGCGCGAGCCCTTGTGGGAGAGCACGGTCGCGGAACAAAAATCCAAGAACACCCATGTTGCCGCTTGCAGGACGGAGGCCGATTTCGTTGCGTTGCGCGAGGCGCGCGACAGGACGCTGCCGATGCCGAGGCTGATCCTGCACGCGCTGCAGGTCAACATGAATGGCGGGCGCCTGCCGGAACCGGAATCCAACGGCCGCCGCTATTTGAAATTTCCGTTGGATTGCCTTTGAGGGGCGCGGGTCCAACTTTTGCAATCTCGGCGCCGCCCCTCATCGCCCTGCCGGATGAGGGGCAGCGCAGAGGCCAGCCAGTCTAGCTTCAGGGTTTTGTTCGGCGGACTAAATGTTCATACGTGATTTGCCAAGGGTTGCTCTCGGAAGATCTTTCCTCGCCGATCCAATGGAAGCTGTTGGCAGTGATCTCGGTGAAACGCCATCGAGTTTTCAGACCGCGCGAATCCGTGCCGAGTTGGACAATGTCCTTACCCTCGGCCCGCCCGATCTGGCGCGAATAATCTCGGTTGAGCGGGTCGTTCCATATGATGTGCCAGCCATCGATCCCAGGATCGAAGATGCGCAAAGTCGTGCCATACATCGTGGACGGCGCAGGGCGCTTGGGCCTGATCCAGACGTCCTGAATCGCGCGGCCTTCGAGCACCCAGCCAAAATGGCATTCTCCGTTCCACTTCTGGATTGTGCCGTCATCGCGGTAGTGGACCGTGTCCATTTCCCAGCTTCCAATTAGCCATCCATACAGGTTCATGTCTTTCGCTCGGTCGGCTGGAGGACCTTCGGATCCGAGAGCGGTGAGAAACGGAGAAATCGTCATCGTCATACTGCCTTTGATTTCCAAACAGGCGAGCTCAACTGCCCAGCGCAACCCTGGAGGCCCATTGTCGCGCCCGCTTGCCGCAAGCGCCGCCTCGTGAAATTTCGCGACGGAAGCTCGTGTCGGCGCCGGAACATTGCCGCCACAATTTGCAGCGTTGCGGATTCCAGGGCTTGGGGAAAATTGCTATAATGCCGCTATGAGCCGGCCACCACACCGATGATTGAGCGGTTTATGGCGACGGATCGGGCGTTCGCGAAGGTGCGGCGGAACCGGCAGCCCTAGCTGGAATATGGCACCAAGGGACAGTTCTCCACAGCAGACGGCGGACCCATAAAAAAAACGGCGGCGCCAGTTACCTAGCGCCGCCGCTATTTGTTTCCGCCGGAGGTTTTACACCGCCGGCTGCGCCTCGATGGTGCGCAGCGCCTGCATCTGGCGCTTGGCTGCGGCCTTGACCGCGTCCTGCACCTTCTCGAAGGCGCGCACCTCGATCTGGCGCACGCGCTCGCGGCTGATGTCGAACTCGGCCGACAGCTCTTCCAGCGTCAGCGGCTCCTCGGCCAGGCGGCGCGCCTCGAAGATGCGCCGCTCGCGCTCGTTGAGCACGGCAAGAGCGCCGGACAGCATGCCGCGCCGGTTCTCCAGTTCGTCCTGCTCAATCAGCGCCTCTTCCTGGCTTTCGTGGTCATCGACCAGCCAGTCCTGCCACTCACCGGACTCGCCTTCGCTCGCCCGGATCGGCGCGTTGAGCGAGGCGTCGCCCGACAGGCGGCGGTTCATCGACACCACTTCCGCTTCCGACACGTTGAGGCGGGTGGCGATCTCGGCGATCTGCTCGGGCTTCAAGTCGCCGTCGTCGAGCGCCTGGATCTTGCCCTTCACCTTGCGCAGGTTGAAGAACAGCCGCTTCTGGTTGGCGGTGGTGCCCATCTTGACCAGGCTCCACGAGCGCAGGATGTATTCCTGGATCGAGGCCTTGATCCACCACATGGCGTAGGTGGCGAGCCGGAAGCCGCGCTCCGGTTCGAATTTCTTGACGGCCTGCATTAGGCCGACATTGCCTTCCGAGATCACCTCGCCGATCGGCAGGCCGTAGCCGCGATAGCCCATGGCGATCTTGGCGACGAGCCGAAGGTGGCTGGTGACGAGCTTGTGCGCAGCCGTTGTGTCCTCGTGCTCAGCATAACGCTTGGCGAGCATGTACTCTTCCTGCGGCTGAAGCATCGGAAAGCGACGGATTTCTTCCAGGTAGCGGCTGAGGCCGCCTTCGCCGGAAACGATACTGGGTAGTGACTGGGCCATGATAGCGCCCCTCTCTCTTGGAGTGGTGCCCCCTAACGCGGCGGGCATAAATCACGAACGCCAAAAGGCTCGTTCGCGACAGCGGATGTATACAGGAACAAAACCAGAAAGGACAGCATTTGGTTCAACACGAAACAGTGTGTCACGCCAAAGTGAACAACGCGGGTCAGGTTTTTGCCGATCTGGTTTTGAATGGATGAAGCCGGTTCAGAGTCTGCGGAAGCCGTCCACGAGTTCCTCCATGTCGCTCGGTAGCGGCGCCTCGAACCTCATCGGTAAATGGGTAGTCGGATGCCGAAATTCAAGCAGGCGGGCATGTAATGCCTGTCGCGGAAAGGCCTTTACCCGGCCTTTCAGCGGCTCGGGCAGCCGGTTCGCCTTGGTGCGAAAGGCCTGGCCGTAATCGGGATCGCCGACGACCGGATGGCCGATATGAGCCATGTGGACGCGGATCTGATGGGTGCGGCCGGTCTCGAGCCGGCATTCGACCAGACTCGCCGTGGCAAACTCCTTTTGCTGCTCGCCAAAGCGCTCGACCACCGTGAAATGCGTGACGGCGTGGCGGGCATCGTCGCGGCCCTCTGGCACCACGGCACGGCGCACGCGGTCGGCGGCGCGACCGAGCGGCTCGTCGACCGTGCCTGTCGGTCTCATCGGAATGCCCCAGACCAGCGCCAGATAGGCGCGTTTGAGATCGCCGGTCAGGCCATGGTCGGCAAAGGCCTCCGACAATGATTTGTGGGCGCGGTCGGTCTTGGCCACGACCATGACGCCGCTGGTCTCCTTGTCCAGGCGGTGGACGATGCCCGGCCGCCGCACCCCGCCGATGCCGGAAAGACTGTCGCCGCAATGGTGGATCAGCGCATTGACCAGCGTGCCGGTCCAGTTGCCGGCACCGGGATGGACGACCAGCCCCGGCGGCTTGTCGATGACGATCAATTCATTGTCTTCATAGAGGACGTCGAGCGGGATG
This sequence comes from Mesorhizobium sp. WSM4816, assembly GCF_055811535.1. NCBI lineage: Bacteria > Pseudomonadati > Pseudomonadota > Alphaproteobacteria > Hyphomicrobiales > Phyllobacteriaceae > Mesorhizobium > Mesorhizobium sp. WSM4816. Next base: position 197,951 of record NZ_JBVVQR010000006.1, on the reverse strand, counting down.
TTCTCGCCTTGCGGCTCCGCCGGCTCCGGCTCCGGCATGTCGACCGATACGCGTTCACCGGCTGCCATCTTGCGTTTGGTCTCATTGACCGGCTGGCCGTCGACCTTGACGGCGCCCTGCCGGATCAGCATCTGCACCCGGCTGCGCGACATGTCCGGGCCGAGCTTGCCCGCTAGCCATTGGTCGAGCCGCTGGCCGGCCGCATCGGTGCCTGCTTCCAGCACGACCGATCCGTCTGGCGATCCCCCGTTTGGCGATCCGCCCGTCAATCCATCCTCTATCAATATCGGGGTCTCTTCGTTATGAGCGCTCATCGAAAATCGTTCCGGAATGTTTGCCATGGCTGCTGCCGATGAAGACGAGGAAAAGCCGCTCGACCTCGAAGTCGAAAAGGTGCGCAAGAAGCTCGTCCGCTTCGTCGCCATCAATCTCGGCCTGCTGTTCCTCGCCCTTATGGTGGTGATTGCAGCCCTTGTCTACAAAACGCGCACCGCGCCACCGGCAGCCCCATCCCTTGCCGGCGACATCCAGGTGCCATCAGGCGAGCCGCTGACCGGCGACATCGTGATGCCGGTCGGCGCCAAGGTCATCAGCCAGTCGCTTTCCGGCAACCGCGTCTCCATCGATGCGGAGCTTGCCGACGGCAGCCGCGCCATTCTTGTCTACGACATCACCGAGCGCCGCATCATCGGTCGCTTCTCGATCCGCAACAAATGACTGGTTTCGCCGAAAATCGCCGCGTCGCCAGCGTTGCGCTTGTCGTCGCCAATTACGATGAGGCGATCGCCTGGTATGTCGACAGGCTGGGCTTTTTGCTCACAGAGGACGTCGATCTCGGCGGCGGCAAGCGCTGGGTCACGGTGGCGCCGGCGAACGGACAAGGCGCGCAGCTGCTGCTGGCCGAAGCGTCGGACGATATGCAGGCAAGCCGGATCGGCAACCAGACCGGCGGCCGCGTCTTTCTGTTCCTCGAGACCGACGATTTTGCCCGCGACCACGCGGCAATGCTCGAAAAGGGCGTCGAATTCCGTGAGGCGCCCCGCTTTGAGCCCTATGGCACGGTAGCGGTTTTCGCCGATCTCCATGGAAATCTCTGGGACCTGATCGAGCCAAAACGATAGCCTGCAACGGATATTTTCCCGGCAACATTGACTGCCAGAAGCCCAGTTGCTTTTTCCCGGCCGTCAGCCTATATCGCCGGTTCTTGAACGCGCCCATCGTCTAGCGGTCAGGACACCGCCCTCTCACGGCGGGAACAGGGGTTCGATTCCCCTTGGGCGTACCAAGGACTTCATCGACTTAGCGCTCTTGCGGTCTTTTACATCGAGCATTGGTCGATAAACGACCATGTATGGCCGCGAATGATGGCGGACCTTAAGGTCCGGAGGCGCTGGACGCAACCGTGGGCATAGGCCCCGCGCGTGCGATAAATGCCTGGAACCCTACTCGGAAGAATCCGAGCCTTTGACCGGACACGGCTATTTGAAAGACTGACTTTCACTTTTTTGTTGCATCTTTTGCAGCTAGTGTGTATTTATACACATGAAAAGTGCAGACGTGATCAAAGCCCTGGAGGCTGATGGTTGGTATGAAGTTGCTCGAAGGGGCAGCCATGCACAATTCAAACACAAGAAGAAAGCCGGCAGAGTCACGGTTCCGCACCCCAAAAGGGATATTCCTTTGGGAACCTTGCGGAGCATTGAACGTCAATCCGGTCTAAAGCTGAGGTAGATACAATGAAGCAGTATATCGGATTGATCCATAAGGATACCGACAGCGACTTCGGTGTGTCCTTTCCCGATTTTCCCGGCGTTGTCACCGCCGGCACCGATCTGGACGACGCTCGTGCTATGGCTGAGCAGGCCCTTGGCTTTCACATCGAAGGGCTTGTCGAAGATGGCGAAGCCATTCCAGAACCCTCCAGCTTGGAAGGCGTCATGGCCGACGCCGATAATCGAGACGGCGTCGCGATCTTGGTTGCGGTGAAGACCGAAGCCAAGAAAGCTGTCCGCGTGAACATCACGCTCGCTGAAGATGTTCTAAGCCAAATTGACGCCTTTGCTGAGGCGCACGGTTATACCCGGTCCGGCTTTATCGCGAAGGCGGCTCAAAGAATCATCGAGCTTGAGGGCGGCCGAAAGGCTCGCAGCGCTTAGCTTCCGTTTGCGCTACCCAGGCCTTCCAATGCAAGTGTCCCTATGGCCTGGCTTCTGGCGCATCGTCGCCGGTTGATTTAGCATCTCCTGATACTCCTCGTGCCAGGCACAAGGCAGCACAACCTCGAGCGGCACCGGGGCGAAGAGAACACGAAGGCGTCCGGCTGCCAGGGAGGAAGGCCAATGCAGAAATTGCAATCGCAAGGCGTCCATCACATCACGCTGGTCGGCGCCGGGCGCCAGACCTCGATCGACTTCTGGGAGGGCGTGCTTGGTATGCCTTTCATCTTCGAGCAGCCCAATCTCGACAAGGCCAGCGAAAGCCACCTTTATTTCGATCCGGGTGACGGCCGGCTGATCACCATCTTCACCGACGAGAGCCGCACGCCGGAGAAACGGCGCACGCCGACCGATCCGGGCTGCGTCCATCACATCGCGTTTGCGGTGTCGCGGGTCACCTTCCTGCAGGCGGTCGCCCGGCTCGACGAGCGCGCCATCAAGCACAGCGGCGTCAAGGATCGCGGTTTTATGGATTCGATCTACTTCGAGGATCCGCTCGGCCTGCTGATCGAGCTCGCTTCCTACCGTTTCGAGCCGCCGGCGGGATTTACCCATGCCGACGTGCTGATGCAGGCGCACAAGCTTCGCGTCGCGCGCGGCGACTACGCAATCGCCGAAGTGCATCTCGCCGACGCGATCCAGGCGCTGGTCGAGCGCTCCCGTGCGACCTTGTCAGAAGACCGCGCGCCGAAAAATCCATTCTGACAACAGGCCAAACAAAGGGAGGACACAATGGCAAGGACGACAACGAAGAATGCGAAGAAGCCGGCCGCCAAGGCCGCTACGAAACCAGCTGCCAAGGCCGCGACAAAGCCTGCGGCCAAAGCATCGAAAGCTTCCGCCGAGCCGGCAGCGAACGTCGCCGCAAAAGCTGCAGGCAAGGCGTCCGCGAAATCCGCGCGGAAGACCAAGGCGAAATCAGGAAAGAAGTCTGCACTGATGCTCAGCATGCTGAAGCCGAGCGTCAACAATATGAGCGTACGGGTGTTTGCGCGCGCGGCCGGGCTCGACCATTCCGAGACCGACGTATGGGGCCACACGCGCTCGCCCGAGTATATGGCGCGAAACCCGGCCCATCTGACGCCGATGATCGAGGACAAGGGCCTGCCAAGGGGCGTGTTGTGGGAAAGCTGCGCCATCATGCAATATCTCGCCAACAAGCACGGACTGGAGAAATTATATCCCAAGGCGCCGGCGAAGCGGGCGATGATCGACAGCGCCATGTTCTACCTGATCGGCACGCTCTACCCCTATGTGGCGCGCGCCACCTATCCTGCGCTGAATTTCCCGCAATATGCCGGCGAGGTCGGCCACAGCGACGCTCATCCCGACAAGAAGGCGGAAGCCCAGAAGGCCGCTATAGCAGCGATAGCCGAGCCGCTGGAGGTCTTTCACAGCTTCTTCAGGAACGGCAAGCCGTTCATCGGCGGCAAGAACCCGTCGATCGCCGACATCCGCCTGGCGGCGACGCTCGAATTCCTGGCCGCCATCGACTACGCGCTGCCCCAATGGGCGAAGGAGTACATGGCGGCGATCGAGAAGAAGCTCGGCAAGGCCTATGCCGAGCCGGCGGCCGACGTGCGCGGCTATATCGCTTATGTGAAGTCGCAGGCCGGGGCGTGAGGCTTTCACTCTCACGGTTTTGCTTGCCCAGGCCGACCGAAACCGAGCTCGAAGGCCCGCCACCTTTTACGGGACGTAAGAATGTTTGAAGCGTCGACGACGAAGCGACGGTTGACCTGGAGGCAGCGGTCCTGATGATCGGGCCTGCGGGTGGCGTCCATGGAAGGGACTGTATATGACCCGCAAACTACCCTTATTCGCCGCGTTCGGCCTGGCGCTTGCTGCCCTGGCGGCGTGTGACCAAACTCAATCGGGAGGAACACAGGCGACGACCGCTGGGCAATTGCCGCCGCCTCCAGCCGACACAATGACGCCGGCACCCGCAACCCCGCCAGCTCAGACAGCCCCTGTTCAGTAACAGATCGTCGTTTTCAAAAATGGAACCCTCGCCCCGGGAGGCGGGGGTTCGCTTTTGCCATTTCAGCTGCGAAGCGGTGCGGCATGACTGATGCTGCGCTTGTCGTTCAGGGACCGAACATCACAAGCTCGGTGAACGACAGATCTCCAAGCGAGGGTGGTCTGGGACCCCTAAAATATTTCAGCCCGCTGTTGGCGCGGTACCACCCGAACAGACCTCCAATCGGCTCCGTGGCGTCGACGACGCAAAGCAGGATGCCGCTTCGCAAGAGAAAGCGCCCGATGGCACCGGCGCACCGGCTCAAATCCGCGAGAGAGCGGCAATAGACGATCTGATAGGATGGGATAAGACCGCGCAATATCCGGCGCGGCATCAATACGAAAGGAAACGCTGCTCCGTCGCAAATGCAAATCAATGACCGGCAGCCAAGTGCTGAGTGCTCCGAGAGTACGTATCTCTCGCTGTCGGACAGCATCGCCATTTCCGCAAGATCGGGACGAGCTTCAAGCACGCGACATGACCGCTGCGCCGAACTAAAAGCCGGCAAGAACGCAAATTGTCCGGTGGTGAAGGGGCGAAAGCCGAGCGCCCAGTTGGCTTTCAACGTTGCGGGCGCCGGCGAAATATTGGTGTAGGTCACGTCCCTTCTCTTGAGAATCGTCGTGACCAATTTGGCGCCATAGGGACGGAATTCTGCGTCGACGGACCAGCTTGAAAGGTTGCAGCGGACTTCGTCGCCTTCCTGCCCGGGATAACGGGTATACAGGGTCAGCACAACGCCGACGATCCGATCGGCCTTCTCCAAGGCCAAGCCGTATTGTGGGAACTCCGCGACGGGAGGCCGCTGCGCCAAACGGGTTAGCGCCTGTATCCAGTAACTCCGGTCACGCTTCGGAAACCCCCGGCACAGGCAGTCGACCACTCCTTGCCAATCTGCTTCGCGAATTGGTCGACAGCGAACGCCAGGAGGGAGAGCGCCAAGCACGGCCATAAGTCGACTTCCAGAATAGGCTAAAGCGCGTTGCGGCTGAACGGATCCAATGCGACGCGCTTTAAGTTCTTGTTTTTATGCATGTCGTTATCGCAAAAACGCTGCGCAGCCTCGGGTCAGGCCCGAGGCATGCTTTTGCGCGACATGCATCTTCGATATGCCTCATACGCTAACACGTTGGTGTACAACGATTAATAATATGTGCCGCATTTAAAGACGACTTTCTGCACTGATCACGAAGACGCAAATCAGATTGGCCACGACGCGTCGACGAGCAGTTCCCGTCGGTTAAGGATTCGTTAACCAAATCTCTATCTACTGGTCGGCAATTCACCTCCAACCCGTGACCACGGATGTACTGGCGCGGTCGAGGTGGAAGGAAAGGTCGGCCATGTGCCGGCCTTTTTGTCTCGCGGGCTATTGTCCCCGGGAAGCCGCGGCTTCAAGCGCAGCGGCATGCTGATCGGGCCGCCGATTCAGCCAAGCGTTGTTTGGTGGCGTTACCTCGAGCGATCGGACCGGTTCACCAGATATCAGTGTTGCCCGCGTCTCGCATTGACATGGCGTGCCAATTCCGGCGTCTCGAAGACGTAGTCGCTCCAGGCCGATTCCGGAATCTGACCGGCCAGGTAGCATTCCAGCAAAAGACTTTGCTCAGGGCTGAGGGGTCTCGGCGCGCGCTCATGGTCCAGTCTCAGCGAGTGAAGCAGATTTCTGGTCACGTCCGAGACAGTGAAGTGAATCGACATGTGTTCGGTCTCCTTTGACCATTTAGCGCATCACCCAAGGGATCGGGATCGATCTCCGCTCCGTTGCCCTTCGGTTCGGAAGGACCATGCGCCAAATCAAAACGCCACAGCGTGTGTTGTGCGTCCAAAGCGACGGGCGGCACTGCAATGGCTGTTTAACGTCGAAGGCCGGATAAGGTTCAACGCGGCTGCCGGCAACGCCGATCAGGCAGCCCGAAACCCACCAGTCAGCTCTCGGCCTGCGCGTCTGACCGAACCGCTGCGGCAGCTGCGCAGCAACGTTTTCGGGGCGGCCGGCTGGCTATTCGCAGACCATGCGGACCCGTTTCCCAGGTTGGCTGACGTTCCTGCAGGTGAGCGGTTTCGCCGGCTCGGATGACGGCGTCGGCGGTTGTTTGGCAATCCTGGCGATTTTCCTTCTCGGCGCCGCGGAGGTGTCGATTTTGCGGGCCGCCGCTGTTTCCGGCGTTTCGCGCGCCGCAGGAAAGACATCGGTCTGCAGCAACTGCCGCTGTTCGGCTTGCGCCTGCTGCTGCGGCCGGTCCCAGAACCGCCGGACATCGAGCGGCCTTGGAATGACGACGGTGCCGTCGTAGCTGCGCGAGCAGCCGCCCCCTAGCAGCAGCATCGGGCACACGAAAAAAGGCAGGATCCGTCGCAACATCGGCAACACCCTTGCGGGATCTATAACGCGGCTTCGGTTCTACCGACAACCGTCGGAATACACTGCGGGCAAGGCTAGCGCATGACCCGGAGAATCGGAATCGATTTCGCTGGGGATCATGCGCAAAAATCAAAGTGCCGCAGCGTCCCTGGCGCGACTTTGGCGCGATTGGGAGCGGGCATGGACGATTGCCTGCCCAAGCCCATCAGCCCTAAGCCCATTAGCCCCAGGCGGCGTCTTGCTCGAAAAGGTCCGCGGACGGGGAAATCCACGCGCGGGATAGCCACGTCAGCCTGTCGGGTCCAGCCGATTCGGCGACGCGTTGCGACAAGACTATGGTGCGATCGCACCATACCAAAGCATGCGTCCGGTTGGAACAATAAGCGCATTCGAGTTCCGCTCCTCCAGTTACGGGCGGGAGCAGCGACCGCCGGCAAGAAGCAGGGTCAGATTTACCCCAACGGACCTGCTTCGGCGATGGCACGGCCATGACCTCCTTGGCCGCATGCAACGCGCTCCCGCCCGGATTTTCTTTTTCGGCGCCAGTTGTTCGCCTGTCCAGGCAAATGCCGGCCGCAATTCGCGCAAGCTGCTGATTCCAGCGGCAAACCACGGCTGTACCGGCGAGACCCGCGGCCCTTCCTTTTGACAGGGCTGTGCGGCGGTTACCGGGCTGACATCAAACTGTCATGTGACTGTAATAATCGGGGGCTATGGCCTCAGCGGGCGCCGAAGGAATGGCGCCGAGAGACCATTTTTCCGAACAGGAGCAGGCCACATGAAGAAATTCCTCCTTACGGCGTCGGCCGCGGCGCTTGCGCTCGCCGCGTCGGCTGGTTATGCCGCCGCGCGCGACCAGATTCAAATCGTTGGTTCGTCCACAGTGTTCCCCTTCACGACGGCTGTCGCTGAAAAGCTCGGCCAGAGCGGAAAGATCAAGACCCCGGTCGTCGAGTCGACTGGCACCGGCGGCGGCATGAAGCTGTTTTGCCAGGGCGTCGGCGAAAATACCGCCGACTTCACCAATGCCTCGCGCGCCATCAAGGACAGCGAGCTTAAGACCTGCAAGGCAAACGGCGTGACGCCGGTCGAGATCAAGGTCGGCTTCGACGGCATCGTACTGGCCAACTCGAAGGCAGGGACTGTCGTCGATCTGACCAAGGAACAGGTTTTCAAGGCGCTCGCCAAGAACGTCGCTGTTGACGGCAAGGTCGTCCCCAACCCCTACAAGAACTGGTCGGATGTCGATGCATCGCTTCCCGCGACAAAGATCGAGGTGCTTGGCCCGCCGCCGACATCCGGCACGCGCGATGCGTTCGTCGAACTCGTCATGGATGCGGCCTGCCAGGAAGAAGTGAAGGCGGCTAATGAAAAGGGCTGCGGCGAGATCCGCGAAGACGGCGCTTTTGTCGAGGCCGGCGAAAACGACAATCTGATCGTCCAGAAGCTGGAAGCCAACCCCAATGCCTTCGGCGTCTTTGGCTTCTCGTTCCTTGACCAGAACGCCGACAAGCTGCAGGGCCACAAGGTCGACGGCGTCGAGCCGACTTTCGAGAACATCGCATCAGGCGATTACGGCGTTTCCCGCTCGCTCTTTGTCTATGCCAAAAAAGAGCATGTCGGTGTCATCCCCGGCATGCAGGAGTTCATCGCCGAGTACACCTCGGATGCTGCATGGGGTCCTGATGGTTATCTGGCCGACAAGGGCCTGATCCCGCTGCCGGACGCCGAGCGCGCCAAGTCGGCCGAAAACGCCAAGGCCCTGAAGGGCATGGGCTCCTGATGTTTCGGGGTCGAGCCTACCGCTCTGACCCCTCATATCCTAAAGCACAAAGCGCGGGACCATAGGTCCCGTGCTTTGAGCCGGTGAATGACCGGCGGTCGAGGGGACGTCCCGAATCATGGTCGGTTATCTCGTTGTTCTTCTGGTGGTTCTGGCCGCTGCTGCCTATTGGCTCGGCCGGACCCGCGCTATTGCCAGCGTCAATGGCGACGTCGCGCGACTGCATTCGCTGCCTGGCCAGCATGGCATGTTTCTGGCGCTTTTTGCTGCCGGTCCCGCGCTGCTTGCGATCGTGTTGTGGTCGCTGGTGACGCCGGGAATTGAATCGTCGATCATTGCCGACCGCTTCGCCTCCGAGTTGTCGGGAATGGGCGTCCCGCAGGTCGAAGCTTTCATCCGCGACGCTCGCGCGATGGCCTTTGGCGGGCTTGTCGGCTTCGCCGACCCGACGAAAGAGGCGGCCGCCGCCCTCTACAAATCGGTCCATGCGACCAGCACCTGGATCATCTGGACCGTCGCACTCGTGCTTTCCGCGTCCGGATTTTACTGGGCCTATTCACGCATCGCACAGGCCTACCGGGCGCGCCACGTGGTCGAGCGCGTTCTTCGCGCATTCTTGATCGCCTGTTCGGTGGTCGCGATCCTGACGACGATCGGCATCGTCCTGTCGCTTATCTTCGAGTCGCTGCGGTTCTTCCAACAGGTGCCGTTCTACAAGTTCCTGTTCGGCACGCATTGGTCGCCGCAGAGCGCCTTCACCGGCGCGGGAGCCGAGGCCGGGGCGGTCAACGAGGACATTTTTGGCATGGTGCCGCTCTTTGCCGGCACGTTGCTCATCACCTTCATCGCCATGCTGGTGGCTGCGCCTATCGGGCTGATGGCTGCGATCTACCTTTCGGATTACGCCTCCAAAAGCGTCCGCGCGGTCGCAAAGCCGGTTCTGGAAATCCTCGCCGGCATTCCGACCGTCGTCTACGGCTTCTTCGCCGCGCTGACGGTTGCGCCCTACTTCCGCGGTATCGGCGAAAGCCTGGGCCTCAACGTCGCGTCTGAATCCGCGCTCGCCGCAGGCGTGGTCATGGGTATCATGATCATTCCCTTCGTTTCCTCGCTTTCCGACGATGTGATCAACGCCGTTCCGCAATCCCTGAGAGACGGTTCAGCCGGCCTCGGCGCGACCAAGTCGGAAACCATCCGCAAGGTGGTCCTTCCCGCTGCCCTTCCGGGCATCGTTTCGGCGATGCTGCTTGCCGTCAGCCGCGCAATCGGCGAAACGATGATCGTGGTCATGGCGGCGGGGCTGGCGGCAAACCTCACGGCAAATCCGCTCGAAGCGGTCACCACCGTGACCGTGCAGATCGTGACGCTGCTGGTGGGCGACCAGGAGTTCGACAGCGCCAAGACGCTTGCAGCCTTCGCACTCGGCCTGGTGCTGTTCTGCATCACGCTTACCCTCAACATCGTCGCTTTGCGCGTCGTCCAGAAATACCGAGAGCAATATGACTGATGCGATCTCGTCATTCGGCGCCGTCGGACGGCCGGTCAGCATTCATACCGACGATGCCGCGAAGGCGCGGCTGAAGGGCCGCTACCGCACGGAAACGTGGTTCAAATGGCTCGGCGCCGCGGCTGTCGCGTTGGCCGGCTTGTTCCTTGTGCTGCTCCTGTCGACGATCGTCACGCAGGCGATTCCGGCGCTGCGGCAGAACTATGTGACGCTGCCGATCGATCTTTCAGCAGCCAAGGTCGACCCGGCGAAACTCGATGAAGTGAACTACGACGCCATCGCTCAGGAAGCGCTTACGGCAAAATTTCCGGATGTGACGAGCCGCCAGGACAAGCGCCTGCTGCGCGGGCTGATTTCCACCGGCACAGGCGTGTTCCTGCGCAAGGATATTGCGGCTGATCCGGGGATGCTCGGAGGAACGGTGGACTATGCGGTTCCACTTGACGATTTTGCCGACCTCTATCTCAAGGGTTTGCTTGCCGACGTCGGTTCGGACGAAGCGATTTCGACAAGCGTCACGCCTTCGGGAACCAGCGGCGACATCGATCTGACCTTCGGCGACGATGCCATGCTGGCGCTGGCGCGCGGCCATGGTGCGACCGAGGGCGAAAACGGCATGTTTACGCTGACGAGCGGCGCGTCGTCGCTGCTGGTCGCGTTCAATGGCGGCACGGTCAAGCTGACCTCGCTGTCGCCTGCGGCCAACGGCACGGTGATCGCAAAAGGCACGGTGATCGAGGCGCTGGACAGCACGGCGCCCGCCGCGAGCGGCCAGGCATTCCTGCGCGTCATCGAGACGCCGGAAGCATCGCGAAAGATTTCGGACAAGGTGATCGTCTGGCTCGACACGCTGAAGAGCGCCGGCCTGATCGAAAGCCGGTTCAACTCGATCTTCTTCTTCACCGGCGCAAGCCGCGAGCCGGAATTGGCCGGTGTCTGGGGCGCGGTCGTCGGATCGTTCCTGACCATGATCGTAACCCTCGCCATCGCCTTCCCGATCGGCGTTTCAGCGGCGATCTATCTTGAGGAATTTGCGCCCAAGAACCGGCTGACGACGATGATCGAAGTGAATATCAACAATCTGGCGGCGGTGCCTTCGATCGTCTTCGGCCTGCTTGGACTTGCCGTATTCCTGAATTTCTTCGGCATGCCGCGCTCAGCCCCGGTGGTCGGCGGCATGGTGCTGGCGCTGATGACCTTGCCGATCATCATTATCGCCTCGCGCGCTTCGCTGCGCGCCGTGCCGCCGTCGATCCGCGAGGCGGCGCTTGGCATCGGAGCTTCCAAGGTCCAGACCGTATTCCATCACGTCCTGCCGCTGGCGATGCCGGGCATCATGACCGGCACCATCCTCGGAATGGCGCATGCGCTGGGCGAAACCGCGCCGTTGCTGATGATCGGCATGGTCGCCTTCATAGTCGACATTCCCGGCGGTTTCACCGATCCCGCAACGATCCTGCCGGTGCAGATATTCATGTGGGCGGATTTCCCGGAAGCGGGGTTCCAGCAGAAGACTTCGGCGGCGATTTTGATTTTGCTGGTGTTTTTGGTCATCATGAATGCCATCGCGGTGATACTGCGCAGGCGCTTCGAGCGGCGCTGGTAAGGAGTAGAGGATATGAACATCATGACGGAAGCCGGCGTCGAGCAGAAACTGAGCAGCGCAACCAACGCCCCTTCGATCAAGATGAAGGGCGAAAAGGTCTCCGTTCACTACGGCGAGAAGCGAGCACTGTTCGACGTCGATCTCGATGTCCGCGAGCATCAGGTGACGGCGTTGATCGGCCCATCGGGCTGCGGCAAGTCGACGTTCCTGCGTTGCCTGAACCGAATGAACGACACCATCGATATCGCGCGGGTGAGCGGCAAGATCACGCTCGACGGCGAGGATGTCTACGACCCGAAAATCGATGTCGTCGAGCTGCGAGCTCGCGTCGGCATGGTGTTCCAGAAGCCGAACCCGTTTCCGAAGTCGATCTACGAAAACGTCGCCTACGGTCCGCGCATCCACGGCCTGGCCAGGAGCAAGGCCGAGTTGGACGGCATCGTCGAATCGAGCCTGAAGAAGGCCGGCCTGTTCAACGAGGTCAAGGATCGCCTGCTCGAGTCGGGTACCGGCCTGTCCGGCGGACAGCAGCAGCGCCTGTGCATTGCGCGCGCCATCGCCGTGTCGCCGGAAGTGATCCTGATGGACGAGCCCTGTTCGGCGCTCGATCCGATCGCCACCGCCCGCGTCGAGGAACTGATCGACGAACTGCGCCAGAACTATACGATCGTCATCGTCACCCATTCGATGCAGCAGGCGGCGCGCGTGTCGCAACGCACGGCGATGTTCCATCTCGGCTATCTGGTCGAGGAGGGCGCGACCGACAAGATGTTCACCAACCCCGACGACAAGCGCACCCAGGACTACATCACCGGCCGGTTCGGCTGAGCGGTCCGGCGAATTTCGAACACGAGGACAGCACCATGGGTGAACACACCGTCGCATCTTTCGACGAGGAACTGGAGCACATCGACAGGCTGATCCGCGACATGGACGAGCTCGCCGCCGCAATGGTAGCGGCCTCGATCCGCGCGCTGCTTGCGTCGGACAATGCGATGGCGCAGCGCGTCGTCTCGGACGACGCCATCATGGATGCGCGGCAGCGCGAGCTCGACGACAGCGCCATCACGCTGATCGCCAAGCGGCAGCCGATGGCGCAGGATCTGCGCGCCGTGGTTGGCGCAATCCGCATGGCGGGCGATCTCGAGCGCATCGGCGATCTGGCCAAGAACATAGCCAAGCGGGTCAGCGCAGTCGGGCAGAGCGCGACGCCGCGTAATCTGTCGCACGGTATTGACGCGATGGCGGACCTCGTTCTTGTGCAGCTGCGCGGCGTGGTCGAGCACTATGTGTCGCGCGATGCCGGCGCGTTGAAGGAACTGCGCGCCGACGACCAGAAGATCGACGTGAAATACACGGCGGTTTTTCGCGAGCTCCTGACCTACATGATGGAGGATCCGCGTAACATCACCGCCTGCACGCACCTTCTGTTCTGCGCCAAGAATCTCGAGCGTATCGGCGATCACGTCACCAACATCGCCGAAAACGCCTACTTTGTCGTGACCGGGCAGCAATTGCCGGCGGATCGCCCGAAGCTCGACGAAACGACGATGTCGGCGCCGGCGACATGACAGGAGTGACCGGCCGATGATCGCGCCGCGCATCATGGTGGTGGAGGATGAAGAGCCGCTGGGCGTCCTCCTCCGTTATAATCTGGAATCCGAAGGCTATCAGGTCGAGGTGGTGACGCGCGGCGACGAGGCCGAAATCCGGCTGCAGGAAAACGTGCCCGATCTTTTGGTGCTCGACTGGATGGTGCCGGCGGTTTCCGGCATCGAGCTTTGCCGGCGGCTTCGGGTGCGCCCCGAAACCGAGCGGCTGCCGATCATCATGCTGACCGCTCGCGGCGAGGAGAGCGACCGGGTGCGCGGCCTTTCGACCGGAGCCGACGACTATCTGGTCAAGCCGTTCTCGACACCGGAATTCATGGCCAGGGTCAAGGCGCTGCTGCGCCGCGCCAAGCCGGAAGTGCTGTCCAGCGTGCTCAAGGTCGGCGACATCATGCTCGATCGTGAATCGCACCGGGTCTATCGCAAGAAGAGCGAGATCCGGCTCGGGCCGACCGAATTCCGGCTGCTCGAATTCATGATGCGCCACCCGGGCCGGGTCTTCTCGCGCAGCCAGTTGCTCGACAATGTCTGGGGCGAGACGATCTACATCGACGAGCGCACCGTGGACGTCCATGTCGGCCGGTTGCGCAAGGCGGTCAACAATGGTCGCATGCCCGATGTCATCCGCACCATCCGCGGCGCCGGCTATGCGATCAGGGAAGACTAGCTGATACCTGCGCTTCCGGCGTACCCCAAAGTACGCTCCGCTCCGGATCTCGGAACCCACCATTCTCGACTCGGCCTGACCTGAATCTCAACACACCCCAAGTCGCGACCCGGGAATCCTTCAAGCCACGTTCTTTCCGACCGAGCCGGCTCGTGCCTGGATGCTCGGCGCGAAAATCTCCTGGTCGACGAAGCTTAGCGCCCGCATGGCGCAGCCTTCGCGGATCAGCGGCAACTCGTTCGGCTCGGTGTCGAAGGAAATCGAACCCGAATGCTGGCCGCCGGCGGTCTGGGCGATGGCCTCGCGCAGCGCCGGCTCGATCAGGTCGAAGGCGGCAGCGCTGGCGCCGACCATGGCCACCGGCGCCGGATCGATCAGCGCAAACAGGCTGCCGAGCCCGAAGCCGAGCGCCTCGCCGGCCTTGCGGTAGGCTTCGCGCTCCGGTCCGTCCGTCTCGCGCGCCCGGGCCGCCAGTGCCCGCATCTCGGCGTCGCTGACATCGGCGACCGGCTCGGCGTTCTCGCTCAACAGCCTTGCGTTGCGCCAGATGGCGTAGTTGCCGGCATAAGCCTCGACGCAGCCGCGCCGCCCGCAGCGGCAAAGCGCGCCGCCCGGCCGATGGATCATGTGGCCGAATTCGCCGCCCGAGGAGTGGGTGCCGGTGAACAGCTCGCCCTTCAGCACCAGCCCCATGCCGATGCCGTGCGAGAGCAGGATGGCGATGAAATCGTCGCGGTAGCGATCCGGGTGGCGCCAGCGCAGCGCCACGGCCATCATGTTGCAGTCGTTCTCCATGATGGCCGGGATGCCGAACTCGCGTTCCAGAATGTCGGCGAAGGCGATGTTCGTCTGCGGCGTGATCGGCGACCACAACATGGCGCGCGCGTGGGAATCGGTGATGCCCTGGATCGCCAGCGCGATGCGGGCGACGCTTTGGACATCGAGGTCGGGATCTTCGAGCCGGCGTCGGACGATGGCGACACTTTCGCCGATCAGCGCGTCGCGCGACATGGTCAGCGTGTCCAGCCGGCGCTGGTCCTCGGCGACCACTTGTCCGGCATAATCGATGACGGCGACCGACAGGAAATTCAGCGACAACACGACGGCCAACACCGCAGCGGCTTGCGGATTGAGGCTGAGGCCGACCTGCGGCCGGCCGCGTTTCAGCGAAACCGTCTCGCTCGCCTTGCTCTCGGCCAGGATGCCTTCCTGGATCAGGTCGGCAGAGATCGCCGATATGGTCGAATGGCTGAGGCCGGTGGTCGCGGCGATCTCGGTCCGCGACGGCTGGCCTGCCCGGCGCACGGCCGAAATCACCATCGCCCGGTTGCGCCGGCGCAGATCGTCATGACGGATTCCCACCGACATTTTTTGTTTCCTCCTCATTGCCGCGGCCGCTCATGAATCGGAAGCCGTCGTGGTAATGTCCGACAAATACTGGCAGAAGCAGAAGGGGCTGTCATTATTTATTCCGAGCATCGAAAAAAAGCGCGAGAGGACGTCAAAATCCATCAGAATTGGTGTTGACAGTGCTTCGGCGTTGGACCAGTATTTTTTCGAGGCTCGAAAAAATAGAGCCTTTGTGCCGGCCTTCGGGCCAGTTGGTCGCGCCCTACGCGGCGCAGGGAGGAATATCATGAAGAGATTCGCAGCCGCCATTTTGGCGGGGGTCGCTATGTCGCTGACGCTCGCGTCGGCCGCGCAGGCCAAGGACAAGGTCATTGGCGTTTCGTGGTCGAACTTCCAGGAAGAGCGTTGGAAGACCGACGAAGCCGCCATGAAGGCGGCGATCGAGGCCGCCGGCGACAAATATATCTCCGCTGACGCTCAGTCCAATCCCGGCAAGCAGCTGACCGACGTCGAAAGCCTGATCTCGCAGGGCGCCAACGCGCTGATCATCCTTGCGCAGGATGCCTCGGCCATCGGTCCGGCGGTGCAGAAGGCGCTGGACGAAGGCATTCCGGTCGTCGGCTATGACCGGCTGATCGAGAACAAGGACGTCTTCTATCTGACCTTCGACAACCAGGAAGTCGGCCGCATGCAGGCCCGCGAAGTGTTCAAGGTGGCGCCGGAAGGCAATTACGTCTTCATCAAGGGCTCGGGCGCCGACCCGAATGCCGATTTCCTGTTCGCCGGCTCCATGGAAGTGCTCAAGGATGCCATCGACAGCGGCAAGATCAAGAATGTCGGCGAGGCTTATACGGACGGCTGGCTTCCCGCCAACGCCCAGAAGAACATGGAACAGTTCCTGACCGCCAACGACAACAAGGTCGATGCGGTGGTTGCCGCCAATGACGGCACCGCCGGTGGCGTCGTCGCGGCGCTGACGGCGCAAGGCCTGGCCGGATCCGTCCCGGTTTCGGGCCAGGACGGCGACCATGCCGCGCTGAACCGCATCGCGCTCGGCACGCAGACCGTCTCGGTGTGGAAAGACGCGCGCGAGCTCGGCAAGAACGCTGCCGAGATCGCCTCGCAGCTGGCCGACGGCAAGCCGATGACAGATATTGCCGGCGTCAAGGACTTCACCACGCCCGGCGGCAATGTCGTCAAGTCGCTGTTCCTGACGCCGATTGCCATCATCAAGGACAATCTCAACGTCGTCATCGACGCCGGCTGGATCCAGCAGGAAGAGGTCTGCGCCGGCGTGGCAGCGGGCACTGTACCGGTCTGCAACTGATCCGCCTTCGCCAAAAAACCTGAGACGCCGCGGTTTCACGCCGCGGCGTTTTTTTCAAAAGAGTTGTTTTCCCGCGTCTCGCGGGTAACGTTTATGCTGCTTCCGGCATCCGCGGCAGACGGCAACGGTGGGAGGACATCATGACCGACGCGACTTCCAACACGCCGGCTGCCGATCGGGCGCGTGAATCCGAGCTCAGCCCCTTCGGCCGCTTCCTCAAGGCAACCGAGCTCGACATACGCATGCTCGGCATGGTCGGCGCGCTGCTGATCATCTGGGTTGGAATCCACATCCTGTCGGGTGGGCTTTTCCTCACGCCGCGCAATCTCTGGAACCTGTCGGTGCAGACTTCCTCGGTCGCGATCATGGCGACCGGCATGGTGCTGGTCATCGTGATGCGCAACATCGATCTTTCGGTCGGCTCCGTCGAAGGCGTGATCGGCATGGTGATGGGCGTTGCGCAGGCAGAATTCCTCATCCGCGTCATGGGGTTCCAGCTCGGAAATCCCTGGATATGGGTCATCGCACTGGCTGCCGGCGTGGTGCTCGGCCTCATGATCGGCGCGCTTCAGGGCTTCATCATCGCCTATCTCGAGGTTCCGGCCTTCATCGTGACGCTGGGCGGCCTGCTGATCTGGCGCGGCATGGCGTGGCTGATGACGAGCGGGCGCACCGTCGCGCCGCTCGATGCCACCTTCCAACTGATGGGTGGCGGGCCGCGTGGCTCGATCGGGGCGACCGCGAGCTGGATCGTCGGCATTCTCGCCTGTGTGGCCGTCGCCTTGATGCTGCTCAACGGCCGGTCGCAGCGCAAGCGCTTCAAGTTTCCGTTGCGCCCGGTCTGGGCGGAGAGCCTGCTGGGTGTTGTCGCCTGCGCCGCCATCCTCGGCGCCGTCTGGATCGCCAATTCCTATCCGTGGCCGATCGGCATCGTTCGCCAATACGCCCAGCGGAACGGCATCACCATCCCCGAAGGCGGGCTGTTCATCGCCCATGGCATCGCCATACCGGTGCTGATCGCGGTCGCAGTCGGCATCGTCATGACCTTCATCACCCGGCGCACCCGTTTCGGCCGCTACGTCTTTGCCATTGGCGGCAACCCGGAAGCGGCGGAACTCGCCGGCATCAACACGCGCTGGGTGACCATGAAAGTGTTCATGATCATGGGCGTTCTGGCCGCGATCAGCGCGGCAATTGCTTCGGCCCGCCTCAATGCGGCGACCAATGCGCTGGGCACGCTGGACGAGCTCTTGGTCATCGCAGCAGCCGTCATCGGCGGCACGTCGCTGGCCGGCGGCTCCGGCACGGTGCTCGGTGCCATGCTGGGCGCGCTTCTGATGCAGTCGCTGCAGTCCGGCATGGTGTTGCTCGGCATCGATTCGCCGCTTCAGAGCGTCGTCGTCGGCGCCGTGCTGGTTGTCGCCGTCTGGCTCGACACCGTCTACCGCAAGCGGGTCTGAGCATGATCCCGAGCCGAAGGTCCGGATCAGCGAAAAGTGGACATCCGTTTCGGTCTAACATCATGTTCGGCAAAACCATGGAGAGGAACGATCATGGCTGACACGACTGCTCCCACGCCACTGATCGATATGCGCAACATCTCGATTGCCTTCGGCGGCATTCGCGCCGTCGACGATGCGTCGATCGACCTTTTCCCGGGCGAGGTCGTGGCGCTGCTCGGCCACAACGGTGCGGGAAAGTCGACGCTGATCAAGATCCTGTCCGGCGCCTACAAGCGCGATTCGGGCCAGATCTTCGTCAATGGCGAGGAGGCTTCGATCGCCAATCCGCGCGACGCCAAGAAATACGGCATCGAGACGATCTACCAGACGCTGGCGCTCGCCGACAATGTCGACGCCGCCGCCAACCTGTTCCTCGGCCGCGAGCTGATGACCGGCTGGGGCACGCTCGACGATGGCGCCATGGAGGCCGAGGCGCGCAAGGTGATGGGCAGGCTCAATCCCCGCTTCCAGCGCTTCAAGGAGCCGGTGGTCAAGCTTTCGGGCGGCCAGCGGCAGTCGGTGGCGATCGCGCGCGCCATCCTGTTCAACGCCCGCATCCTGATCATGGATGAGCCGACGGCGGCACTGGGACCGCAGGAAACGGCGCAGGTCGGCGAACTGGTCATGCAGCTCAAGGCCGACGGCATCGGCATCTTCCTGATCAGCCATGACATCCACGATGTGTTCGAGCTTGCCGACCGCGTCTGCGTCATGAAGAATGGTCGGGTCGTTGGCACGGCGCGCACCGGCGACGTGACCCAGGACGAGGTGCTCGGCATGATCATTCTGGGCAAGTGCCCGCCCGGCGCCATTCCGGGACCAGGCGCGCTGAAGATCGCCGCCTGAAGCGTCAACTACCTGTCATGTGATGTGCCAGCCGTCATGATGGTTTGGCCGCGCCATTGTGTTGCCACGGGGACTTGCCCATAAGATGGGGAACCATGGGTCGCAGCAGCAACTTGAAGAAGTTCTTCCCGGTCGTCGCTTTCATAGCCGTCGCGCTGATCAGCCTGACAATGGCGGGATTCGCCTATTTCGCCACACAGGAGGCGGCGCGCATCAAGTTCGAGGCGACGGCGGACGACGCCCTCAACCGGATCGATAGCCGCATCGACCTGCATCTGTCGATGCTGCGATCGACACACGCACTGTTCGAGGCTCGCAATGGTGACATTTCGCGGAGCGAGTTCAAGGCGTTCTTCGATGCGCTGGGTATCAACGACAATTTCGCCGGCCTGCGCGGCATCGGCTTTCTCCGGCTGGTGAGAGCCGGCGACGAGGCGGCGGTCGAGCGTGCCATCCAGCACGACTATGGCGTCAGCGATGCGATCTATCCGGCCACGACAACGCTGCCGTGGCGTGCGCCCATCACGCTGTTCGAGCCACTGGATCCCTCCAATCAATCCGGCATCGGCTACGACATGTTCACCGAACCGGTGCGGCGCGAGGCGATCGAAAGGGCGATGGCCGACAATCAGCAGCACGCGAGCGGGCGCGTGCAGCTAGGCCAGGAAACAGGTGCTGCGCAGACCTTCACCGGCTTCCTGGTCTTCGTGCGGCTCAACATCGAAACCGCGGCGTACGGCATCGATGCGTCGAGATCGTCGACAACAGGCTTTCTCTATGCGGCGTTCCGCGCCCGCGACCTGTTCCAGACCGCGCTCAGCCGGACGCCGCTGCTGCCGGTCAACATCGAAATCTATGACGGCAAGGTGGATGCCGACCATCTTTTGTTCCAGTCGGAAACGCCGCCGGCGTCGAGCTTCGGCGACAGGTTGCTGGTTTCTCGCGAACTCACCATCGCCGGACGACCATGGACGGTCCTGTTCAGGCCGACAAGCGCCTTCTCGCAACCTTCCTCGCGCGCCATTCCGGTGATGCTCGGCCTGTTCGGACTGCTGCTCGCGGGAACCATCGCGTTGGTGGCCCGCTATCAGGAGCGGGCCTATGACGCGGTCTCGCTGCTTCATGAGACGACGGAAAAAAGCCTGCTCGAAAAAGACCTGATGCTGCAGGAGATGAAGCACCGCATCAAGAACTCGATCACGCGGGTGCTGGCGATCGCGCGCCAGACGGCGTCGCACGCCACCGACGTCAACGAGTTCTCGTCCTCCTTTTCGGCCCGGCTGCAAGCGATGGCGGCATCCCAGGACATGCTGACGCGCTCGCGCTGGCAGAAGGCCGATCTTGGCGATCTCTTGCGCATCGAGCTTGGCCAGGTGTTCGGCAAGGAGCTTCCCGACGGGATATTGTCGGGGCCAGAGGTGTTGCTCGACGAGACGACGACGCAAGCGCTCGGCCTGACCTTTCACGAACTGGCGACGAACGCGCTGAAATATGGCGAAACCGGCAATTCGGCCATTACCAGGAACGGCGACTGGTCGCTCAAGGTCGACTGGTCGGTCGAAGGCCATAGGAGCGGCCGGACGCTGGTTCTCAACTGGCGCGAAGCCGGCCAGAAGAAACTCGAAGCACCTGTCAAAACCGGCTTTGGCACCAAGCTGATCGATTTGAACGTGACGCGCGAATTGCGCGGTACGATCAATCGCGATTTTCACGATGGCGGGTTGAGCGTGGAAATCCGGATCCCGCTGTCGGACTGAAACGCTGCCGCAAACCGGCCGTTTTCGAAAGCGCCCAAATAAAGCGCCCCAAATGAAGCACCCATGTAAACAGAGACCGGCTCGTCCGTTCTCCGCTTCCAATGCCTCTTGCGTTTAAAACGGATCAGCAGCGAGCCGTAAACAGACGGCCACGGTTGTCGCGGTACTGGCAATAGCCATTGCGCAGGTTGCGCACCAGCAGGCCGGTACCGGCACCGATGGCTGCGCCCACCAGCGCACCCTTGCCGCCGTCAATCAGGCCGCCGGCCAGAGCGCCGACACCGGCGCCGACGCCGACGTCCTGCTCGGTGGTGCTGCAACCGCTGACCGCGATCGCCGCAACCATGGCAATAATCATCTTCCGCATAGGGTCACTCCTCGCCTTTGTCCTCACTTGTAGCTCCGCCCGTCATTTAACACGCGCAAAAGCGTTTTGCCCTGCTCGATTTCATTGTTGGCTAAGAGAATCTTTTTCGGGGCGCGCGCCGCTCGAGGCAACCTCAAGATCGGAAATCTCCACGGAAGCGTCGAGCGTGCCGTCCGGGCGCACGTTCCAGACGATCTGGTCGTAATCACCCTCAAGCGCCGGATCGACGGAAAGGCATTTGGCAATGATGCGCGGAGCCTGACCCTGCACATCGCCCATGGCAAACGGACGCGCGGCTGTGCACTCCTGAGCGGTTTCGAAAACGCTCACCGATACGGGCAGTTCGCGGCACTCGGTCATCGTGTTCGAACAGCCGATGACCAGCAGCACGGCAGCGATATGTTCCATGGCGACGGTCCTCCCGCCATAGAACGGGCTACATCCGCCAAAGTTCCGGTGATGCGGGCTGGCGCGACCATGGAGAACAGGCCGACGACAGGCAAGCCCAAGCCGCCGGCCACTTGCGTCCGACGCTTTGCTTTAAATTGTTATCGCAAAACCACTGCACACCCTTTGTTCAAGCCGAGGGGCTTGCTTCTGCGCGAATGCATCAGACCAACTGGAACGCGGCGGCCAGGACGGCCACTGCAGCCAGCCCGATTGCGGCGAGACCGGGGATCGGCAGGGAAGCACGGGGCGACCGCATTGCAGATGCTTCGGGATCCTGAAACCCGCTCATCGAAACGCGTGCGGCCTGTTCCAGCCTGTTGATGTCGGCAACCGTCAAAGCCATTTCTCCCGTACTGCGCAGCAAACTGCGATCGAAAACGTCATGCGGAGTGGTGCCTGAGAAAAACAGCATCGAACCTTATGGTGAACAGATGGTTAAAGCCGGCGCGGCCGGTATCAATCCCACCCCTGTTGACCCCAACCCCTCGGCCAGTTCTCTTGGGCTCGGCTGTTGTCCGTTCAATCCGTCTCGAAATTGCTGCGAGGAACGACGAGATGGTATTCGAGACGATCCCCGCTGATTTCAAGTTTCGCCGTGCCGTTCAACGACGCAGGCACGACGCGCTCGAGCGCGACGCTGCCAAAGCGCTTCTCGCTGGGCTGATTGTCATTGGCTCCGATGGCCTCGGCCCATGTCAGCGACAGCGCGGTCTCGCCAGCGGAAGCGGCCGTCAGATCGGCCGTCACCTCGACGAAGCCGTCGGCTCGCGACAGAGCGCCGTAGCTGACAGAATTGACGGCAAGCTCGTGCATGGCCAAGCCGATATGCAGGGCCGCATTGGGATTGAGGTATGGGTTTGCACCGCGAAAACGCAGGCTGCGCACAGGGTCGGCGCCATAGCGGCCGACCTGGCCGGACACCAGTTCGCGCAATGCCGCTCCCCGCCAGTTGGACGAGGTCACCAGGTCCTGGGATGAGGCAAGCGACTGCAGCCGGCCGCGAAAGCGCGTCAGGAAATCACTGAGCGTGTCCGAATAACGGCTGGTCTGGGTGGCGATGCTCTGGATGATGGCCAAAAGGTTCTTCGACCGGTGGCTGACCTCGCGCAGCAGCGTCTTCAGGGTTTGCTCGCGACGTTTCTGCTCGGTCGTTTCGACCATTGTGGTGACGACGCCCTGCACGGTGCCGCCGTCGTCATGATCCGCGTCTATCCATATTTGGAACCAGCGGACGCCATCGTCGGCGGGAATGCTGAGCTCAAGATGTTCCGGATTGCCGGATGCGACGACCCTGCGTTTGGCTGCGCCGATGCGCTCCGCCTGCGCAAGCGGCAGGATGCCGTTGCCGTCGCCAGTGTCGGAAACCTCCGTGTCGGAAACAACTGTGTCGGAAATCCAGGGCGGGCGCACGTTGCGGGCCCAGACGGTTTTCATCTCGCGATCCTGATAGAGGACCGAAATGCCGGCATTGTGCAGCGCATGGAGAAGGGCCCGGCCAAGCTGCATTCCACTCTCAGCGGACTGCAGAGCGATGATCTCATCGCTCCGTCCGCTGTCTCTCATGTCTCCGGCTCTGGATTGCATCGTTCACTTCACCCGCCCAATGCAGGCTGAACGGCTGACGGAAAATTGGGTTCCAAAAAGAAGTCCGCCGAGCGACGTCCGGCTAAGGACACCGCCCGGCGGTAGCTGGAAACCGCTTGAGGGGTGCGGCTCCCAGTGTTCGATCGCAGTTCACGACGCGCGTTTGAACAAGCCCGCAATAAGCGAAATGATGAGGAAAGCGAGAAAGATGAAAAACAATATCTGCGCGATACCAGCCGAGGTGCCGGCGATTCCGCCGAAGCCAAGAGCGCCTGCAATAATCGCAACGACGAGAAATACGAGGGCCCAGTAAAGCATGGTTCATCTCCTTCAAATAGTATGCCAAAAACGTCTTTCGCTGCCGTTTGTTCCAGCATTTCCCGAAAAAGACGAGCCCCGGAAAGCTTTCCCGCTCGAATTGGATGGTCATGCGCAGGTGAGTTGCAAGTGGCGTGTGCCGGCCGCAAGCGGCCAGCGTTACTCATCTGTGGAAAACGGGCGATCAGTGAAACTGTGGAAAGGGCCGCTCAGGGCCGGGCTGCCCGGCCCTATGCAGCGGCTTTCGCCTGTCGGTCGAAGAAGAGCGCCTGACTGATCAGGGCCTTGACCATCTCCGGATTGAACGGCTTGGTGACGAGGAAGGCCGGCTCCGGCCGCTCGCCGGTCAGGAGGCGTTCGGGAAAAGCGGTGATGAAGATCACCGGCACCGGGGTGGTCGACAGGATCTCGTTGACCGCTTCGATGCCCGAGCTGCCGTCGGCAAGCTGGATGTCGGCCAGCACCATCTTCGGCCGCGTCTTGGCGAACATCGCCACCGCCTCGGCATGGGTACGAGCCGTTCCGACAACGCGATGCCCCAGGCTCTCGACCATTTGCTCGATGTCCATGGCGATCAGCGGCTCGTCCTCGATGATCAGCACGTCGGTTGCCACCTGGCGGGAAATCTCGTTGCTGGCCTCGGCAAGAAGCTCGGAGAACTCCTGATCGTCAACGTCGAGGATCTCCGCCGCCTCGTCTTCGCTGAAACCTTCGACGGCAACCAGCAGGAAGGCCTGGCGGGGGCGGGGTGAGATCGCGTTCAGATTGGCGGCGGCGCGCTGTTCCCACGCCGACTGCGGGTGTTCCTGCGGAACGCGGATGGCGACCGAGGTGAACAGCCTGGCGAAGACCTTATAGAGCGCGATGCGGTCATTCGACGCGTTCGGAAAGATGTCGACGTCAGCGATGATGGCCTCGAGCATCGCGGCGACCAGCGCGTCGCCACTCTCCTGCGATCCGGAGACGGCCCGCGAAAAGCGGCGCAGGAACGGCAGGTGTGGAGCGATGGTTGCGGACAGGCTCATGATGGACGTCTCCCTCTGACGTAATTGGATAGATTGCAGGCCACGGTGATGACAAGCCCCGAGAATAAACCCTGAAAACATAAACGCCGGCTTGCCGAAAAAGTTCCGAGGGCTTGGAACTAATGTAAGCCGAAGGCGTTTGAGATCGGGACGGGCAACCAGACGAGGGGGCCGCCTGCTTTACGTCGTGTATTGAAGGGCGGCAGGGTACTGGGAACAAAGGGCGAAATGACGACATGAGGAAAGACAACACGGCTGGCGCTGCAACGAACAGGCGCCGGGCTGCTTCCGGCGACCCGCTCGGGCCAAACTCGGAAATCGGCCGCAAACTCAAACAATACTACGACGAGCTGGTCTCCGACAATGTGCCGGATCGCTTCGCCCAATTGCTCAGACAGTTGGAACAGGCCCAACCTGCACCTGCACGGAAAAAGGATTGAGGCATGGTGGCCGTGTCCCAGAGCTTCAAGACGGATCTGCTCGCCTCGATTCCGAGCCTGCGGGCCTTTGCCGTGTCGTTGACGCAAAACGCCGACAAGGCCGACGATCTGGTGCAGGAAACGCTGGTGAAGGCGTGGGACAAACATGAGAGCTTCGAGCCGGGCACCAATCTCAAGGCATGGCTGTTCACCATCCTGCGCAACGAATTCTATTCGCAGATGCGCAAGCGCGGCCGCGAGGTGCAGGACAGCGACGGCATCATGACCGCCAGGCTAGCCGTCCATCCGGCCCAGCACGGCCAACTCGACCTCAAGGACTTTCGGAGCGCGCTCGAGCAATTGCCTGAGGACCAGCGCGAAGCCATCATCCTCATCGGCGCGTCGGGCTTTTCCTACGAGGAAGCCGCCGAAATTTGCGGCTGTGCGGTCGGAACGATCAAGAGCCGCGTCAGCCGCGCCCGCACGCGGCTGCAGGAAATCCTGAAGATTTCCGGCGATGACGAGTTTGGTCCGGATGCGATTTCGGCTCAAGTGACGGGGTCGAACGCCGCCTGAATACGCACCACCGGTAATGTGGGACCCTGTAATTAATGTCGGGCCCGGTAATCGGGCTCCAGTTGACGGACATCAAACAACAGGGCCGCGCCCGCACGCCGCCGCCACTGCCTGCACGAGATCGTCTCCCGAATAAGGCTTGGTGACCAATCTGACATCCGGAAAGGACACCCTGATTTCGTCCATGTCGGAATAGCCCGAGGCGAAGACGAAAGGCACGCCCGATTCGCGCAGCCGCGAAGCGAAATCGAGTGTCGAAGCGCCGCCCAGCATGAGATCGACGATGGCAGCGTCGAATTGCGAGGCAACGCCCTGCCGATCGATCTCAGCCAGATCGCGGGCGATGACCACATCGCCGGCGCCAAAGTCGCGGCAAAGCTGCTCGACATCCATGGCGATCAGGAATTCATCCTCCAGAACAAGAATCCGCAATCCGTCCAGCAATGGGGGCACGTGGCAATGTCTCCGTGGGGCGCAGGGAACAGGGAGCGCAAGGGATAGAGAGTCATGATCTCTATTTGGGTTCCTGTCATTTAAAGTTATTTCGCATCCTGTCATTTAAAAAAGACATGCCGCCGCAGATGGCGGAACCTCGACGCCTGCAAGGCGTTCGCTATCGCCTTCCGGAAGCGGGCCCGCTTCGAAGAGGGAATGAAATGTCTGGCCAGAACGGCCGTTCCTTGTCCGCCCGCCGGTATTCGGGTGAGAACTCCCCAGAACTCGCCCGCTGGGAAGGGTTGAGCGAAGGTCGCCGACCGCTGATCTGAGCGGCCGCCGGAGACGTGCCGGGCTGGACTCGGCTGCGCAAAAACCCTTTCATGGCAGTTGTTCCGATTTCGGAACCTTGGGGTGGGTCGGACGTTTCGACCCGAGCAAACGCAAGGAGTCAAGCAATGGCGACTGCCGCAGGAAAGTCCCCGAACGAAAGCCGGCCGAATTCGGACCTTGAAGACGACATCAGGCAGCTGAAAGTCGACATTCAGAAACTCACCGAACAGCTGGCCGAGACCGGCCAACATGGTTACGGGACTGCCCGTCGCGTTGCTGCGGAAGGGGTCGAGCAATTGCGCGCCCAAGGTGAAGCAGCCTTTGAAAATATGCGCAGCAACGCCAAGGATATCGAAGCGCAAGTGGTGGCGAGCGTGCGCGAAAAGCCGGTGACGTCGCTGGCAATCGCGGCAGGCGTCGGCTTTCTGTTTGCACTTCTCGCGCGCCGCTAGTCTCAGCCCAGATGCGAATGCTGGCATCGTTACTCTCGGGCTTCGCCTCGGGTGAAGCGGTTGCCGCCGTGCGCCGCGCGCGCACGGCGGCGATCGTCTATGCGCTCGCAGCACTTGCAGCGCTGTGCGGCATCGGTTTCCTCGTCGGAGCGGCCTATGTCTGGGTGGCGGGTCGCTATGGGCCGATGGCAGCCTGCCTTGGTTTCGGGGTCGGCTTCCTGGTGATCGCAGGGCTCCTCCTGCTCATCCATCAGCTGTCGGCCGGCGCGCGCGCCGGACGCCGGGCGCGGAGGCGCAATGCCGATATGAAGGCGGTCGGCATCACGGCCGCGCTCGCCGTGCTGCCGGCGCTACTCAAGGGGAAAGGCGGCTTGGGCACGATACTCGCCCCGGCGATTGCACTCGCCGCCTACGCAATTTACCGCGAGAACACAAAGCCCGATGCCGACGATCCGGATGCCGGCGAAGCGAAATAGCTCGAAGTGATTCTTCTTCGGGTTGGCATCGTGTTGGCAATGATCCGAAAAACCAGGTTCCACTTTTCCCTGACATGGACCTTTGGTTCGAGATCCATGGTCGAGCCGTCACTTCGGCAGATCCTCCAGCGGCATCGATATTTCGGCGAACACGCCTTCCGGCCGAAATTCGTGGGTCACTTCACTGGAGATGACCTTGGCCAGGCTGCGGCGGATCAGGATCGAGCCAAAGCCGTGGCGTTCGGGGGAGGCAACTTCAGGCCCGCCGCTTTCGCGCCAGGTCAGCACCAGGCGCCGGGCGCCTTTCCGAACCTGTGCCTTCCAGTCGAGATCGACCTTGCCCGACGCCGCCGACAGCGCTCCGTGCTGCAGCGCGTTGCTGGCCAGTTCATGCAGGATCAGGCCAAGCCCGACTGCCTGGTCGGGCGAAAGCAGCAGATCGGCGCCTGAGATCGTCATGCGCGGCTGATCGGCGGTGTCGAACGGCTTGACCTCGATCTGCACGAGTTCGCGGATGCCAATGCCGCGCCACTCGCGGTCGGACAGCAGGCTGTGGGCGGCGCCTAGCGCCTGAAGCCTGGCGCTGAAGGCGTCGAGGAAATGCCTCGGCTGGCGGGCATGGCGAACTGTCTGCGTCGCCAGCGCCTGGACGGTGGCCAGCGTGTTCTTGACGCGATGGTTCAGCTCGCGCAGCAACAGCCGCTGCCGCTCATCGCCGAGCTTGCGTTCGGTGATGTCGTAGTTGACGCCGAAGATCAGCGTCGGCTTGCCGTCGCCGTCACGCTCGATGACCCGGCCGCGCGTAGCGAGCCAGCGCGGCGGGCTGAAGCCCTTGACGCGGTATTCGCCAAAATAATCGTCGCCGCCGCTCAGCACGTCGCGAAAGCGCGTCTCGGTCTGGTAGGCGTCACGCGGGTCGATGGCGGCGAGGATATCGCGTGCTCTCAGCCGGGTCGAGCGCGGCAGGTCGAACAGCTCGGACAATCGGGCATCGCATTCGATCATATCGCTATGGATATCCCATGCCCAGCTCGCGAGCGATGCGGCATCGAGCGCAATGCCGCGCCGCTTTTCCTCGCGCGCCAGTGCCGCAGCGGCGCCGGCGGCGTTGCGGGTGGCGCCCTTCAATGCGAACAGGCTGGCAGCGAGGCTGGCGAGCGCCGTCAATTGTTCGAGCTGGGCGGCAGACGGCGACCCGCGCGGCCTCCGGTCGAGCACGCAGAGCGTGCCGATCCGGGCACCGGCCACCACAATCGCCGCACCCGCATAGAAGCGGAAATGATGCTCGCCAGTGACCAGCGGGCTGGCGTTGAAGCGTGAATCCATGGTCGCATCCATCACCACCATCGGCTGGTCGCCGGCAGCAATGGTGTGGGCGCAGAAGGATGTATCGGTCGCGGCCTCGGTCTCGTCCAGGCCGACACAGGACTTGAACCACTGCCGCTCGACATAGACGACCGTCACCAGCGCGACAGGTGTTTGCATCACGGCGGCGGCGAGCCCACTGATAGTGTCGAAGTCAGGATCGGCCGCCGTGTCGATTGCATCGAGATCATGGAGCACGGCAAGCCGATCCTGCGCCGTTACCACGCTAAGGACATCGACCGGCAGATTCGGCTTTGTCACTACCCTGCTATCCACAAGTCCCCCAGATGCATCGGCTTGCAGCCATCCGCGCTGGGCCCAGTTGCCGGGCCCTGAGACCGGAACCTTCGCCCTGAGGAACCGTTACCCAACCACATTTTGCTAGCCGCGCCGCCAGCGCCAACCGACATGCCAGCGCCAAACGAAATGCCAGCGCCAACCGAAATGGAGGCCGATCATGCCCAAGATCGTTCCTGAAGACAAAGCCCGGCAGGGACGCTGGGGGTGGCACACCTTCCGTATCTTGATCGCTGCGCTGCTTTTGGCGTTTATCGCCTGGGGCATCGCCGAGATCTACGGCAACATGATAGACCGGACGCCGACAACCGAACAGGGCGAGCTTCCCAGGAACGAGCAGGGCGAGATTCCCAGAGGCTGAAGCCTTCCGATCGACTGTGGCGGGATGCATCACGCTGCCCTCGCCTGGACGGCGCGCGCCGGGACGAGAACGTTCAGCGCACCAGGATGAATTTCGATCGTCGTTTCGCGGTCAAGCCTGACCAGTTCGCCATCCATGACCGCGCGAAATTTCTTCGCAGCCGAGTGGAGTTTCAAAACGGCCCGGTCAGCCTGGTGGATCTCCACATGCTCGCTGTCGCGCCATTTGCCGCGCGCCATGTCGAAGAGGACCCTGACCAGTTCGCCACGCCGCCGCGCCACCGTGACATAGATGCCAAGCACGCCGCCGGCGGGATTGTCAGCATAGGGCAGATGACCCTCACCGAACAGATTGTTGGTGATGCCGATGCCGGTGGTGCGCGTCACGATCTCGGCCTCGCCGATGGTCAGCGTCACCTTCATCGCCGAAGGGTTGTTGATCGCCGCCCAGGCAGCCTTTGCCGAGGCCCGCATCTTTCCCAACCGCGAGCCATACTCCATGGCCTGGCGAAGCTGGACCATCCTGGCGTGCATGCCGATCGAGAATTGATGCACGAATGGCTTGCCGTTGGCGGTTGCCATATCGACTGCAATAACCTCACCGTCGGCAAAGGATTTCACGGCCGCGTCAAGGATTTGTGGAATGCCGAGCCCGCGCGCGAACAGGTTCATCGTGCCAGCCGGTAAAATGGCAAGCGCTTTCTTGCTGCCCATCAACCGAGCCGCCGCGGCCGAAATGGTGCCGTCGCCGCCACCGGCCAGCACAATGTCGACACTATGCCTGGAAGCGATGCGGTCCAGCGTTGCGACAATGTCCCTGCCGGCAACAATTTCGATATCGATGCGGTGGCCTGCTGCCTCCAATGTCTGGCGCATCCGGTCGGTGAAGGCGGAGAGATCAATCGTTCGCAGGGTGCCGCCCTCCTGGTTCAGCACCGCCGCAAATCGCATTTCCCCGCTCCGATTTTTCTTGGCTACCATTGGATAATCATCGGCCGTAACAGACCGAGCCATGGGCCGAAACGGGGCGGTTGAAAAAAAGTTCCGCAGCTCTAACGAAAATACAGGAGCCAATCTCACCCGGCCAAACGCATAATTGAGCGCGATTCGGGTGGTTTTTTTCACAACGCTCGCCCTGGTGTCGGAACAACGGCGCGGTCACGACGTTGTGAATGTGTAACGCCGCGACCAATCTCCACCGGCGGCTTGTGGCGTGAAGAAATAACGCACGAGGAGAGATTACGATGATCCGCACCCTTTTATCCACCACCGCACTGGCAGCGTTGATTGCGACCGGTGCGTATGCGCAGGAAGCCACCACACCGGCGCCCACGCAGGACCCGGCGGTCCAGGAGACCGCTCCGGCGGCTCCCGTTGCGCGCGCCGAGGGCAGCCTGATGACCAACATCATTGGTGAATCCGTCTATAACGGCACCGGCGACGATGCCGAGAATATCGGTGAGGTCAGTGATGTCGTCTTCGATGAAAACGGTCAGGCGAAATCGGTCGTCATCGGCGTCGGCGGCTTTCTCGGCGTCGGTGCCAAGAATGTCGCTTTCGACTACAACAAGCTGCAATGGGCCGAACGGAATGGCGACCGCTGGCTGATCGCCGAAACCACAAAAGATGATTTGACGGCTCAGCCGGACTTCGATCGCAAGCCCTATGATCCGGCTCCTGCGGCCACCGATACCACGGCTACGGCTCCCGCTCCATCGACCTCGACGGATACAACGGCGCAGAATGCTCCGGCGGCTCCAGCCGATAGCGCCGCAGCTCCGGCCGAACCTGTGAAGAGTGCCGACGGCAACCTTGCCACCAACATCATCGGCGAAACCGTCTATAACGGCACTGGCGACGACGCTCAAAACATCGGCGACGTGAACGACATCGTTCTGGCCAAGGATGGCAAGGCCGAGTCGCTGATCATTGGCGTCGGCGGCTTCCTCGAGGTTGGCGAAAAGAATGTCGCCTATCAGTTCGACAAGGCCAAGTGGGCGGAGAGGGACGGCGACCGCTGGCTGGTCGCTGAGACCACGAAGGAAGACCTGGAGGCGCTGCCGGAGTTCGACCGCGAGCCCTATGATCCCGCCGCGGCGACAACCGCATCGACTGACGCGGCGACGCCGGCGCCAGTGACCACCACCCCTGCTGTCACTGCGGCTCCAGCCCCGGCGGAGAAGACTGCGGAAGCTCCGGCGGCAACGCCTGAACCCGCTGCTCCGGCTCCAATGGACAAGACAGCCGAGGCTCCGGCGACGACGCCGGACCCGGCTGCTCCGGCACCGGCGGACAAGACAGCCGAGGCTCCGGCTGCAGCAACGCCTGACGCAACCCCGGACCAGACGAAGACCGCGGCGATCGACAAGTCGGCGCTGACCGAAATGCCGATCAACGAAATCCGCTCCGAGGATTTGGTTGGAACCACCGTCTATGGCGCCAATGATGTCAACGTCGGTGAGATTGGTGACGTCGTGCTGACCGGCGATAAGAAGGTCGACGCCGTCATCATCGACGTCGGCGGTTTCCTCGGGGTTGGCGAGAAGGAAGTGGCGATCGGCATGGACAACCTTAAATTCATGACCGACAAGGATGGCAATCGCTATCTCTACACGAACTTCACCAAGGAGCAGCTTGAGGCGCAGGCCCCCTATGACAAGGCCACATATGCGCAAAACCGCGACACCCAGCGCATGATGATGCGCTAGCTTGCGCCAACGATGAAAGAGGCCCGCGGCGGCAACGGCGCGGGCCTTTTCATGATGGGAAAGGTGGCAGGCCTGCGACGTGGCCGACCACGCCATCCTCGGTCAGTTCGGCAAGCGCCAGCGACTGATCGAGATGTTCGGCCCGCCAGGCAAGCAGCCTTTCGGCGAGCTCCAGGCGGACCGGCAGATAGGTCGGGTCGGCAGCGACATTGGTCAGTTCGTTCCGATCCTTCTCCAGGTCGAACAGCAGCGGCGGGAGGCCGCCGCCGAAATGTACATATTTGAATTGTTTCGTGCGGATGACCGCCAGATTGCATTGGCGCGGAGCGATGCCGAAATGGCGCTGGGCATCACCGTCGGCAACCGAGCGGAAGTCGAACTCCCAATGCGCGGCCCCGCGCCAATTGGCCGGCTCCCGGGCATCCAGGAACGGCTTCAGCGATTGTCCGTCGAGATGCGGCGGGGATACCTCGCCAAGCAGATCGAGCAATGTCGGCGCTATGTCTACCGCTTCGGTGAAACGGTCGACGCTGGCGCCGGCCGCCTTGCGGCGACGCGGGTCGCGGACGATCAGCGGAATATGAAAACTGCCGTCGAAAAAGCCGCCCTTGCCCAGCATGAAATGGTCGCCCATCATCTCGGCATGGTCAGAGGTCAGGACGACGATGGTGTCGTCCCAGGCATCCGCCGCCTTGACCGCCTGCCAGATGCGGCCAAGCTGCGCGTCGACTTCCGAGATCATGCCGTAATAGAGCGCGCGGATGCGGCCAAAATCGTCGTCGCCCCAGTCGCGCACCTTGCCCTCGGCGCCGGGGCGGAAATTTGCCCGCTGCTGCTGGTCAAGTTCATAGGCGAGGTAGGGGTGGCTCTGCGCCTCGGCCTGCCAGTTCGCGGCGCGGCGGAAGGCTGTTCCGTCGGCTGGGCCATACATGCTGTTGTAAGGCTCCGGCACGATGAAGGGCGGATGCGGGCTGAGGAAGGAAAGATGCGCGAACCACGGTGTACCGCGCTCCTGTTCGCCGAGCCAGCGGACGAATTCGCCGGTCAGGAAGGCGGCTGGGGTCTCGTCCTTCGAGTAGACGGGCGGTGAGGTGGTCACGGCGCCGTCCGTCGTGGCAGCACCGATTTCGTCCGCCGGGCGATGGATATCGGGAAAACCGGCGCTGCTATCGATGCCGCGCGCCTTGAGCCATGACAGCCACGGTTTCTGGTGCTCCGGCAGGAGTTGGCGCACGGTGAAGCCGGGCAGCACGCCTTCATAGCTTTTCAGCCGCGGGTCGCCTGGCGTCAGCGTGCGCGGATCGGGCGACACGTCGGTATAGCCGAACAGCGTCGGATCATAGCCGAGACTGCGTGCCGAGAGCGCGATGTTGCCATGGCGGGCGTCGAGCGGCGTGCCGTTGCGGCAGACGCGGTTGTTCATCTGGTAAAGGCCGGTGTAGAGGCAAGCGCGTGCCGGCGAGCAGGGCGCCGCCCCGCCAAAGTGCTGTCGAAACAGCACACCCTCGGCGGCGAGCGCATCGGCATTCGGCGTTCGCACCACCTTGTGGCCTGCCGCCGACAGGCAGTCGCCGCGCCACTGGTCGCAGGTGATCAGGAGAACATTCGGGCTTCTGTCTGTACTGGCCAATGCTGGTGTCCTTCATTGAAAACCTGTCGCGAATACCTGCCGGTCACGGGAGCCGAATTTTTGTGGCGACACAAGCCTGAGGTGTTCGCTAAATGGTGAACAAAATGCGCTTTATTGTTCACTTATAGAGCACAGTCTATTCTGTGTTTGCGGTCTTTGCCGCCGGCTGGCGGCTCCTCATATTGGCGTGGACCGCGGCACGGGCCGCACAGGACAAGAGAAGGAGCAGGAAAATGCTCGACCAGATCAAGGGTCTGCATCACGTCACCTCGATGGCCAGGGATGCGCGCCAGAACAATGAGTTCTTCACACAAAAGCTCGGCCTGCGCCGGGTCAAGAAAACCGTCAATTTCGACGCGCCGGATGTCTACCATCTCTACTATGCCGACGAGCTCGGCACGCCCGGTTCGGTGACGACCTATTTTCCGTTCCCCAATATCGGCAAGGGCCGCCACGGCGTTGGCGAGGTCGGCACCACGGTCTATTCGGTGCCCGAAGGCACGCTTGCCTATTGGGAAAAGCGTCTTGCCGATGAGGGCGTCGCCGGGCTGTCGCGCGAAGAGAGCTTCGGCGACAAGCGCCTTGGCTTCGCCGGTCCCGATGGCGACGGGTTTGCGCTGGTCGAGAACGAGGCCGACACCCGTGCGCCATGGGCGAAGGGCGATGTTCCGTCCGACGAGGCGATCCGCGGCTTTCACTCGGTGTCGCTCAGGCTGAAGGATGGCGGCGCCACGGAAGAGCTGCTGAATTTCATGGGCTATGAGGAAGTCGACACGTCCGGCACTGTAAAAAGGTTGGCGCTGAAGGACGGCAACGGCGCCAACATCGTCGATATCGAATCGCTGCCGGGCGCCGCTTTTGCCGATCTCGGCGCCGGCTCGGTCCACCACGTCGCCTTCGCTATCGAAAACCGCGCCAAGCAGCTCGAAGTGCGCAAGGCGCTGATGGACACCGGCTACCAGGTGACGCCGGTGATCGACCGCGACTATTTCTGGGCGATCTATTTCCGCACACCGGGCGGCGTGCTGTTCGAAGTCGCCACCAACGAGCCGGGCTTCGACCGCGACGAGGACGTCGCCCATCTCGGCGAGGCGCTGAAGCTGCCGTCGCAGCACCAGCATCTGAGGCCCTATCTCGAGCAACATCTGCAAAAGCTGGAAGACTAAAAGCGGATCGCGTTTGACCAGGTTGGGCGACGCGCTTTTAGTTTGGTTTTGTGCATGTCGTCATCGCAAAACCGCTGCGCACTTTCGCGCGACATGCATTAAGGACAAGGCCATGAGCAAGGACGCTTACACCTACAAGACACTGCCGGGTTCGCCTGATGGATCGCTGCTCTTCGTCTTCCACGGCACCGGGGCCGACGAGAACCAGCTTCTGTCGCTCGGGCGTGATCTCGCGCCGCAGGCGACGATCGTTTCGCCGCGCGGCGATGTCTCGGAAGACGGTGCTGCGCGCTTCTTTCGCCGCACCGGCGAGGGCGTCTACGACATGGACGACCTGGCGCGGGCGACGGACAAGATGATTGGCTTCGTCAAGGCGCATATCGGGGCGCATGTCGAGGCGTCAAAGCCCGCGTCGGTGCTTGGCCTCGGCTATTCGAACGGCGCCAACATCCTGGCCTCGGTGATGTTCGCGGCGCCCTCTCTGTTCGACGCGGCGGTGCTGATGCATCCGCTGATCCCATTCGAGCCGGAGGTGAAGGGTAGCTTGGCCGGCCGCCGCATCCTGGTCACAGCAGGCAGGCGCGATCCGATCTGTCCGCCCAACCTGACGTCGCGGCTAGAAGCCCATTTGCGCGCCGATGGCGCCGATGTCACAGTGGAGTGGCACGACGGCGGCCATGAGGTGCAGTCGAACGAGATCGAGGCGGCGCGGCGTTTCCTGTCCGCTACGCCGGCAGAAGGAGCGTAAGCAATGCCTGACCAATTGCCGGAGGTCGAACTGGAGGATCGCGGTTC
The DNA here is from genome assembly GCF_055811535.1 of Mesorhizobium sp. WSM4816. NCBI lineage: Bacteria > Pseudomonadati > Pseudomonadota > Alphaproteobacteria > Hyphomicrobiales > Phyllobacteriaceae > Mesorhizobium > Mesorhizobium sp. WSM4816. The sequence continues at coordinate 162,639 of NZ_JBVVQR010000006.1, read as the reverse complement.
CAAGGGCCGTTATCTCCTGCGCGGGCCTGACGGCGCCGAGGCGGAGATGACTTTTACCAAGGTCGGCGAGCACCAGATCATCATCGACCACACCGAAGTGCCGGATGCGTTTCGCGGCCAGGGCGCGGGACTCAGGCTCGTTACCCGCGCCGTCGAGGACGCGCGCGCGGCGGGCAAGAAGATCATTCCGCTCTGCCCTTTCGCCAACGCCCAGTTCCATCGTCACCCGGAATGGGCCGACGTGCTGAAGCAATAGCGCTGGTCCTAGCGACGGGTCTTGGCGTGGTGACGGTTGAGAGCGGGCAGCTAAGGGTGTGCATCGCTGTGGCATTTGCGCAGATCGCCTGTCCTACCCAGTGGCCAGTCTACCAGTAAGTCGTCTTGCCTAGTGGGTACTGCCTTGCCTAAGTAGGATATTGCCCGCCCGACCAATCGAACCGAAATGATCCCCCTGATGACCGAAACCGATCTTGTTCCCGTCTTCGACGGCCACAACGACACGCTGCTCAGGCTCTACCAGTCGAAAGACGCGGATGTCGAAAGGCTGTTCATCGAGGGAACATCGGGTGGCCACATCGACCTGCCGCGTGCGAAACAGGGCGGCTTTGCCGGCGGCATGTTCGCAATCTTTCCGCCGCCGGTCGAGAAATCCAAGCGCAGTGCGGTTCCTCCCGCGCCAAGCGATATCGAGCCCTTGCCGCCCGAAATTCCGCGCGCCGACGCGCTTGCTTCCACCATCGCCATGGCCTCGATCCTGTTCAGGCTGGAACGAGCGTCGGCGCTCACCATCTGCCGCAGCGCCGGCGATGTGCGAAACGCGATGGCGCAAGGGTCGATCGCAGCGGTGTTCCATATCGAAGGCGTCGAGGCGATCGACCCCGAACTGACCATGCTCGATGTGCTGCATGCGGCCGGCTTGCGCTCGCTAGGCATCGTCTGGAGCCGCCCGAACGCTTTCGGCCACGGCGTGCCGTTCCGTTTCCCGTCGACGCCCGACACCGGACCTGGCCTGACCGATGCCGGCAAGGCGCTGGTCAAGGCCTGCAACCAACTAGGCATTATGGTGGATCTTTCGCACCTCAACGAGAAGGGGTTTCGCGACGTCGCCGAGATCAGCGACGCACCACTGGTCGCGACCCATTCCAATGTCCATGCGATCTGCGGCCATTCGCGTAACCTCACCGAATGGCAGCTCGGCGCGATCCGCGACTCGGGCGGCATGGTCGGGCTGAATTTCGCGACCGGGTTTTTGCGCGAAGACGGCAGGATGAATGCCGATACCAGTCTCGACGTCATGGTGCGCCATGTCGATTCACTGCTGCAGGCTTTGGGCGAAGACGGCGTCGGGCTCGGGTCCGACTTCGACGGCGCCATGATCCCGGCTGTGATCGGCGACGTCACCGGCCTGCCGAAGCTGCTCGACGCGTTCGCCGCGCGCGGCTTCGGTCGCGCGCTGATCGAGAAGATCGCCTACCGCAACTGGATAAGCATGCTGGAAAAGACCATTGGCTAAAGCGGGTCGCCCGGCGGAGCGACCTGCAATTCGATCGAGCGGGGGTTGATGATCTCGACAGGACCGTTGTCTGCGAAGCTCAAGCCGCGGATGATTGCGGGTTTCGAGACCTTCAGGGCCGGCTCTTGAAGCGCCAGACCGTACGAACCGATGTCGCCATCGTCGGCGCCGGCTTTACCGGCCTGTCAGCCGCGCATGAATTGAGCAAGGCCGGCATCGATCTTGCACTGCTCGAGGCGCGCGGCCGCGTCGGCGGGCGGGTCGAGTCCCAGTGGAACGGGCTTGGCGAGCGGATCGACAGCGGCGGTCAGTTCCTGTGCGAGGACATGCCGGAACTGATGGCCTTGGTGCGAACGCGCGGCAAGACGTTGGTCGAGACCTATGCCAAGGGCGAGTTCGTTGCCCAGCCACTGACCGGCGCAAAGCAAGTCGAGCGAATCTACCACGCCTCGATGTCGATCCGCGACCGCATGAACGCGATCGCACCGGGCGATCCGGCCATCGCCGGCTTGACCGTCGCCGCATGGCTCGATCGCCAGAACGATCCCGGCGAGGCCAAGGCGGCTTTCCGCTCGATGATCGAGGGCCTGTGGTGCCAAGCGCTCGAAAAACTGCCGCTTTGGCACCTCATCGACAATGACCGCCGTATCACCAGTGAGGTGTCGGAGCTGCAATATTTCGTGCACGAAACCATGCAGTCCCTGGCGGATGATCTGGCTGGCGACCTCGGCGACCGCCTGCGATTGAACACGCCGGTCAGAACGATCGAGCGCAGACCGGGAGGCGTTCGTCTCGCGTCGACGACGGGCTCGATCACGGCTCGAATAGCACTGATCGCCATGCCGCCGATGATGGCTTCGAAGCTGGACTTCGCGCCGCCGCTGCCGGCTGCCTTGCAAAGGGCTCTCGGCGCCTGGCAGAGCGGCGCGGTGATCAAAGTACAAATGCGCTATGCCACCGCGTTTTGGCGCGCCAAGGGCCTGAGCGGCATGGTGATGTGGCGCGATCCGCCGGCACTTTTTGCCTGTGACGTCAGCAAGGATTGTCGCCACCCTGCGTTGGTCGTCTTCGTCGGCGGGCCGCTTGCCCTCCGCTGGCGGGAACTGGGAGATGCCGCGTTGCGCACCGAGGTTATGGCGCGGCTGAGGCAGGCGCTCGGCACGGACGCGGACGGCTTCATCGACTTCAGCTGTCGCGACTGGACCGATGATCGCTGGAGCGGCGGCGGCTACGCCGATCTTATCATCGATACAAGTGCCACCGAGGCCGAACAAACTATCCTGGCCGGCGCGCCGCCGGTGTATTTTGCATCTTCGGAATTGTCGCCGTCGTTTCCGGGCTATGTCGAAGGCGCAATCGTGGCTGGGCGCATTGCGGCACAGAAAATCCTCAGGGAATTTAATCTGCAGTAATCACCAGCGCCTCATGGTCGCAGGCGAGGGCGTCTCAAGGTGGCGGCCGGACGTCGCCGGGCCAGAGCGGCGCGATTTGATCCCGTGAACATTCGACTGCACGAAAACAGTTCGGCAACGACGCCCTCGCCCCTGCATGGCCGCCCGCCGAATCCCCGTTTCAAAGCTGTTACACGGTCAGTTTGCGGCGTCGTTCGTCCGTTACAAGGTGCGACTAAGTTCGTTTCAACAAAAAAAGAAGATCGACGAAGGGAAGCGCGATGTATACGAAAATCCGGACTGCCTGCAATGACCGCCGTCTGCAAGCGCTGAAGGGCAAGGAACGGCGGCCGAAGCTGGCGCTGCGCCAGCGCGCCAACGACCATCCGATGGCGCTGTTCGTGGTGCTGGGCGCCGCCGCGTTCGCCGGCATGGCCTTCGCGCCAACGGTCGGTCCCGCCTTTGCTTCACTGAACCCGCGGGCAAACATCGTCAAGGGCGCGCCGACCACGACCAAGACCGCGCGGCTGCCGATGCCGGAGATCGATTTTGTCTGCAAGGGGCAGGCCTGGGGCGCCGAGAGTGCGGACTGCCTGCGCGTCATTGCCGAGCAATCCGGCATTCACAAGGCCCGCGCGGTTCGCGTGATCGCCAATGCCGCGCCGCTGACCGATACCCCGAACGTTTTTTGATGCCCGAGCGACCCTCCAGCGCTCCAGGCAGGCTCCCGCCGCATCCTCGGCCGGGAGTCTTTTTTCCGTGGAACTTAGCCCTTTGTTGAGCATCGGAATTTTTCAAAAGCCGATTCCACCGGTCCGAAGTTCTAGCTGCCCAATGCGGCCTGCTCGGCGATGGCCGACAGCACGCCGCGCACGTCCAGCGTGCTGAACGGCTTTTCCAGGATCTGCGGCCGCTGCGGCGCCGGCAATGCCTCGATTTCGGCTTTCGCGCCGATCAGGTCGCCGGTGACCAGAACGAAGCGCCGCGCCAGATCAGGCTTTTCGGCGAGCAGTTCGCGATAGATCGATATGCCGCTGGTGCCGGGCATGCGCAGATCGGAAAAGACGATGTCCGGTGGCATATGGCCCGACAAGGTCGCGGCGGCCGACACCCAGGCCGGCACGATCCGCGACTTGATGCCCATCAACTCCAGAATGTCGGACAGCGAGGCGGCGACATCCGGCTCGTCGTCGATGATCAGGGCATGGCGCAATCCGCTCGAGCGCGACGGGCTTTCGCCGGCGGCGGCCGCGCCGCCGGCGATCGCCGGCAACTGGACAACGAAACGGGCGCCTCTCGGCAGAACTTCCTCGAACCAGACATTGCCATTGTGCCGTTCGATGATCGATTTCGAGATCGACAGGCCGATGCCGGTGCCGACGCCGACCGGCTTGGTGGTGAAATACGATTCGAAGATGCGAGAGCGTATCGCTTCCGGCACGCCCGGCCCGTTGTCCTCGACCGAGAAACAGGGATTGCCGCGATCGCTGCGAAACGTGCGAACCTTGATCAGCCGGTCGCCGCCGATGCCGGCCAGAGCGTGCTGGCTGTTGATGAGGAAGTTGGCGGCCACTTGCGTCACATGGTCGGCGTCGGCCATGGCCAGCAGCGGGCCGCTGGCGAAATCGGTATCGATAATGATGCCGGTCGACCTGGCACCGTAGGCGGTCACTTCGAGTGCCGCGCGGACCACCTGGTTGAGGTCGGTCTCGGCCTGCGACGCCGGATGCAGGCGGACCATCGAGAGGAAGCTCTTGACGATGCGGCCGCAGCGCTCTGCGGCGGCGCGCACCTTTTCGGCGCGCACCTTGGTCTGCGGGTCTGAAGCGAACTCGTGCAACAAAGTCGATTGGGCGACGACCACGGCAAGCGGGTTGTTGAGCTCGTGTGACACGCCGGCAAGCAGCGAGCCCATCGCCGCCATCTTCTCGTTCTGGTGCAGCTTTTCGCGCTGGCGGCCGATCTCCTCCTCGGCACGCAATTTGTCGCGAAGGTCGCGGATCGAGCCGAAGATCAGGCGGCGGTCGGCGACCCGCATCTCGGTTGCCGTCAATTCGATCGGAAAGACCTCGCCGGCAGCATTCTGGGTGACGGTCTCGATCCGCTGCCCGACCATCGGCGCGCCGCGGCCCGACATGTATTCGGCGCCCGACACATAGCCCTTGCGATAATATTCCGGAACGACGGTGTCGAGCAGGTCCTTGCCGAGGATGTCGCTGCGCTGGTAGCCGAACATCTTTTCGGCGGCCGGATTGAACTCGATGATCGAACCGGTCTCGTCGATGACGATGATCGCGTCGAGCGAGGCCTGCAGCATGGTGCGGCGGATGACTTCGCTGGCGTGGGCATCGGAAAGCGATCGTTCGATGGCGTTGCCGATGGCCAGCGCCACGATGTGCAGCGTTGCCTCTTCCTCGTTGGTCCATTGGCGCTCGTTCACGCAGTCGTTGACCGCCAGCGTGCCCCACAGATGGCCATGCGCAAAGACCGACACCGACAGGAACGACTTGATGTGCTGCTTTTCGAAGTCGGTTCTCAGAAAGCCTTCGAGGTCGCGCGTGTGTCCCGCGAAGATCTTGCCTTGCCGCTCGTCCTCCGCCAACCGTTCCAGCAGTGGGTCCGAATTGACAACCGACTGCATGATCACCGTCGGCGATGCCAGCTCGCCACCATATCGGGGGTCGATCCAGTAGGCCGCCACCGATTGGGCAAAGCCTTGGCCGGGCAGTTCGCGCAGCCGAAACAGGATGCCGCGCTGGCAATCCATGGCCCCGCACAGCGTTTCAAGGATGCTGCCCATCTCGCGCTGCCAGTCGCCAGCTTCGTGAAGCCGGCGAACGATGTGAACAGCGGCCATCGCCGCGCCCTGCCTGACGCCGTGCCTATCGCCGCGTGCTTCAGCCGTCATGGTCAGCCGTCATGGGGTCAGCCGTCATTTCACAGTCGTGCCACCGAGAGTGGTTGGTCGCGCCGCTCAGTTGCCTTCGCTGGTCGGCAGCGAGAAGATATAGCCTTCGCCGCGGACTGTGCGCAGGAATTTCGGATTGGCCGGGTCCGCCTCGATCTTCTTCCTCAGCCGCATGATGCGGATGTCGACTGCACGTGACGATTCAGGATCTTCCGCGAAGCCGATAGCCTCGGAGATCGCCGCACGCGTCAGCAAGCGGTTGGCACGCGTCAGGAAGACCTCCAGCACGTCGAACTCGCTCTTGGCCAGGTCGATGACCGTCCCATTGGTGCCGGTGACGAACCGACCGTCGAGATCGGCATGGAAAGGTCCGAAGCTCATGGAACGGCGGTTGGCAGTTGTTTCGGCCTTGGCGGCCTGCGGCTCGGCCGGCTGCGGCACGCGGCGCAGCACGCTGCGGACCCGAGCCAGCACCTCGCGCAATTCGTAAGGCTTGACGATATAGTCGTCGGCGCCGAGTTCCAGCCCGACGATGCGGTCGAGCGCGGTGCCGGCGGCAGTGGCATAGATGATGCCGATCGGCGTTTTCGAGCGCATCCAGCGGCCAAGCGACAGGCCGTCCTCGCCCGGCATGGCGATGTCGAGGATGGCCAGGTGAAACGACTGCGTTTCCAGCAAGGTTCGCGCAGCGCTGGCACTCTCGGCCGTAGCGACATCGTAGCCGCTGGCGTCGAGATATTCGGCGACCGCGTCCCTCAGATCCGGCTCGTCCTCGACGACGACAATTCGTGCCCGCACGATGCTCTCGCTCCCACTTTCAGCGGAAAGTAGATTGGGTATAAACATCATGTCCAGCACTCATCTTGGGTTGCCGGGTTGCAGGGTGGAAAAAAATGGCTGCACGATCCATCATCGCGCTTGTTTCCGTCGCCGAAGTGGTCGCAACCGATCTGGCCGACCATCTCGAACGGCGCGGTCATGACGTGCGCGCAGTGCGGCAGCCGTGGGAGGCCGAATCCTTGCTTTCCGGAAACGGCATCGATGTCGTTGTCGTCGGCGACAGCCTCAGCCAGGCGGAAGGGCGTGATCTGCTCAAGCGCCATGGCGGCGAGGGCGGGCCGGATTTCATCCTGATCTGCCGGCCGGCCGATCTCGTCGACAAGGTTCTGGCGCTCGAGCTCGGCGCCGCTGACGTCGTCGAGAGCCCGCTCAACGTCAGGGAACTCGCCGCCCGTATCGGCGGCTTGCTGGCACGGCGCGGCCGGAACGCCGGGGAATTGGTCGTGCTGGAGAACGCGACGGTCGACCTCCGGTCGGCCATGGTCATGCATCGCTCCGGCACGGAAGAACAGTTGTCGCCGGGTCAGGTGGCGCTGCTCAGATTGTTCCTGGCCAGTCCGCGCAAGGTCTTGACGCGCGACGATATCATTGCCGCCGCGCCCGCCGAAAATGCCGATGCCTTCGATCGCTCGATCGATTCGCGCATTGTGCGACTGCGCCGCAAGCTCGACACCGAAACCATCACCACCATACGGGGTGCGGGCTACCGGTTCGATCCGCCGACGCAGTTCGCCGACTGAGGCCCAGCCCCTCACCAGCGAGCCCCTCACCGTACTGTCCACAGGCCCAGGCGCTCAGCGCACCACGAGAAGCGACGGACCTGACGGCATTTCGCTGGCCGCGACGAATTCGCTGGCATGGGCACGATCCCTGAGAAGCACGGTGGCGAGGCCGGCAAAGCCGAGCAGGCCCTGTGCGTAGAGCAGTGCGGAAAGCACCGAAGCTGCAAATTTCGTGTTCATCGTTTTCGTCCCCAAATTTGGTTTCACGTTCGCTTCAGGGAAAACCCCGAAGTGCCCGCGCCGCCATCGGAGCCCCCCGTTGCGGCGCGGGCCTTCGGTCCTCTCGGCTGCAAGTTGCCGGAGGTGCCGCGCATCTTCTTCAGCCCAAAACCGACCCGCCAGAGGGCCTTGAGCCGGTTATGCGCAGGCTGGACACGATCCAGACCGTGGCGAAAACAGTGCGGCATGCAAATCAACGCTGCTTCTATGCTTATCCTGAACCAGGAGATCACGTTCGATTGCATGTTCATCTTGGTTTGTGCCGGCTGTTTTCGTTGGGTCAACTTTGCCGGTGGCCTGTATCAACATCATGCCGCTCGAGTCCGCGCTTTGTTGCCGATTGGTTTCGAGCTTTCTTTCATGTGAGGGAAGACCGCGCTTCTGCCAGGAGATGGCAGTAGCTTTTCCGGTCCGAGCTCGACCAGGCAAACCGTCCTGTCCTTGCTTTCACCCCTGCAAATGCCTCGGATGGGCCTCCGGCCGTTAACCAGAGGAAACAGTTTCGAAACAGAAACGTGGGCCGTGCGAAATCAATTCGAAACGTGACCCGACGACAAGCCAGTCATCGAATTGGAGCCGGCCATGCCCGGCAGACAGGGGGATATCATGTACACTGCCATTTCCGCCAAGCTCATCAACATCGCCGCCACCGTCACCGCGGGCACGGTTCTTCTGTTCGGCGCCGGCAACGGCGTTGCCGATGCTGCCAATCGGGCCGCCAATCAGATCGTGGCGCGGATTTCGCTTTCGCAGCAGACGATGGAAGTCCTCGTAGACGGCCGGCCGACCTTCGCGTGGAAAGTCTCGACCGGCGGTAGGGGGCATCTCACCCCGACTGGGTCGTTCAAGCCGACCCGCATGCACCAGATGTGGTATTCGAGGAAATATGACAACGCGCCGATGCCGCATTCGGTCTTCTTCAAGGGTGGCTACGCCGTGCATGCGACCAATTTCGTCAGGCGCCTCGGCCAGCCGGCCTCGCATGGCTGCGTGCGGCTGCATCCGGACAACGCCGCCGACTTCTACCAGCTTGTCGAGATGTTCGGTCCGACCAACACCAGGATCGTCATCGTCAAATGACAAGCAAGACGATCCGCCTTTATAAATACGTTGCGGTCGGACATCACTGCCCAAGAAAAAGGCCGGAATTTCCGGCCTTTTTCTCAATCAATCGACAGGCACCGGCATCAGCCTCGGGTCCGGCTTCTCGGCGTGATGCGGCAGGTCCTTGCTGGCGATGAAGGTGTAGAACATCGGCACCACGAACAGGGTGAACATGGTTCCCACCAGAATGCCGGTGAAGATCACCAGGCCCATCGAATAGCGCGCTGCGGCGCCTGCGCCGCTGGAGACGATCAGCGGCACCACGCCGAGCGCCATCGCCGCCGTCGTCATCAGGATCGGTCTTAGCCGCACCCTGGCCGAGGCGACGATCGCATCGCGCCGCCGCATCCCGTGGAGCTCGCGCTGCTGGTTGGCGAATTCGACCAGAAGAATGCCGTGCTTGGTGATCAGGCCGATCAGCGTGATCAGCCCGACCTGCGTGTAGATGTTGAGCGTACCCAGCCCCAGATTGAGCGGCACGATTGCGCCGAAGATCGACAGCGGCACCGACATCATGATGATCAACGGATCGCGGAAGCTTTCGAACTGCGCCGCCAGCACCAGATAGATCACAAGAACAGCTGCCGCGAAGGCGATGATGATCGTGTAGCCCTGTTCCTTCTCCTGCCGCGACTGGCCGGTATAGTCGATGAAGAACGTGTCGGGCAGGCTTTCCCTGGCGATGTCCTCGATGGTCCTCAGCCCGTCGCCGGTGGTGATGGTGGGCAATGGCAGAGCGGAAATCGTGGCGGAGTTCAATTGGTTGAACTGCTCGATCACGGCCGGCGAGGCGTTGGTCGAGATCTTCACCACCGCCGAGAGCGGCACCATCTCGCCCGACGCGCTGCGGACGAAATACTCGGCCAGCTTTTCAGGGTTGTCGCGGAAGTTCTGCGGCACCTGAGGGATGATGTCGTAGCTGTTGGATTCGCGGTCGAACTGCGCCACTTCGGCGCCACCGACCAAAAGGGTCAGCGTCCGGCCGATGTCGGCGATCGGCAGGTTGAGGGCCGCGGCGCGGTCGCGGTCGATCGTCACCGTCACTTGCGGCGCATCGAAGGACATCGAATTCTGCACGGCGAGGAAGCGACCGGAGGCCTGCGCCTTGTTCTTGATGTCCTCGGCCGCCTCGAACACCTGGGAGGCATCGCCGGTCGAGCGCACCACCATGGTGACCGGCAGGCCGCCGCCGGAGCCGGGCAGCGTCGGTGGGGCGAAGACGAAAGCCTCGACGCCCGCCACCTTGGCGAGGCGGGCGGTGATGTCTTCCTGAAGTTCCTTCGAGCTGCGCGCGCGCTCGGCCCAGTCCTTGAAAGCGAAACCGACGAAGGCGCTGTTCGTCGGGCCCCCGAAGGCGACAGCGGAGAACCGCGCCCTGGTTTCGGGGATGTCATTCACCAGCCCGAGAATCTGGTTCACATAGGTTTCGGTGTAGTCCGACGTGGCGTAGCGCGGCGCGTTCACAAGAGACAGCAGGAAGCCCTGGTCTTCTTCGGGCGCCAGTTCGCTCGCGGTCTTGGTGAACATGAAGCCGGTCGTGGCGACCAGTGCGATGACGATCATCAGCGTCACTGGGCGGTATTTCAACGAGCCGCTGACCAGCCGCTCATAGACGTTTTCGACGCGCCTGAACGTGTTGTCGACAATGCGCTGGAAGCGGCTGTGCGAGCCGGCCCTCAGGATGCGTGCCGACATCATTGGGGTGACGGTGAGGGCGACGACACCCGAAAGCACCACCGAGCCGGCAAGCGTCACCGCGAATTCGCGAAACAGGGCGCCGGTCAGGCCGCCGGTGAAGGCCAGCGGCGCGAACACGGCGGCCAGCGTTATCGTCATGGCGATGACGGCGGACGAGATCTCCCGCATGCCGTTGAACGCCGCCTGCATCGGCGACAAACCGTCTTCCTCCATGTGGCGGTGAATGTTTTCCACCACCACGATGGCATCGTCGACGACGAGGCCGATCGCCAGCACCATGGCCAGCAACGACAAAAGATTGATCGAATAGCCGAGCGTAAACAGCAGGAAACAGACGCCGATCAGCGACAGGGGAATAGTCACGATCGGCATCAGCACCGAGCGGAACGAGCCAAGAAAAAGCAGGATGACGACGATGACGATGACGACCGCCTCGCCGATGGTCTTGAACACCTCCTCGATCGATGCGCTGATCTGCTCGGTCGAATCGTAGACGATCTCGATCGTCATGCCTTGCGGCAGCGTCTCCTGGATCGTCGGCACGATGTCGTGGATCGCCCCCGCCGTCGTCAGGGGATTGGCGGCCGGCGTCGGGAAAATGGCGAGAAAGATGCCGGGCTTGCCGTTGAAAGTGACCCTGGTGTCGGTATTCGCCGCGGCGAGCTCGACGCGCGCCACGTCGCGCAATCGCACCACATTGCCGCCTGTCGAACGAAGCGGAAGAGCGGCGAAAGCCTCCGGCGTCTGCAGCGTCGAGCGGACGGTGATCGAGGAGGCGACATATTCGTTTTCGGTATTGCCGGGTGCGGAGAGGAAATTCGATGCGTTGATCGCGGTCAGCACTTCCGACGCCGTCACGCCGCGCGCCGCCAGTTTGATCGGGTCTATCCAGACGCGCATCGAATATTCGGCGGCCCCGAAGATCTGCACGTCGGCGACGCCCTCGACCGTCGACATGCGCGGTCGCACGACGCGCTCGATATATTCGGTGAGCTGTTCCGGCGTCATGTTCGGATTCTGCATCGAGATATACATCATCGCGAACTGCTCGCCGGTGCCCTTGACGATCACCGGGTCTTCGGACTCGTCCGGCAGGTCGCCGCGCACGCTTTGTACCTTCGACAAGACTTCGTTCAGCGCGACGTCGGGATTGGACCCGAGTTTCATCTGCACCGTCACGGTGCTTGAGGACGGCCGGCTCGCCGACGTGACGTAATCGATGTTTTCGGTCGAGGCGACGGCACGGGCGATCGGCGCGGAAATGAACCCCTGGATCAGGTCGGCGCTGGCGCCGGGATAGGCTGTGGTGATCGTGATGGCCGTTTCTTCGACCTCCGGATACTGCCGGATCGAGAGGCTGAAGATGCCCTGGAAACCCAGAAGCAGGATCATCAAGGCGAGCACGGTCGAAAGGACCGGACGGCGAATGAAGATGTCGGAGAAGCTCATTTCTGGGCTGCCTGCTGGTTTGCCGGCTTGGTCGGATCGATGGTGTTGTCGACGGCAACGGACATGCCGTTGGAAAGCCGGTTCTGGCCGGCGGTAACGACTTCGTCGCCGGGGGCGATGCCTTCCAGGATCTCAACCAGGCCGGCATTACGGCGGCCTGGCTTGACGAACACCTGGGCAAGCACGAGCTGCGGCTTTTGTTCTTCCGCCGTCGGTTCGGCCGGCGCAGCAGCTGGTTTCTCCTCGGGTTTTGCTGCGGACGCTTCGGCCGCGGGGTCCGTGGCCGGCTTTTCTTCCGGCTCCGCAGCGGCAGGGGCGGCGCCGTTGGCCGCGGCTGGCTTTGCCGGACGCACCACGTAGACGAAATCACCGTAGAGGCTGGAGGTCAGCGCGGTCTGCGGCACCGTTAGCACGTTGTTTTCCTCGAGCAGTTCGACGCGCACCTGCACGAACTGGCCAGGCGTCAGCTTGCCTTCGGGGTTGGCGACCTCGGCCCTGACCGTCACCATCCGGCTGGTCGGATTGATCTTCGGGTCGATACCGCGGATGGTGCCGGCGAACGGAAGCTCGCCGTCGCCAATGCCCAGCCGCAGCGTCTGGCCGATCTTGAGCAGCGAAAGCTGCTGTTCGGGAACCGAGAAATCGGCCCGCATCGTCTCCAGATCCTGCAGGGTGGCTACGGAAGTGCCGGGTGAGAGATACTGGCCGAGATCGATCCTGGGGATACCAATGGTGCCGCTGAAGGGCGCTGTCAGCAGCTTCTGCTCGAGCACCGCCTGCAGCCTGTTGACCCGCGAAGCGGAAGCCAATGCGGCTGCCCGCGCTGAATCGAGCGTCGATTCCGAGCCGACATCGCGTTTCTGCAATTCAAGGGCGCGTGTCAACGCCGTCTGGTCGAGCGCTGCTTGCGCCTTCGTCGCATCGAGATCGGCGCGCTCGGCAGCATCGTCAAGCTGAAGGAGGCCCGCGTTGGCTTCAACCTTCTGATTGGCGTGAAACAGGATATCCTTGACGATGCCGGCGGTTTCGACGGTCAGGTCGACACCGCGGACCGCACTGACAGTGCCGATCGCCTCGACGCCCGGCGTCCACCCCGTCGGCTTGACGATCATCGTCGACACGGTCGCCGCCGGCGGCTTCATCGTGGCGAAGAATTCCTGCATTGCATTGTCGCGGAACAGGTTGAAGCCGACGATGCCACCGCAGACCACCACGAGCAGAATGAAGGCGATGATGAAACGCTTGATCACGAACAGTCCCCTTGGCCATGGCCCGGCACAACAGTCGGATGACCCAAACACATAGCTGTGACTGGTCCCGATATCAAATGACGGCGACCTTACTGTACCGTCTGGACGGTCTTGTCAATTCCGCGTAGGCTAATGTATGGGGAGCGATTGATGAAAGCCCGCAGAGCAAATTCGCGTGATAAAATTCTCGCTGCCGCCGCCGATGTGGCACGCGAGACAGGGCCTGGCAGCCTGTCGCTGGACGCCGTCGCCAGCCGGGCCGGGGTGTCGAAAGGCGGCTTGCTGTACAATTTCCCGACCAAGGCGAAGCTGATGCAGGCGCTGGTTGAGGATTATCTTCGCGCCTTCGAGCAGGCGCTGGACGCCGCCCGCACTGCCGGCGTCGCGGGCGAGAGCCCGCTTGCGACCTACATCAAGCTTTCGGCCGAACATGCCGCGGAATCGAAACCGTCGGCGTCCTGGATATTTTCGGCGATCGCCGAGGATCCCGATTTCCTGACGCCGATAAAAGCGTTCAGGCGGCAGGTTTTCGAACGGCTCAAGGAAGAATCGCCGGACCTCAAGGCGCTGCTGGTCTGCTACCTCGCCATCGAAGGACTTCGCAGCATGAATCTCTTCGATTCGGATGTTCTTTCGGTCGACGAACGCCGGTTGCTGATATCGTCCTTGCTGGAGATTGCGGGATAGATTGCCGCGCAGCGCCGCAGGATAAAGCTATTGTGACAGGTCATATGGTTGGGCTGGTCTGCCAGGGTGAGGGAACTTTTGTCCGGCTGGCGATTTTGGATGTATGGTGAGAAGCCGAACGGCCGGAAGGGGATTGGTGATGACAACAAAACGCTTTGCGATCCGCGCTCTCGTTTTCGCAATGGGCTGCAGCATGTCCGCCGCGGCCTTGGCTGGAGATCGCGATGATCGGCCTCACCCTGAGCGCTACGTTCCCGCCGAAGGCAACATCATCGACATTCTGTTCGGCGGCCCGCGCTACTATGATCGGCAGTTGTTCACGACAGCCGCAGGGCCCTGCTCCTATCATCGGGTCGGGCCCGACGCGAATGCCTTGAACAAGATCAACGATCACCATTGCGGGAAGTAGGCGGCAGGCTGCGGCGGTCGCCAGTCTTCTTCATCTGTTCGATAATCTCGGCCATCAGCGCCAGGTCGCGGCGGGAGTCCGCTAGGTCGGTCAGCGGCTTCGTCCTGGCGGTGATGTGGCGGTGGAAGGTTTCCAGTTCGTTGGAGAAGGCGTCGCCATACAGCGGCCCGAATGTCCGCGTCACCGGGCCGGCTGCCCCGGCTTCCGTCACTTCGAGTCGCGTCGGCAGGCTGCGGATGTAGGGGGTGTCGTAAATGATGCGGACCCGTTTGGTGTTCGAGCGCACCTCGATCATCGCGTCGAACAGGCCGAGATCGTCGACCACTGCGTCGTAGCAGCAGGCGAAATGGCCGTAGTCGAAGGTCACGCTGGTGTTGGCCCCGCCATTGGTGCGGTGCGCCGCCAGCACACGGGCCGGTTCGCCGAGGAGCCCGCGCATCGCCGAAATATGGTGCGAGCTCAGCGCCGTCAGGCCGCGATAGGCGCGTACGAGATCGGCGGGCGCATCGCTGCCCACCACTTCGCGAATCAGCGCCTCGCGCTCCCCGGCGCCGCGTGCCAAAAGGGCCGGATCTATGTCGGTGGGATAGAGGACGTTCTGGCTCTCCTTCAGGAAATGCCGGCCCTCGGAGATCAGGTCGAAGATGCGGACATGGGTTATGTCGGCGAAGTCAGGCAGTTCCTCCATCGCTGCAAGATAGGCCGGAGCGTAGCGGCGCATGTAGCCGACGAAGATCGTCTTGGCGTAGTTTGGCGTCAGTGCCAGAAGCTCGTCGATCTCGCGCACCGTCAGGCAGGCGGGCTTTTCCAAGAGGACATGCTTGTTCGCCTGGACGGCGGCTCGGACGAAACGGCTGTGGGTCTCGTCTGACGAGAGGATGAAAACCGCGTCGATATCCGGCGAGTCGATTAGCGCCTCTGCCGTTTCGAAGGCTTTGGCGGTCGGGTATTCGGATGTGCACAGCGCCATCAGGCTCGGCGACACATCATAGATGCCTGATACCAGCCAGCTCTCGCGCTGATCGCTCAGCACCGGCAGATGGATTGATTGCGCGACCTCTCCAAGTCCCACTAGCCCGACACGGATCACCGCCACGGCACACTCCCTTCGCAAACCAATTGTTTCAGCCAACAGCTCGTTATAGCTACAGGTGCGGCTCGACCCGGCCGTCCGTCATGCAGCGCCGGTGACGAGCGCGACGAGTTCGTTGCCGGTCGTCTCGGATGAACGGACGGTCGCCACCATCCGTCCCGCTCGCATCACCCAGATCTGGTCGGACAGGCGCCGCACCTGATCGAAATTGTGGCTGACCAGGATGACGCTGACGGCCTGTTCGCGCAGCCGCCGGATCAGGGCTTCGACATTGGCCGTCTCCTGCACGCCGAGCGCTGCGGTTGGTTCGTCCATCACCACCAGCTTGGCGCCGGAACCTGCGGCGCGGCAGATCGAGATCGCCTGTCGCTGTCCGCCCGACAGGCGCCGCACGCGCTGGCTGACCGAAGGCATGTTGATCGACAGGCGTGACAGCATGGCGCGCGCCTGCTGCTTCATCGCCTTGCGGTCGAGCAGCGCGAAGGGGCCGATCCGGCGCACGATCTCACGGTTGAGGAACAGGTTCTGGGCGACGGTCAATTCATCGATCAGCGCGAGGTTCTGGTGCACCGTCTCGATGCCGGCCTTGCGCGCCTCGTCGGGATTGGCGAAGGGGTGCAGCCGGCCGTCGAAGAAAATGTCTCCAGCGTCCGGCACATGCACGCCGACCAGGCAGCGTATCAGCGTCGACTTGCCGGCGCCATTGTCGCCGATCACCGCGGTGACCTCGCCACGGCGGGCCCGGAAGGCGACATCGGTGAAGGCGCGGATGCCGCCGAAATGCTTGCTCAGTCCTTCGCAGGCGAGGATCGCGTCGGCCGACGGGGAGTGATTGACGGCGCTCATTTCTGATACCGCATGATCAGTGCCGCCAGCACCACGATGGCGCCAACGGCCAAGGGCTGGTAGAAGGCCGAAACGCTGAGCAGCGTCAGCCCGTTGACGAGAGCGGTTAGCATCAGCGCTCCGATCGCCGGGCCGAGAATGCTGGCGCGTCCACCAAACAGGCTGACACCTCCCAAGACGACTGCCGCCACCGAATTGAGCAGAAGGCTGGTATTGATCTGCGGTTCGGCCGAGCCGATGCGCGCCACCAGAAGCAGTGCGGCGATGCCGGCGCAGAAGCCTGAAATCGTATAAGCGACGATCTTGACCCGGTTGGTGTGGATGCCGAGCGCGCTGGCGCTTTCGACCTGGCCGCCGGTCGCCAGCAGATGCACGCCGAAGCGGGTGTGGAAGAGCGCGATATGCGCCACCAGAACGGCTGATATCGCCACCCAGACGGGATAGCCGAACGGTCCAAGGGAGCCCGAGGCCAGCCGCAGCAGGAAGGTCGAGCCGACCATTATCGGCTCGCCGCCCGACAGGATCAGGCCGAGCCCGGTGACGCCCGAAAGCGTGCCGAGCGTTACCACGAAGTCGGGTATTCGCCCGGCTGTGATGAGCGCGCCGTTCAGGAAACCGACCGCGCTGGTGGCGGCTACGGCGAGCACGCAGGCGAGAAAGATGCCATAGCCCGCGGCATCGACGAGCCCGAGGATGATGGCGCCCAGCATGACGGCTGCCGCCAAGGAGAGATCGATGCCGGCGGTCGCGACGACGAAGGTCTGGCCGATCGACAGCACGACCAGGATCGCCGCGGCCAGCAGCAGGGCCTGCAAGTTGGCGATGCTGAGGAAGACCGGCTGACTAATGCCGAAGACGATGACGAGGCCGACAAGACCGACGACCGATGCCCAGTCGGCCCAGAAGGAAGGATCCAGGAGGAGAGCCGACAGGGAGGGGCGGCTCTCCTCCGCCGCGCCCGCAGTATGCACGGGCGCGTTTTGTTCAGGAATGCTCACTTCAACATCTCGCGGAAGGGATCGGGATAGTCGTCGCCTGGACGCGGGAAGTTCTTCAGCGAGGCTTCGGCATTGTCCTTGTTGATCAATAGAACCGGCGCCGGCACGTTGGCGGGCAGTTCCTTGCCCATGGCCGCTGCCTTGCAGGCTTCCACGCCCATGGCACCGACGACATAGGGATATTGCGCGACGGTCGCGGCGAGTTCGCCGGCCGCCACCGATTTCAACGCGTCGACGATGCCGTCGAGACCGATCACCTTGACGTCCTTGCCCGAGGTCTGGACGGCGCGCTGAACGCCGAGCGCCATGATGTCGTTGGCGGCGAAGAAGCCGGCGAGATCGGGATGCGCGGCCAGGATGTCGGTGGCCGCGGTAAGCGCCTTCTCGCGATCCCAGTCGGCGCTGACCATCACCACGACTTCGAGCTTGCCTTCGACAGCCTGCTTGAAGCCCTTGATGCGGGCGTTGCTGCCGACATCGCCGACAATGCCGGCCACCAGCGCGACCTTGGAGCCTGCAGGAACCAGCTTCAGCATCTCCTCGCCCGCCAGAACGCCGGCGGCAACGTTGTCTGTGCCGATGTAGGTTGAGATGGTGAAGCCGGCGGCCTTGGCCTGCTCGGCGTCGATGGTGCTGTCGATGTTGACGATCGGCTTGTTCTTCTGGGCGACAGGGACAAGTGCCTGGACGAGGTTGCTGACGCTGATCGGATTGACCAGATAGCAGTCGAAATCCTGCATGGCCATGGCGGTCAATCGATCGGCCTGCCCGGTAGCGTCGCCCATATTGGCGGCTGCCTGGATAGTGACGGCCACGCCGTCGGCCTTGGCCTGCTCTTCGATGCCTTGGTGCATGTACTGGAAGAAGGGATTGTCGAGACCCTTGACGATCGCCGCGACGCGGGCCGCGTCCTCGGCATGGACCGGCACTGAAATCACGATTGCAAACAGGCCTGCGCCAAGCGTCAGGCAATTGAACATACGCATGCTCTTCCTCCTCCTAATTTGTTGGTGGTGTCGCAATCGACCCGTTGCCCGGCGAACGGAATGGCTGTGCCGGCGAAGGCCAGCCCGGCGCTTGCGATGACAGGCGACCGACCGACCGGCGATCGCCGCACGGCGGTTTCCGAGCGCCCGGTCATGGCCATTTTCGTGTCTGGCATTTCTCCTCCCGGAGCGCTGACCGATGCCTTGTCAGCATTTCCGCATGTTTTAGAAAAAATTAACATGCGTCAACATTTAAAATGGTATGCAGAGGTTTTTGATGTGCTGCGGTGCAGCAGAAATTGACGCTTGGGGGGCGAAGCAGCTTGATGCCGGCGTCGTCAGTTGTGTGGCTTCAGCCTATGAATCCACCGCGAACGCCGAATGCAGCGGCACCAGCGCCGGGCCACAGGTGACCGGCGCCAGCAGCTTGAGCTCAGCGATGGATTGCCTCCCTGCCGGCGACACGTTCGGTCCGGCCGCCTTTGCTGTCCTTGTCCTGCGCCATCGCCAACGGCGCGCCCGGTTCGCCTTCCCACAGGATCAGGCTGGCCGCGCCGATCAGTCCTGCGCGGTCGCCAAGCTGCGCCGGCACGATCGGCACATCCCTGTAGGCCGGCATCGCCCGCTGCTCGACGGTTGCCCTGATGGTTGGAGCCAACAGGTCGAAACCGTTGGCGAGGCCGCCGCCCATGACGATCAGATCCGGCGAATAGAGGTGAAGCAGATTGGTGAAGCCGATGCCGAGCCACTTCGCCTCAGCCTCGATCAATTCGAGCGCGCTGATATCGCCGGCACGTGCGGCTTCGACGACGTGCCTGGCCGAAACGTCGCCGTCAGCCGAAAGGCGCCTAAGCAGGGAGCCGTCGCCCGGCGCGGTCAGCGCCGTGGCACGCCGCCCGAGCGCGGTACCGGAGGCGACCGCCTCGAAACAGCCGACGGCGCCGCAGAAGCAGCGGTCGCCCTCGCCGGTGATGGTCATGTGGCCGATCTCGGCCGCAAGCCCGCGCCGGCCGTGATAGATGTGGCCGTCGGCGACGACGCCGCCACCAATGCCGGTCGATACGGTGACGAACACGAGGGATCCGGTACCTTGGCCGGCGCCGAAGCGCCATTCGCCCAGCGCTGCCGCGTTGGCGTCGTTTTCCAGACGCACCGGCAGGCCGAAATGCTTGCCGAGAATGTCGATCAACGGCACATCGTGCCAGCCGGCCAGCGTCGGCGGCGCGATCACGATACCGGCCTTGGGATCGAGCGGTCCCGGCGCGCCGATGCCGATCCCGGCGACATCCGCCTGTGGGCGCTGTGTCAGAAGAGCCCCTGCCAGTGCGATGATCTGGCCGATCACCGCATCCGATCCCGCAATCGCCATCGTCGGCGCCGAGACCTGCGCGACAACGCCGCCGTCGCTCTCGACCAGCGCGCCGCGCAGCTCCGTTCCGCCAAGATCGAAGGCGAGGGCCAGTCTTGTCATCAGGCGGCGACCTCCAGCCCATGCAGCCAGCGAATGCGCTGCGCAAGGTCGGGGTCGCCGAACGCCAGCGATCCGAGCACCACCGTCTCGGCGCCAGAGGCGCGCAGGCGGGGCACCGTCTCGTGGCGGATGCCGCCGTCGGCAGCCAGGATGATGTCAGTTTCGCGACCGGCTTTTCTCATCAGTGCGCGCGCTTCGATCAAACGTGGGCAGGCCTGCTCGGAAAGGCTCTGGCCCTTGACGCCGATGGATGTGCCGAGAAGCGTCACAAACGCCACTTGCGACAGGAATGGCGTGATCGCGGCCACCGGCGTTTCCAGCCTGAGCACCACGCCGGCCTCGGCGCCGAGCGCATGCGCCAGCCGCACGGCGCGCAGGCCGGCTTCGCCGTTTTCGGCGTGGACACTGACCAGATCGGCGCCGGCCTCGATGAACTGACGCGTCTGCTCATCGACGATCTCGGCTTCGACCATCAGGTGGACATGGATAGGCCTTGCCGTCAGCCCGGCGATCCGCGCTACCAGATCCGGGAAGAACAGGAAGCCGGGGGTGAAGCGGGCGTCCGCGACGTCGATGTGGTGAAGGTCGACGTGAGGTTCTATGCGCTTCAGGTCGCGCTCCATATTGGCAAGGTCGGCCGACCACAGTGAAAACTCGCCGAGCAGCCGGTTGCGTGGCAGGGCGGCGATGGCAGCGGGGCCGGACAGGGATTTGGTCGTCATGACGGAACGAGGCTCCGGAAGTTCGAGTAGGTCTCAAGGAAGATCGTGATCTCAGCCTGCAGTTCGGCGAAATGCCTGACGCTGTCGAGCGCCTTGGGATGGATTTCGGCAAAGGTCGCGCCGGGAATGGCTGCGGCGAGCGTATGGGCCGCCGTCAGCGGATGCACCGCATCCATGGCATTGCCGATGACCAGCGTCGGAATGCCAAGCACCGCGGCGTCACGCGCCGAAACACCCGGGCCGTCGGCGGCAATGTCGGCGAGGACCTGCGCGAATGGCGCGGCGTCCGGCCGGTCGAAATAGCCGATCACCGAGGCAAAATTGTCGGGTGCTTCACGCCGCAGGCGCGCGGCGGTTTCCGATTGCGCGAAGATCGACCTCGCCTTGTCGGGCCCGTGTTCCAGGATAAGCCTGGCAACCTCGGCGATCGGCAGCAGGTTCACCGGCGCGTCGTCGAAAATCCAGGCCGGCCGCACCAGGAGAAGACCCGCGACGCGGTCCGGATGACGGCAGGCGAGGCGCATGGCGATCGCCGCGCCCATCGAAATGCCGCCGGCGACGAAACGATCGAGACCGGCCTGATCGGCGGCGGCAACAACATCGTCCGCGAACATCTCCAGGGAGAACGGCCGGCGGCTGCCCAGTCCGGAGGCGCCGTGCCCGCGGCATTCCAGCGTGATGCGCCGCAAGCCCGGCCCGGAAGGGAAGGCCTGGGCGACCTGCGCGTCGCCACCGCCCAGCCCATGCTGAAAGATGACCGCAATGCCGTCGCCACTATCGGAAATCCGAAGCGTGGCGTTATCGCGAAGCAGCGTGGCCAGGCGCGCCATCACACCAGCCCTTTGAGGAAGCGGGCAACGCTGGGGGCCTCTTCGGCCGAGAGGCCATGCGTGACCAGCGGCCCGTCAAAACCCGATGCTTTCAGCCTGGCGACGAAATCCGCAAAGTCGACGACACCCCGGCCGGCGGTCGTGAAGCGGCCGTCAGCGAAACGGTCCTTTGCATGGGCCATGGCGACGTGGCCCGCAGTGCGTTCGACGGCGGCGGCGACGATGGCGCGTGCTTCCTCGGGGCTCGCCTGCTCGAACAGGTTGGCCGGATCGAGCACGATGCGCAGCCGTGTCGACCCCATCTCGGCGATGAGGCGCACCGCGTCCGACGCCGAGGTGACGATGTTGGCCTGTTCGGGTTCGATGCCGAGATCGACGCCGTGACGCTCCGCGAGCTGCAACGCCTTTTCCATCTCGCCCGCCATGTCGTCCCATGCCGAGGGCTCGCTATTGTCGGGATGATATGCCCACTGGTCGTCCGCGTTGCGCGTTCCCGTGCACAAGGTGACCAGCGGAACGGAAAGGTCTGCCGCGGTCTCGATGACCACGCCAAGCCGACGCAGGCCGTCGTCGCGCACAGCTTTGGCGGGATGGGCCATGTTGTAGGTTCCCGAGAGCGCTGCAAGGACGACACCGCAAGCATTCGATGCGGCCGCGATGGCATCAATGGCGTCCTTTTGCACCGCATCCGGCATCGACGGCAGCCCGGCGCAGGCAAGGTTGAACTGGGTGACGGCAAATCCCGCGTCGCGGACCGCTGCCAGCACGCCAGCCGGCTCGCTGCCGGGGAAGCTCTTGGCGAACACCCCGATCTGCATCAGACCGCTCCCGTTACGGAAGCGATCTCGACGCGATCACCGGTTTCGACCGAACGGGCGATCGCCACCATGGCGCGGATCGAGGCAAGGCCGTCCTCGACGTTGGCGCCGCGCATCGGCTTGCCGTCAAGGATTGTCTCGGCGAGGCCTTCGAGCTGGCGCCTGAAGAAATGCCCGTCGGCGCCGAGCGGCTTTCGCGACGTTGCATCCTTCTCGTGAAAGATATCGACCTCACTCGCCCGGAAATACCAGGGATTGAAGGTCTTAGCGATCACCGAGCCGTTTTCGCCATAGAGCTGAAAACCCTCGTGCCAGTCCATGCGGACAGCCACGGTGAGGTCAAGGTGGCCGAGCGCGCCATTGGCGAATTCGGTTTCGACGAACCAGCAATAGGCGCCGAAACGCTCGTTGAGCCGGGCGCGCACGGCAACGATCTCGCCGCACAGGAAGCGCGCGGTGTCGACAAGGTGCGAGCCGTGCGCGAGCATGAAATACTGCCTGAGATCGGACTTCGGATTGCCACCCGGCTTGCGTGCCAGCTTGCTGGTGACGGGCAGCGGCTGGACCGCGTCGGTGTTGGTGTAGCGGTGCGTGGAATCGCAATACCAGGCTTTTAGCGCCAGGATCTCGCCGATCTCATCGCGGACGAAATCGCGCGCCGCTTCCAGTGCCGGGTCGAAGCGCTTCATATGGCCGACCTGCAGCACCGTGCCGGAGCGCCGGACCGCATCGGCGAGCATCTCGCCTTCCTCGACCGAGACGCCGATCGGCTTTTCACACAGCACGTGCTTGCCGGCCTCGAGCGCCTTGATCGACATCGGCACGTGGTAGGCGTCGGAGGTCGCCACGATCACCGCTTCCAGTTGCGGGTCGGCCAGCATCTCATCGTAATCGCCATAGACTTTTTCGGGTTCATAGGTCGCGGCCATGCGCGCCAGAAGATCAGGGGCGGCATCGCAGATCGCATAGAGATCGGCGTTGCCGGCCTTCACGCAGGATTCGAGATGCGCGAATTGGGCGATCGGCCCGCAACCGAGCACGCCGACACGAAGGCGACGGTCTTGCTTCCGGATCATGGTCTCTTCCTCACGCGCCGTAGCCGCGCATCGTCTGGCGGTTGGTCTTGACCGCGGCGGCCGGATCGCCGGCGGCGGTCTCGGATTCCTCTTCCAGCACCAGCCAGCCGTTGAAACGAGGTGCGGCGCTGGCGATATCGATCACGGCTTGGGTATCGCAAACGCCCTTGCCGAGCATAGCCCAAGTGCCGCTGGCATCGACGTCTTTCAGATGCACGTAGCGGATGCGGTCGCGGTAGGTGGTGAGCGTATCGATCATGTCTTGATGGCCGCGCAAGATGTGTCCGGTGTCGGGCACCCAGCCGACAAGCGCGGGATCGATCAGTGCGAAGATCCGGTCGTAGTCGGCACGGTCGAACAGCAGCGTGTTGTGGTGGGAGCTGGGATGGACAGCGATTTCGACGCCCGCCTTGCGTCCAAATTCGCCGGCCTTGTTGTAGAACTCGGCAGCAATAGGGAACTTGTCGTCGCGCGGGCCGTCAGACACGACGGTGGCCGAGCCCATCGAGACCAGCGCGCCTGGAAAGGCAGCGGCAAAATCGATCCAGCGTTTCGCTGTCTCCAGGTCGGGGCCGATGCTCTCCATCAGCGTAAAGCCGCTCTTCGAGCCGAAGGCGAAAGAAACAAGGGTGAGGCCGGCCGATCTCAGCGCCGGGGCGAATTCCGCCGGCCTGTCGGCATAGCGCCCGATCATCGTGTCGGTGATCTCGATGCCGGCATAACCGCCATCGGCGATCGCCTTGAGCAGATCGTCGGGACCACCGGCAAACCGGTCTCCGAGCATTTCCCAGGTGAAGGTCTGGCAACCGACTTTCAGGTCTTTCATGCTTTCATTCCTTGATGCCGCCCTGCGTCAGCCCTTTGTTGATGTGGCGCTGGATGAACAGCACGAGCACGATTCAGCGGCGCTATGAAGACGCCCGAGGCGCGGCGATATCGCCTGCCAGCAGTGAAGGTCCAATCCATCGATTTCGACGCGCGGCCTTCCCCATCGGTTCTCCGTGGGAGGGACATCCTACTTGACCGAGCCCGCGGTCATGCCGGCGAGGAAGAACCTCTGGGCGACGAGGTAGATGAGCAAGAGCGGTAGCGAGCCCAGCACGCTCATCGCCATCATCTGGTTCCATTCGAAGGCGTGCTGCCCCATCAAAAGTTGGATGCCGATCGGGACGGTGCGCATGGACGTTGACTTCGTCAGCGTCAGCGCAAAGAGAAATTCGTTCCAGCACAACAGGAAGGTGTAGACCGACGTCGCCACGATACCAGGCAGTGAAATCGGGACGATCACCCGCCAGAGTGCGGTCCAGCTGGTGCCGCCGTCGACAGCCACCGCTTCATCGAGATCGCGGGGCAAGGTGTTCAGATATCCCGTCATCAGCAGGATCGCGTAGGGCAGCGTAAACACCAGGTAAGTCAGGATCAGTGCGACGTAGGTGTCGAAGATGCCATACGAGACGACAAGCCCGAAGAAGGGGATCAAAAGCGTGATCGGCGGAATCGTCTGCGTGCTGATGATGAGTGTGTTGAGGCTGCCCTTTCCACGGAAATTGAAACGGCTGAACCCATAAGCCGCCAGCAAGGCGATCAGGACCGTCAGCACGGTCACCGCTCCGGCCA
Source organism: Mesorhizobium sp. WSM4816 (assembly GCF_055811535.1). NCBI lineage: Bacteria > Pseudomonadati > Pseudomonadota > Alphaproteobacteria > Hyphomicrobiales > Phyllobacteriaceae > Mesorhizobium > Mesorhizobium sp. WSM4816. The sequence goes on along the minus strand of NZ_JBVVQR010000006.1, from coordinate 137,932 downwards.
CGAAGTAGCTGTTGAAGAAGAAGCGCAGCTTTACCGGGTCGCCAAGGATGGCCGCATACGCTTCCAGCGTGAAGGCCTTCGGCAGGACGGTTGGTGGCAGCGCAAAGATTTCGGTATTCGACTTGAACGAGCTGCTCAGCATCCAGTAGATCGGGAAGGCCGCGAAAAAGAGCCCTGCGGCAAGCGCGACATGGAGCGCGACGGTGATCAGTCTGTCTTTCGGTGTGTGCCTTTTCCTCATGGTGACTACCGAGCCTTTTGATAGCGGATGTAGAACAGCGTCAGGCCGAGAGAGATCAGCAGGATGACCACGGCGCTCGCCGACGCCTGCGACAGGTTGTAGCTCGAAAACGCCAGCTTGTACGTGTAAGTGCTGAGGACCTCGGTCGAGTAGATCGGACCGCCGCCCGTCGTTATCCAGATCAATGGAAAGACCTGCATGGTCCAGATGAAGTCGAGCAGCGAGATGCTGATAATGATCGGCATCAGCTGCGGGATGGTGATGAAGATCAGCTTCTGGTAGGCCTTCGCCCCGTCGATATCGGCGGCCTCGTAGAAATCCTTGGGAATGCCCTGCAAGCCTGCGAGCAAGCTGACCATGAAAAGCGGGTAGCCCGCCCAGATATTGGCGAAGGTGACGGCGTGCAGCGCGGTCGCCGTCGAGGAAAACCACTCGACCTTGGAACCGATGATGCCCATCTGCATGAGAACGCTGTTCACGACACCGTTCGGCTCGAGCAGGAGGCGCCAGATCACGGCGATAATCACCGCGGTGAACAGCCAAGGCAGTATGTAGAGTACGCGCAGAATGTTGCGCAGCGTCGGATTGATGCGGTCGCTGTTCAGCATGAGTGCGAAGACCATGCCGATGGTCATATGGAAGATGACACTCATGCAGGTGAAGTAGAGCGTGTGCCACAGCGAGGCCCAGAACACCGGATCGGCAAAGATCGCGTGGTAGTGTTTCAGTCCGGCAAAGGATGGGTCGCGACGCAGCACCGCGCTGTTCTGGAACGAATAGCCAATCACCGTCACCATCGGCAGTAGCATCAGAAGGCCGATGATGAGGAGCGAGGGTGACAGATAGAGATAGGGTGCGACCGCTCGTTTCAGTCGATGGTGGGAGCGCTTCTGCCGAGTCATGTGCCACCCTTGGGATGTGCCTTCAAGAGGAAGGTGCGCTTCGGAAAGAGGTCCATCTCAAATTGCCGATCCGTTGTTGACGGGTGGCCTGCCCTAAGTCAGGCTACCCGGTGGAAGATAGCAACGGGGAACAGGTCGCTCAGAATTTCGCCATCCAGCCCTTTTGAGCGTTGGCTGCGGCTTCTTCCGGAGACTGCTCGCCGGCGAGCATCTTCTGGGCTTCCACGTCGAACTGGGTCATCAGGTCTTCAGCCACCGGCAGACCCGTGAACTCGTTGGCGAGATAGCCGGTCTTGAAGATTTCGAAAGCCTTGGCGAAAGCCTTGTCCGAGGTCACGAAATCGGGCTTGGCATTGACGTTGCCCGGGAAGGCGTTTGCAAGCGTCACGAGCTTGGCGTTCACCTTTTCACTCATCAGATATTGGACGAGCTTCCAGGCTTCCTCCTGATGTTTTGAGGCCGCAGAGATGCCGATGCCCCAGGAGGCGTAGGGAAGGCCGCGCTTGCCGTTGTAATTCTCCACGACCGGGACGGGGATGAGGTCGAAGTTCAGCTTGGGATTGCGTTTGCGAATGAGGTTCACATGCGCGAGCGAGTCGATCATCATTCCGACCCGATCGTTCACGAATTCCTCGACCTTTTCCTGCTCGGTCTTGGTGGCAATGCCGGGCGAAATGACGCCGGCGTCGTTCAGCGATTTGACGAAGGTGAGCATATCGACGACCGGCTTGCCCTCGAGAGCCGGCTTGCCGTCAGCCATCATCGATTGACCCGAGGCCCAGACCCACGACATCAGGTCGTTCTGGACACCGGACGGCGTTTGCAGCGACAAGGGCAGCACCCAGCCATACTGGTTCTTGTCGGCATGGGTCATCTTCTTGGCGGCTTCGAGAAACTCCGCGCGGGTCGACGGCAGCTTGGTCACGCCTGCCTGGGCGGCGAGATCCATGTTCACGAAGACCGGATAGACGAACGAAGCCACGGGAAACATCACCGCCTTGCCGTCCACCTTGATGATATCCGCGACCTGGGTCTTGTCGAACTCGCTCGCATCCATCATCGGGTTCATGTCGGCCAGCGCATTCTGCGCGTTCAGATTGTTCACCCAGGCGCCGTCGAGACCGACGACGTCGCTAAGCGTTCCAGTTGCAGCACCAACCGAGATCTGGTCTCGCGTGGTCGCATAGGGGCCGCTGACCAGCGTCACCTTGATTCCGGGGTTTGCAGCCTCGAAGTCATTCATGATTGCCCTGAGCGAGCCGGCCGGCAATTCGGGCTCCCACCATTGGGTGAATTCCAGCGTCGTGTCCGCCATGGCGCCGGTTGCGCCAAGCAACCATGCGGCCGCGGCTATTTTCAGCATCGCGGGTTGTATCCGAAACATCATTTTCTCCTCCTTCTTTAAGATCGACCGCACAATGCGGACGATCGTCTGCTCTACCCAGAAGCCTTCTTGCGTTTCGCAGGCGCCTCGCTCTCGCCTGCGGTCTGCCGCAGATCTTCAGATCGCCAGATGCGTCTCGGGATCGAAGAAATGGAACTTGGCATCATCCACGGCCAACCGGATTTCCGAGCCGGAGTGGACGGCGCTGATCGGCTCGAATCTCGCCACCGCGTTCGATGCCAGGCCAAAATCGTCCACCGCGTCCGGATCGCCGGAGTCCACCCGGACGGCGTCGATGTTCAGATGGACAATATGTTCGGATCCGAGTTCTTCGATCGAGGTCACCTTGGCCGGTATCGTCTGATACTTGCGACCGGATTCGAGGCTGCTGTCATAAAGATCCTCCGGTCGTATGCCGAATACGACCTTGCGCCCCGCAAACGACCTCAAGCCCGGCCTGCGCACGAAGGCTGCCTCCTGCAGCCGGATGGCGAAGGTGCCGGACATCAGTTCGTCGCCCGTCAGGGTCGCCTCGAAAAGGTTCATCGAAGGAGAGCCGATGAAGCCGGCAACGAAGGCGTTCACCGGCGATTCATAGAGCCTCTTGGGTGTATCGACCTGCTGCAGCACGCCGCCTTTCAACACCGCGACCCTGTCTCCCATCGTCATCGCTTCGATTTGATCGTGGGTCACGTATATGGTCGTTACGCCGAGCTGCTTTTGCAGACTGGTGATTTCGGCGCGCATTTGCACGCGCAGTTTCGCGTCCAGATTGGAAAGGGGTTCGTCCATGAGAAAGGCGGCCGGCTCGCGCACCATGGCGCGGCCCATGGCAACCCGTTGACGCTGTCCGCCTGAAAGGTTCGCGGGTTTGCTGTCCAGCAAAGACGTCAGCTGAAGGGTTTTGGCGATCTCGTCCACGCGCATCTTGCGCTCGGCCTTCGGCTTGCCTGCCAGTCGCATCGAAAAGGCGATGTTTTCGAACACCGTCATATGCGGGTAGAGCGCGTAGCTTTGGAAGACCATCGCGATGTCGCGGTCCTTGGGCGGCATGTCGACGACGTCTATTCCGCCGATCCGAAGGCTGCCGCTGGTGATGTCCTCCAATCCCGCGATCATTCGCAACGCGGTGGATTTGCCGCAGCCGGATGGCCCGACGAGAATCAAGAACTCGCCGTCCTCGACCGATAGGTTCAATTGGTCGATTGCGCGAAAATTGTTACCGTAGGTTTTGCAGATATTCTCAAGAATTACTTCTGCCATATTCCTCCCTCCGCAAGCATAAGCCGCTGATTTTTATAACCCTCCTCGGAGCATGTTCACATGCGAAATATTTCATCGTATAGTTTCTAGCTATGTTCCAGTATTGACATGCGTTTTTTCCAGTTCGACTGCTGACGGCGCGTTCGTCGATGCCAGGAGTTCCGTAACCTGGTCGTCGGTCGGAAGCGCCTCGCGCCCGCCACGGCCCGTTATCGAAAGGGCTGCCGCCGCGGCCGCGAATGCCACCCGGCCTGCGGTGCCGGCTCCGCGCGTCAACGCATGGGCATAGGCGCCATGAAAGCAGTCACCCGCACCGGTCGAGTCGACGACCACAATCCTGTGCGGGGGCAGGTGCCAGAGACCTGTCTCTTCACGCCCGCGATAGTACACGCCCCTGCCACCGTCGGTCAGAACCACTGCGGACCGCGACGGCAACCACAATGCATCGAGCATCTCGGCGGGCGATCGGCACCCCGTGGCAGTCCGCGCAAAGCCGAGTGGAAGAATGAGATGGTCGCAGAGCGCGATCAGCCGCTCCGTGGCTGGGCCGCTGCTCCATTCGACATCGCCGAGGATCGCAAGGCCGAGATCGCGAGCCCGAGCCACGACATCCAGGGACCGGATCGCGTAGCTATCGACGATCAGGACGGTCGCCCGGCTGAGGATATCGTCCGGAAAATCCGGAGCGGTGCCCAGCATCGCATCGTCGTCATACGCGATGAACCGTTCCCCGTCCGAGCCGACGGTGATCCGCGAGCGCACCGGGCGCGCGTCGGGGTGGCGCGGCGCGAACGCGGTTTCAACGCCGCTCGCAACGAGATCGCACAACACGGCGTCGTCGGCGGCACTGCCCAGCCATCCGACGAAGCCGGCGGTTCCGCCGAGCCGCGCGACGGCGGCAAGTGCCGTCGCGACATTTCCCCCGAAAGCGCGGGCACTTTGCAGAACCTTTCCCTTGCCCGCCGACAACGGCTGATCGACATAGACGATGTCGTCGATCGCAATAGCTCCGAAGCCGAGGATTGAAGGGACGGTGGGCATCGTTCAGGCACCCGCCTTCGCCAAGGCGTCTTGCGCCGAAAGGCCGTCATGGATGACGCCCCGAAAGGCAATTGCTGCCTTTTCCGGATCGCCATGCCCCCAGAGATTGCGGCCCACCACGGCACCGCGCGCGCCGGCACGGATGGCGTCCGCCGTCTGCTGAAGGGCGCCGAGCAGCGTATCGGTCTTTGGACCGCCCGCGATCACAACCGGCACCGGGCAGGTCCGGACGGTCTCTCGGAACGACTCGAAATCGCCCGTGTAGCCGATCTTGATCACGTCGACACCGGACTCGTAGCCGATGCGCGCCGCATAGGCGATCTCGTCGGGGGTGAAGACGATTTTTGCTCCGTCGGTGAAATCGCGAGGGTAGATATGCGCCACCACAGGCATGCCGTAGCGGGCCGCTGCATTCACCGAATCGGTCAGCCAGCGTATGTATTTGCCCTCGGTCGCGCCGCGCACCGGAATGGCCACGGCCAACGCATCGGCCCCCGCGCGCACCGCATCCTCGGGCGTTGCGATCAACTCGCTGATGCGATCGTCCGGAGTGAAGCAGCCCGCCTGAATCACCAGGGAAGCTTTGCCCGCATATTGCGGCCACAGATGGCGCGCGGTGCCAGGCTGGATGCTGACGTAGTCGGGTTTGCCCACCATGACGCGTGCGAGCGCACCCGGCAGGTCGGCAAGGCCGCCTTTGCGCACGTCGCCATAGCCGACGAAGTGGTCGACCGCGCCGCCAAAAAGTTTCCCCGATGGATGCGAGAAGAGGCGCGCAAGACGCACCTTGGTTCCTAGGCTCATGAGTGCAAAATTCCCCAATCGTTTGATTTCAAAATCCTGGACCCAGTGTTTCCGAAAGAAACAAGAAATACAATCTTTCGAAAGCTTTCGAATTTGCATATTTTTGGTAAGCTGAACCGAGGCCAGAGCGGTTGCTTGGCGCAGGGAAGGGCAGGGCAATGTTGTCGGAGCAGAGACGCCAATCGATCCTGGGTGAGGTGCAGCGCAGCGGACAGGTGCGCACGAAGGACCTGTCAGACGGGTTTGGCGTGTCGGAGGTCACGGTCCGTTCCGACCTCGAGATACTTGACCGCAAGGGACTACTGACCAAGACCCGTGGAGGGGCGGTGACCCGGACCACCGATTCGACTACGGCCGCGTTCGCCCGGCGGATGCAAACGAACCTCGACGCAAAGAAGCGCATCGCCCGGGCGGCGCTAGACCTGTTCGAGGACAACCAATCGGTCATCTTCGACGGCGGCTCGACATTGATGCAGGTTGCCATGCAGTTACCGCCGCTCAGCAATGTCGTGGTCGCGGCCACGGCCATGAATATCGTGCAGCATCTTATGCATCGTCCCGGGCTCGACGTTCATATGATCGGCGGCCGGGTCTATCCCGACACGGTGAGCACGCTGATCACCGATGCCGATACGGCTCTCGGCGGCTTGGTAGCGCATCAGGTCTTTGTTGGAGCGCATGCGATAGACTCGTCACTGGATGTGGTCGACGTGAACGAAGACATGGCGCGAACGAAGCGAAACCTCGTTCGCATGGCCCGGCGCGTTGTCCTCCTCGCCGATTCGAGCAAATGGGGCGTCAGCGGGACCTCCAAGGCATTTTCGCTGTCGGCCGTCGATGTGGTGATCACCGACGATGGCCTGCCCGGTCCAATACGCAGCCAGCTTGAGATGACCGGGGCCAAGGTGATTTATGCCTGACCCCATCTCGGTCCCTGACCGCGACGGAAAGATCCAACGCGCGCATGACCCACGGGATTCGCATCGGCTGTTGGCCGTTTTTCATGTCAGTCATGTTCCTCAAGGCTGGCGGCCTCCAATGTTGCGCCATCATTTTCGCATGTTCTATAATAATTTTACGCGCGTCAAGATTTAAAATGTTGTATAGCGGCTTTCGACTGTGATCCGTTGCTGGTGCAATGATTCAACCACAGCGTTGCGCCGTCGGGAGGTAGAGTGGAAAATGCTAGGAAAATCAGGAGCTAAGCTCGGCATCGGCGTTGTCGGGTGCGGCAATATCTCCATGACCTATTTGCGCAATGCGGCCCTGTTCGGCGAGGTCGAGCTACGCGCCTGCGCCGACATTTCGGCCGATATGGCTGCGCTGCGCGCCAAGGAATTTGGCATCCGCGCGGTCGGCGTCGATGCGCTTCTGGCCGACCCGGAGATCGATCTCGTCCTCAACCTGACCATCCCGGTGGCGCATTTCGATATTTCGCTTTCAGCGCTTACGGCGGGCAAGCACGTCTTCACCGAAAAGCCGCTGGCGACCTCGGCCAAGGACGGCAGGCGGCTTGTCGCCGAGGCGGCGGAGCGCGGGCTGCTGCTGGGCTCGGCCCCGGACACCTTCCTTGGCGCCGCCGGACGGCGGGCACGCCGCCTCATGGACGAGGGTGCGATCGGCCGGCCGGTGACCGGCACCGCTTTCATGATGGGGCGCGGCATGGAGCACTGGCATCCCAATCCGCAATTCTATTATCAGCCCGGCGGCGGACCGGTCTTCGACATGGGTCCCTACTACCTGACGACGCTGGTCAATTTGCTCGGGCCGGTGGCCCGCGTGATGGCGATGGCGACGCGGGGCCAGGAGGAGCGGCTGATCACCGCCGAAGGTCCCTACCGGAACACCAGCTTCAAGGTCGGCACACCGACCAACATCCTGTCGCTGCTGGAGTTTCGCTCAGGCGCCACCGTCACCTTCGGCGCCTCGTGGGATGTCTTCAGGCACTCCAACCACCCGATCGAGCTGCATGGGACGGAAGGCTCGCTCAGGCTGCCCGATCCGGATACGTTCGGCGGCACCGTCTCGCTGTCGGAACGAGGGGCCGACTGGGCCGACTTCCACAGTGAGAGCGAACTCTATGGCGCGCGCAATTGGCCCTTCGCCGCGCCCGACCGCGCGAATTATCGCATGCTCGGCGTTGCCGATCTTTCGCGCGCGCTGACAACAGGAAGAAAGCCGCGGGCGTCCGGCGACCTTGCGCTTCATGTGCTGGAAATCATGGAGGCGATCCTCGCTTCGGGTGAGAGCCGCGAGTCCGTCGCCGTCAACGCAACGGTCGATCAGCCGCCGCTCTTCCAGGACGCCGAAGCGGCGAGCCTGCTCGCCTGATATCGGAGGGCTTACGATGACGACATTGCTTTCACCCTTGCTCGATCCGGAGGCCCGGCATGTGCTCGACCTTGACCGGCAGGCGGCCGCCCCGCCATTCGAAGCCGGCACGCCTGAAGAGGCGCGCCGCGCCTATGAGGAGGGCTTTCCGGCACTCCAGGGCGAGCGCGAGCCGGTCGGCTCATTGACCGAGCGCACCATCACCGGACCCGGCGGCCCGTTGACGCTCAGAATCTATCGCGGACAGGGCGCGGTCGGGGCCGCTGCCCCGGCGCTGCTTTATCTGCATGGCGGCGGCTGGGTGATCGGCAATCTCGAGTCGCATGACGAGATCTGCCGCTGGCTTGCGAATATGGCGGCCTGCGTCCTCGTCTCTCCCGACTACCGGCTGGCGCCGGAACACAAATTTCCGGCGGCCATCGAAGATTGCCGCGCCGTACTTTCCTTCATGCAGGACGGCGCGGGCGATCTCGGCATTGACGCCGAACGGATCGCTGTCGCCGGCGACAGCGCCGGCGGCAATCTCGCTACCGTCCTTTGCCTGCTTGCGCGCGGCGACAAGAAGCCGCCGGCGGCGCAGCTGCTGTTCTATCCGAACACGGACGCCTCGCAGGCGGCGGACAGCTATCGCCGCTTTGCCGACGGTTATGGCCTGACCTTGGCGACCATGGCCTGGTTCCGCGACCACTATATCAACCATGCTGGCGATATCGATGACTGGCGCGTGTCGCCGCTCAAGGCCGCAAGCCTTGCCGGCGCAGCGCCGGCTTTTGTCGCAATCGCCGGCCATGATATCCTCGCCGACGAAGCCGAGGCCTACGCGAAGCGTCTGGAAGATGACGAGGTGCCGGTCGTCCTGCGGCGCTGGCCCGGCCAGATCCATGGCTTCGTTTCGATGGGCCGCCATGGTCCGGCGGCGCGGCAAGCGGTCGGCGCGGCAGTTGCCGCATGGCGCGGCTTCGATCCTGTGTTTGGAAACGCTCAGGCCGACTGACGCATGACCAGCGTCGCGTCGAGACTGACCTTGCGTGCAACTGTCGCGTCGTCCTCGTCCAGCAAGGCCAGCAGCGTCTCGACGCTGCGTCCGGCCATCGAAGCGAAGTCCTGCGCCATGGTGGTGAGGGCAGGGCAGGTGTAGCGGCTGAGCGGATGGTCGTCATGGGCTGCGACCCGCAGGTCGCAATCGCCCTTGCGGCCGACCTTGCGGCCTTGCGAGTAGGCGGCTGCCATCACGCCGAAGGCGAGACGGTCGTTGGCGCACAGAATGGTCTTGCCCGGCAGACCGCCACGGGCAAGCATCGCTTCCATCTGCTCATAGCCGATCCGTTCGAAATCCCAGCTGTAGTCATAAGGGGTGCCGATGAGCACCGGCTCATGCCCGAGCCGCTGCATGGCGCCGACATAGCTGTTCAGGCGCTCGCGCGAATTGTGGTTGACGTGCGGGATATCGAAATAGACCGGAGCATCGCCGGAGCGGCAGAGATAATCGACGATGGTCGAGACGCTCTGGCTGTTGTTGTTGCCGACGAATGGCGTCTCGCCCTCAAGATAAGTGTCGAAATAGACGATCGGTATGGTCTGTGTCAGCTTCTCCAGCGTGCGCTCGTCGGAGCGCAGGCCGAGCGGCGCGATCAGCGCGCCGGAAACTTTCAGGGAAAGAATGGTTCGTGTCGCTTCCACTTCGAGCTCGCGCAAGCCGTGCGAGGAGATCACGATCGGCCAGTAGCCTTCGTCGCGCAGCCTGAGTTCGATGCGGCTGACCATTTCCGAATAGAAGGGATCGGCGAGCGTCGGCACGACAATGCCGATGCTGCGGGTCCGCTTGCGGTTGAGGTTGCGTGCAAACAGATTGGGCTGGTAGTCGGACGAGCGCAGCGCCACTTCGATCCGCTGACGTGTCGCCGGCTTGACGCTGCTCGGATCGTCGAAATATTTCGACAGTGTCGGCCTGGAGACACCACAAGAGCGAGCAAAATCCTCCATCGTCTTGTGCGTCATCGACATCAAAGCCCCCGAATGCAAGGCGAAACTTTACACAAAAATTGCATAGTTTCCATGCGTAAATTTATTAATTGACGCGAAAAAGCACAAGCCTTATTCACTTGAAGTAGGCGAATCGAGGGATTCCGCGAGATGAAGAAGCTGGTCAGTGCCGGCGAGATTCTGGTCGAGATCATGGCCGAGCGGATCGGCCAGAGCTTTCTCGAGCCTGGTCCGCTGCTTGGACCCTACCCGTCGGGCGCGCCCGCGATCTTCATCGGCCAGGCGGCGGCGCTCGGCCAGCCGGCCGGCCTCATCGGCGCCGTCGGCGACGACGATTTCGGCAGGCTGAACATCGATCGGCTACGGGCACTGGGCGCCGACGTGTCGGCGATCGCGGTTCACACGGGCCATGCGACGGGCACAGCCTTCGTCACCTACCGGGCCGACGCCAGCCGGCATTTCGTCTTCAACATCCGCAACAGCGCCGCCGGCCTGATCGAGACGAACGCCGCGGCGACAAAGCTGCTCGCCGGTGCCGATCATGTCCATGTCATGGGCTCGTCGCTGTTTTCCGACCGCGCCATCGCGGTGGCGCTATCGGCGATCGAGACGGTCAAGGCCAAAGACGGAACCGTGTCCTTCGATCCGAACATCCGCCGCGAGATCATGCAGGCATCCGGCATGCGCGCAGCACTCGACCAAGTGCTGGCGCGAGCCGACATCTTCCTGCCGAGCGGCGAGGAGCTCTTCCTTTTTTCGTCCGCCAGGGACGAGGAGGGTGCAGTCGACGAACTGCTGGCCCGTGGCCTGTCCTGCATCGTCCTGAAGAAAGGCGCCGCCGGCGCCGTTTATCATGATCATCGCGGTGCGGTCGCCTCGTCCGGCTTTGCCGTCGACGAGGTCGATCCGACCGGTGCGGGCGACTGCTTCGGTGCTGCTTTCGTCTCGTTCTGGCTGCGCGGGGCGGCTCCTGCCGAAGCCCTGCGGATTGCCAACGCCTGCGGTGCGCTTGCCGTCACCCGCAAGGGGCCGATGGAGGGCATTTTCCCGCTTGAAGCGGTCGAGGCATTCATCGCCACGGGGAACACGCAGTGAGTGACGCGACGCGAAGGTTTGCGAACATTGCGGCCAAGCGCGCCGCAGGCGAGAAAAGCGGCATCGCCTCGGTCTGCTCGGCGCATCCGCTGGTCATCGAGGCTGCCCTGCGCCATGGCGCGGCGCGGCGCGCGGATGTGCTGATCGAGGCCACCTGCAACCAGGTCAACCACGACGGCGGCTACACCGGGATGACACCTGCGGGGTTCCGCAGCTTCGTCGAGGCGCAAGCGCACAAAGTCGGCTTCCCCGTCGATCGCCTGATCCTCGGCGGCGATCATCTCGGGTTGAATCCGTGGAAGCACATGGTTGCCGCCGCCGCGATGAAGAAGGCTGCGGCGATGATCGATGCCTATGCGAGCGCCGGCTTCACCAAGATGCATCTGGATACGAGCATGGCCTGCGCCGACGATCCAGCCGTGCTTGCCGATGAAATGATCGCCGCGCGCGCGGCCGAACTTGCAGCAATCGCTGAGGCGGCGGTCGAGCGGGCAGGCGGCGAAAAACCGGTCTACGTCATCGGCACCGAAGTGCCGGTGCCGGGCGGGGCTCTGGAGGCGCTCGACCACCTGCATGTGACGGCGCCCGGCGATGCCTTGCGCACCGTAGAAATCCACGCGAGAGCGTTTTCCCGCGTCGGCCTCGAAGCCGCTTTTGGCCGTGCGGTCGGTGTCGTCGTCCAGCCCGGCGTCGAGTTCGGCAACACCGAGATCGTGCCCTATGCACCGGCCAAGGCGACTGAACTGGTGGCTGTGCTCGACCGTATGCCGCAATTGGTTTTTGAGGCGCATTCGACCGACTACCAGCCGGCCGAAGCGCTCAATGCCCTCGTTCGCGACGGTTTTGCCATCCTCAAGGTCGGCCCCTGGCTGACCTTCGCGCTTCGCCAAGCGCTGTATGGGCTCAGCCATGTCGCTGATATCCTCGCGTCGGACTTTTCGCGCGAAAGCCTGCCTGCCGCGATGGAACGCATCATGCTGGCGTCGCCGGCCAATTGGCAGCAATACTATCCGGGCACGCCGGACGAGCAGCGCGTGCAGCGGCATTTCTCGTTCAGCGACCGCATCCGTTATTACTGGCCGACGCCGGAGGCGCAGCGCGCAACACGGACGCTGCTGGACGTGCTGAGGGACAAGGATATCCCCCGGCCGCTGATCAGCCAGTGTCTGGGGCAGCTCGACGCCGAGGTTGCCGCAGGCCGGGTTAAGCCCCTCGCTCACGAGCTTCTGATCGGCAGCATCACCCGTGTCCTCGATATCTACGCGGACGCGACGGGATAGTAGGGATCGCGCCGCCGAAAGACGGCAGCCGCCCAAATCCGCATCATATATTCGTCCGATGTCGACGCCGTTTGGAAAAGGTCCCGCCGCAATTTACAACTAACATGTTAGTGTGGTAGTACTGCTTGCACATCGACATCTGGAGAGAATAGTGGTTTCGCGCTTTGGTCTTTCGGTTGCTCTCGCCACGCCTTTCGATGCGTCCGGGCAGATCGCCATCCTTCCCATGGTCACGCAGGCCCGGGCTTGCCTTGGCGCCGGCTGCAGCAGCGCCACGCTGTTCGGCACCACCGGGGAAGGCGCCTCCGTGGGCACGGCAGAGCGGCGGATTATTACCGAGGCCATGCTGGCCGCCGGCATTCCGGCACATCGGCTCGTTGCCGGCGTGCTGGTCGACGCAGCCGAAGACGCCGCCGAACAGGCGCGGCATGCCTTGCAGTGCGGCGTCCGCAACATCCTGCTGGCTCCGCCGAGCTACTTCAAGAATGTCGGCGAGGACGGGCTGTTCGGATGGTTTTCTGCCGTCTTCGCTGCGCTCGGGCCGCTGGCTCGCGGCATCCTCCTCTACAACATCCCCTCTGTCACCATGGTGCCGCTCCCGCTTGCCCTGATCGGTCGGCTGTGTGCGGCCTTCCCCGGCGTGATCGCCGGTGTCAAGGATTCGGGTGGCGACTGGAGTTACAGCGAGGCGCTGCTAAGAGCCCATGGCGACCTGGTGATCCTGATCGGCGACGAGCGGCACCTGGCCAGAAGCGTGCGCCAGGGCGGGCATGGCGCCATTTCCGGCATGGCCAATTTCGTCGCCGGCGAAATCCGCGCCATGGCCGAGGATGGGCGCGACGATGCCCGTGTCGAGAGCTTCGTGCTCGAATTGCTTAGATATTCGGTCATCCCGGCGGTGAAGGTCATGGTGGCGCGCAAAACCGGCGACGAGCGCTGGCTGGCGGTCCGTCCGCCGCTGGAGCCGATCGGTTCGCAGGGGCGGCAACAGCTTGCTGCCGCCTATGACAGGCTGTTTGCGACAGAGCCGGCCTGACCGGCAAAGGGAAGCGCGCTGAAATGGACGACAGCAGCGAACCGGCAACCCTCAGGGAAAGAGCTTATGCCAGCTTCACGCGGCATTTGCTGGCCCGCGATCTGCGGCCGGGACAGTTCGTGTCGCAGCGCGAACTGGTTGCCTTTACCGGGCTGCCGCTTGGCGCCATCCGCGAGATCGTGCCGCGTCTCGAGGCCGAAGGGCTTTTGACGACCATCCCGCAGCGCGGCATGCAGATCGCCCATATCGACATCAACCTGATCCGCGAGGCCTTCCAGTTTCGCCTGTTCATGGAGCGTGAGGCGGTGGCGCTGTTCACCGTCAACGCCTCCGACGCCGTGCTCGCCGGCCTGCGGCGCGAACATGAGGACATGCTGGCTCAAGCCTTGTCGCAGACGCCCACGCCGGAAATGGAAGCCAAGGCCCAGAACATCGATTGGGCCATGCACGACACCTTCATCGATGCGCTGGGCAACGAGATCATCGCCAAGGCGTATCTGGTCAATTCGGTAAAGATCAGGCTGATCCACCAGGAGCGTTTCCGCATCGATGGGCGCGTCGTGCCGGTGATGCAGGAGCACCTGACGGTGATCGAAGCGCTCGAGAGCCGCGATCCGCAAAAGGCGGTCGAGGCGATCAGCCGGCATATCGACAATGCGCGCCGGTTGGCGCTCCAGATCTGAGGACGTATGGTTCGCGGCTGCCGCGACGCTATCCATAACGACAGCAACCCAAGGGAGGAAGAAATGTCGTCCAATCCGTTCAAGCCAACAAGAAGGCAAGTCCTTGCAGGAACCACGGCGCTCGCAGCCGCGGGCCTGGCCGGCCTTCGCCCGAGCTTTTCCGCCGGCGTCGACTGGAAGCGCTTTGCCGGCACCACGCTCGACGTCAATCTGGTGAAAAGCCCGCGCAGCGACACCATCCTGAAATACATCGCCGAATTCGAGGAACTGACCGGCATCAAGGTCAATGCCGAGGCGACGCCGGAACAGCAGCAGCGGCAGAAGACGGTGATCGAGCTGAGCTCCGGCAGACCGAGCTTCGATGTCGTGCATTTGAGCTATCACGTGCAGAAGCGCCAGTTCGAAAAGGGTGGCTGGCTGGCCGACATCGCCGGCTATCTCGCCGATCCGACGCTGACCGATCCCGGCCTGGTCGAAAGCGATTTCGCCGAGGCCGGCATGCTTTTCGCCAAGGACAACCAGGGCGTGCTGCGTTCGCTGCCCTTCTCGGTGGACTACTGGATCGTCTACTGGAACAAGGAGCTGTTCGAGGCCAAGGGCCTCAAATACCCTGAATCGTTCGACCAACTGGTGGCCGCCGCCGAAGCGCTGACCGATCCATCGACCAACACGTTCGGCTTCGTCGCCCGCGGCCTGAAAAATGCCAACACGCCGGTGTGGACGTCGCTGATGCTCGGCTACGACATGACGCCGCTCGACGACAAGGGAAAGCTGCGCACCGAAACGCCCGAGGCGATCGAGGCCGCTGCCCTCTACCAGAGGCTGATGACCAAGTCCGCCCCCCCGGGCGTCACCGGCTTCAATTGGGCGGAAGCGCAGTCCGCCTTCCTGCAAGGCAAGATCGGCATGTGGTTCGATGGCGTCGGTTTTGCCCCGCCAATGGAAAATCCCGAAAAGTCGCGCGTGGTCGGCAAGGTCGGCTACGGCGTCATGCCCAAGGGGCCCAAGGCGCATGCCTCCGGGACGTTTGGCGACGGCCTCGGCGTGACCGCCTCCAGTGAAAAGAAGGAGGCCGCCTATCTGTTCTGTCAGTGGGCGGTTTCCCCGGCGATGGGCGCGCGCCTGCTCCAGGCCGGCGCCGGCGTGCCTTTCCGCAAGTCGGTGCTGGAAGACCCAAAGGTGCGCGAAGGCGTCACCATGCCGGCAAGCTGGCTCGATGCAGTGGTTCAGTCCGGCAATATCAGCAGGCTGGCGCTGCCGGTGATCATCCCTGTCACCGAGTTCCGCGACATCTACGGCGTGGCGTTGACCAACATGATTGCCGGTGCCGATCCTGCCGAAGAACTGAAGAAGGCCACCGCACAGTTCCAGCCGGTTCTCGACAGGAGCGAGCAGGGCTGATGTCCGCCATCGCCCCTGAACGCACCGGGGTGACGACGCAAGCCATCGAAGGGAGCCAGACGATCCGGCTGGCTCCCAACTACTGGCCCTTCGTCGTTCCGGCGCTCGTCGTCGTTAGCGCCGTGATCGTCTTTCCCTGGGCGTTCACGCTCTGGATGAGCGTCAACCGCTGGACGCTCGGCCAGTCGCGGAGCTTTGCCGGAATGGAAAACTATCTCCGTCTGGCCAGCGACCCGCGATTCTGGGAATCGCTTGTTCATACATTGACCTACACCTCGCTGTCGGTGGCAGCGCCGATGTTGTTGGGCACTGTCGCCGCCCTGATCTTCGACGCCAGGTTTCCGCTGCGCGGCCTGCTGCGCGGCGTCTTCGTCATGCCGATGATGGCAACGCCGGTTGCCGTGGCGCTGGTCTGGACCATGATGTTCCATCCCCAGCTCGGTGTGCTCAACTACCTTCTGTCGCTGGTCGGCATCCCGGCGCAGGAATGGATATTCAACGCCAACACGGTCATCCCTTCGCTGGTCGCGGTCGAGACCTGGCATTGGACGCCGCTGGTGATGCTGATCGTGCTGGGCGGGCTGGCCTCGGTGCCGCGCGAGCCGTTCGAGAGCGCCGAGATCGACGGCGCCAATGCCTGGCAGCAATTCCGCTACCTCACCTTGCCGATGATCGCGCCGTTCCTGATGATTGCGTTGATCATCCGCACCATCGATGCGCTGAAGAGCTTCGACATCATCTATGCGATGACCCAGGGCGGGCCGGGCACGGCGTCCGAAACCATCAACATCTATCTCTACAACACCGCCTTCTCCTATTACGACATCGGCTATGGCTCGGCCATGGCCGTGGTGTTCTTCATCGTCATCGTGGCGCTGTCCTTCATCCTCCTGATGCTGCGCCAGCGCTCGCAGTGGAACGACGCGGAGGGCAAATAGATGAGCTCACGATTGCTCAACCAGATCGGCCTGTTTTTCGCGGCACTGGTCATCGTCTCGCCGGCGATTCTTTTCTTTCTCTGGATGATCTCGCTTTCGCTGAAATTCGAGATCGACAACGGCGCCTATCCGCCGATCCTGATCCCCGAACGCTTCGCCTGGTCGAACTATGTAAAAGTGTTCGAGGAGAACAATTTCCTGCTCTATCTCTGGAATTCGGTTCTGGTCACCGGCACGGCGACACTGCTGGCGCTGCTGATCGGCGTACCGGCCGGCTATGGCATAGCGCGGCTCAAGGCCGAAAAATCGGCGGTCGTCATCATGATCGCCCGCATGACGCCGGGGCTGTCCTATCTCATCCCGCTGTTTCTGCTGTTCCAATGGATCGGGATACTCGGCACGCTCTGGCCGCAGATCATCATCCACCTGGTGGTGACGGTGCCGATCGTGGTCTGGGTGATGATCGGCTATTTCGAAACCACGCCGATGGAACTGGAAGAGGCGGCCAACATCGACGGGGCCAGCTCCTGGCAGGTGTTCCGGCTGGTCGCCCTGCCCATCGCCAAGCCGGGCATCGTTGTCGCCTTCATCCTGTCGGTTATCTTTTCGTGGAACAATTTCGTCTTTGGCGTGGTGCTCGCCAGCCGTGAGACGCGGACGCTGCCGGTCGCCGTCTACAACATGCTTTCCTATGAGCAGGTGAGCTGGGGGCCGCTCGCCGCCGCCGCACTGGTGGTGACGCTGCCGGTGCTGGTGCTGACCATGTTCGCGCAGAAGCAGATCGTCGCAGGACTGACCGCCGGCGCGGTCAAGGGCGGCTGAAGACGCATTCCAGCTCGACATCACTCTTCTCCCGGAGAAATCCAATGGCATCGGTAACCATCAACAACGTGCAGAAGGCGTTCGGAGCCACCAAGATCATTCACGACGTCAGTGTCGATATCGCCGACGGCGAATTCGTCATCCTGGTCGGCCCGTCGGGATGCGGAAAGTCGACGCTGCTGCGCATGATCGCCGGACTTGAAACGATCTCGGGCGGGAAGATCACCATTGGCGAACGCATGGTCAACAATCTGCGGGCGCGGGACCGCAACATCGCCATGGTGTTCCAGAATTACGCGCTCTATCCGCATATGACCGTGGCCGACAACATGGGCTTTGCCCTCAAGATCAAGAAAGCCGATCCTGCCGATACCGCTGGCCGCGTCAGGAATGCCGCCAGCATCCTTGGCCTGGAAAAGCTGCTAGAGCGCTATCCGCGTCAGCTCTCAGGCGGCCAGCGCCAGCGCGTCGCCATGGGCCGCGCCATCGTACGCGACCCGCAGGTCTTCCTGTTCGACGAGCCGCTCTCCAATCTCGACGCCAAGCTGCGCGTCCAGATGCGCGGCGAGATCAAGGCGCTGCACCAGCGGCTCGGCACCACCACGATCTACGTCACGCATGACCAGATCGAAGCCATGACGATGGCCGACAAGATCGTCGTGCTGCATGACGGCCTGGTCGAGCAGATCGGCGCGCCACTCGACCTCTACGACCAGCCGGCCAACCTCTTCGTTGCCGGCTTTATCGGCTCGCCCGCCATGAATTTTATTGCCGGCCGCATCGAGGAAGGCGTGTTCCGCAGCGCTGGTGGGCTGATCCTGCCGCTGCCGGAAGGCGCCCGTCCGACCGACGCTGCAGGACGCGAACTTGTCTACGGCATCCGTCCCGAGCACATCCGCGCAACTGCCCAGGGCATGCCGGGCACGGTCACGCTTCTGGAAGCCACGGGTTCGGAAATCTTCGCCAAGGTCGACTGCGCCGGCGAGGAAATTGCCTGCCTGTTCCGCGAGCGGCTGCCGCTCAAGCAGGGCGCGGCGATAGGGATCGAAGTCGATCGCGCCTGCGCCCACCTGTTCGACGCGAAAACCGGTCGGCGTATGTGATGGCGTGGCCTGCGCGGCGGGTGCGCTGACGCGAAGACGATATTCACGCAAAAGCGCCGCAGTACCAATTGCGGCGCCTTGTCGCCAAACGCGTTTTCACCGACAATAACGTGCCCGATGGCACCGGACAGAACGGTGTTGCCCGAACTATCGGCCGCTCGAGAGCCTTGTGAGGAGCGCGACCAGCTCCGACTGCCGATGCGTCTGCGTCTTCGCGAAGACCGATTTCAGCTGGTTGCGCCCGGTCTCATAGGAAACGCCAAGTTCGTCGGCTGCCGCTTCAACGCCGTGTCCCGCGCAAATCTTTCTCGCCAGCCTCGCTTCGGACGCTGTCAGCCTGAAGCAGGACTGCAGCACGGCTTCGGCAGGAGGAGGTCTCGCGTCAGGATCAATGAGGATGACGATTGCCTGGCACGGCGCCAACGCGTTGTAGGAGACTTTCGGCAGTCGCAACGGACAGGCAAGGAGCGGCCGCCCTTGCAGTCTGGGCAGTGGCACGGGTGGCATCAATGCGGCCGTGTCCGGCGAACACAGCAGCGCTTTCAGCGATCGGTCGAGAGCATCTGTCGCGGTTCGGTCAAAGGAGACCAGACGCCGGCGCGTAATCTGCAGGCCTCGCCCCAGAAGCCTTTCCGCCGGAGCATTGGACCGGAGGACATTGCCGCTCCTATCCAACATGACGGCAGGCGTTTCGGTGGCGCTAAACGCATCCAGTGCCGCGTCGGCCCTCCCGAAACCGATTGCCCGCGCAACTGCGGCCACAGAGCCCAGCTGTTTCGAAAGGTCCGCCAGCTGTCTCATCTCGTCTGGCGTGAACGGACCCTGCTGGATTGACCGTTGCAGCGACAGCGCCCAGAAGTCGTCTCCGGCGGCGATTTTGACGGCCGCGCACCATCGCAGGCCGAATGGCGCGAGGAATTCCTGGTAGTATGGATGCTTGGCGATATCGTCTGACGTCAGGAGGTCGAACTCCGAGGTGACCCCTTTCCGATCGAGGAAGTTGATGAGGCGATACCGCTCGTCCCGGTTTATCCAGCCGTCGCGGACGTAGGATTCGAGAGCAGGGGCCATGGTGCGGCTGCAAGGCACGAGTGGCAGATGCCCTTTTATGTCGAAGAGCAGCGCTCCGGCGCTCCCGGTGGCCTTTTCTGCCACCTCCATCGCGGAATCCCAGCGTGATGGATCGAGGGCTGCCTCGACAAAGGCAACACCGATCGCGTCAAAATCGAAAGCAGCGCCCACCGCCAGCCCCTTGGTAGGCACCTATCTAAACATACCGAATCTTGGATAGCGAGTCGGACCGTCTCGGGGCCGCCCGCGATCGTGATGCAGCTTGGCGGCGCTTGCCGCCAGGGAATTAGTGTTTTTTGGGCGATGTTGAAGAGCGATGCCTGAACCGGAACGGCGACCTCATCTGCTTTGGCGACCTTATCGCCGCAGCCCGCTGCGTTGCTGGCTCCTGCCACTGCTCCTCCGCCGCGGTGGTGAACTGCGGAGCCTGCAACCGCCCAATGCACCCAGTCTTCAGCTTGCGTGTGGGGTTCGCCAGGAAATCGGCGACAACCTCCGATCCGCAAGGGTCGGAATCGATCACATCGTGCCCAATCCCGCGAAGCACGACGACCTGCCCAAAAGGAAGGCTTTTGGCCGCACGATATGCCCAGTGAGTCGGTGTTGCCGGATCATACTCTCCCGACAACAGCAGGGTCGGGATATCCAGGCGGCGAGGATGCTTTTGCGAAACCGTCATTCCCTGGGGAAACCAAAGCGGGCAAACCCAGGTATAGTCGGCCTCTCCGATCCACTTCGTCCAGTATTCGAGGCGCTTGTCAGGCAGCTCGGATCTGTTGGTCTCAGAGCAAGTGACCGAAAAATCCATGCCCTGGGCAATCTCGGTATCGTCATGTTCAAAGATCATATCCGCAAGCGGTCTGAAATCGTTTTCGTATGTTTTCTCGACTAGCTTTGGAAGATCTTCGATAGCGTAACGATCATATAGCAACCCGAATATAAGCTCGAGAAAATCCGCGCCGGAGACATATCTGTACTGAGCGGGAGCGTTTTCCCTGTCGTCGCTCCGCAAAAGCACCGGCTGTTTGTCCAGCTGCTTTACGATCGCTCGCACCGCGTCTCCTAGTCCGCGCATGCAATTTTTTGATTTTTGGCAATCTCGTTCCAGCAGTCGCAAAGAACGATCCAGATTTCGCCCATCTTCCTTGAGGTAGTCGATATCAAGGGGAAGAACGGAATCCAGAATGCTCGCCGAGACGCCCTCTGGATGCTCGTTCATCACTTCCAAGGCAACTCTTGTGCCGTAAGAGATGCCGTAGAGTACCCACTTCCTTATGCCAAGAGCCTTCCGAACGTCGTTGACGTCTGCTGCATTTTCGGTGGTGTTGTAAGCGAAGAGGTCAATGCCCTTTGCTATCAGCGCGCTTCGGCACGCGACCACCTCATCTCTCATGAGCTTGTCAAAGCTGATCTCGGCATCGACGCTTAGTGAAATGGAGTTCCAATGATCGGCCTTGAAGTATCGCGAACAGCTCAGCCTGGGAATTGACTTTCCTATCCCTCGTTGGTCGACCACGACCACCCGGCGCCCGATCATCCAATTTTGATCACTTATGAACTGCCACCATGCCTCGATGTCTTCCCTGTCGCCAATATCGGTGGGCTGGCCCGGCCCGCCCGTGAGAAACACAATGGGCTCATGCCGCTCGCGGTCGGGTTCGAAGACCACCACCGATAGAGTGATTTCAGTCCCAGAAGCTTTTTTGCGGTTTTCAGGGACATTGAGAGTCCCACACGTCATTCCCCGGTCGCGCGGAACCTCGAACCAGCAATTCGTTTTCTTGAACTCTCCGGCATGGATATCCCCGCTCCACGCGCAAAAGAGAAGTACAGCTGACGCGAGCTTAAGGAGTACTCGATCTAGATTGATGAGCATACGTCGAAAAGAGGCGCGCATGTTGCCCTCCAGCATGAAGCAAGGCCTGAGGCATTCGCTCGCCACCCACTGAGCTTTGACATCAGCGCGGTCGTAGGAATGATCGTAGTTTCCCCTTGCCCCACCAATTGCCAAGTGCGATTTTGCTCGCAGCAAGCTACCCCTCATCGATAATAGAATGGTTCCATGGGCCGCGCATGACCCATTTGGGTATAGGATCGTGGCGACCGTGGTGTCAGGCCAGTTGTCACCGTTGCCGTACCCCTGAGCCTGTGGAGCGCGCCGACTTACTCCGTCGGGCCGCGGCAGCAATCCAGGACTATCGTGACGAGATCGCCGTCGCATTCGGGTTGGCGCATGCCGACGAGATCGTCGGCAAGCACGCGATTGCGAATCCCACAATGCGCTTTGCCTGGAACGCTATCGCGACGGGCATAAGATGAAGAAATGCCGCAGCGATGGAACGACCAACAATTATCGTGATCACAACCGTTTCACGTTAACCGTTAGGAAACGACGGGCTTGTTAAATGAGTCTCCCCAAGGGGCATAAATATGGCACTTCACCTTTCGGCGGATGCGGTTCCTGTCGCGGCGGCCCCACAGAAGTATCTTTTTGGTCCGGTCGCTGACTTTCTCATGCTTGGCGGGAGCGCGTTGCTCATCCTGCCGGTCTTGTTTTTTGTCCCTCTTAAGTACGAAGGTTTCGTGGGCGCAACGATGTTGTTGCTGGCTCATCTGATAAACCATCCGCACTTTGCCCACTCGTATCAACTTTTCTATCGCAATTTCGGGCGGAAGGTGTGCGGAGACGGATAGATATGACAAGAACCTTCAGGTCCGTTACATCTTCGCGGGCATTGTCGTCCCGCTGATCATGGGCGGTTTTTTTGCTTACGGTTCAATAGCGGGGAATGCGCGCCTGCTGGGGTATGCTGGCAATGCGATGGCCTTTTTTGTGGGCTGGCCACTATGTCAAGCAAGGCTACGGCATGCTGATGGTGGACGCCGTATTGAAGCGCAGGTTCTTCAACGAGCAAGACAAGAAAGTGCTGCTGTTCAACGGCTATGCCGTATGGCTGTTCGCCTGGCTTCAGACAAACGCGGTGATCACCGAAAGGCAATTCTGGGGCTTGGACTACTACACATTTGCCGCCCCCTCGTGGGTCACCAATATTGCCGTATTTGCCGCCGCTGCTTCCACGGCAGCCACGGTCGTGATGCTGATCAATCGCTGGCACAAGCATGGTGGCACGCTACCGTACAACGGCGTCGTCGCTTACGTCGTGTCTCTATACGCCTGGATTCTATTTGTGAGGATAAACCCGCTCTGGCTGCTTGTGGTGCCGGCGCTCCATTCGTTGCAGTACCTGGCGGTGGTCTGGCGTTTATCAGACCAATGTAGAGCTCGACCGTTCAGATGCTGTTATAGAACCCGAATTCAAGGTCCTGTCCATTATTGGTCCGATGTATAGGTTGCGAGTGCTGGGCTTTATCATCATTGGTAGTGTTCTTGGGATTCTCGGTTTCAGGCTGGTCCCGATCGCGTTGTCTGCTTTGATTCCTTATAATAAAGAGGTGCTCGGCTCGTCGCTGTTCCTCTTCATAGCGTGGATATTCATCAACGTGCACCACTACTTCCTGGATAACGTTATGTGGCGACGAGGCAATCCAGAGGTATCAAAATATCTGTTCCGCTAGTCACTTGCCGCGGCAATCTTGTGATGGCCACAGATAGCCGGCCGGACCGCTCGCCACGCGGCCGCCAGCGTCGGAAAACGGTTCGGCCATACCTGCGTCAGCCGCTTGGTGGGCTTCAATAATGTTCGAGATAATCGATCTGAAAGCGATTCTGATCGTTTTTATGATCTTCGTTCCGCTGGAGCATCTGGTGCCGCTGCATGATGGGCGACGGTACCTGCGACGGGCGTTCGTAACCGACCTCCTTCACCTGCTGGTGACCGGACTGCTGTTCAAGATCGGATTTCTGATCTTTGTCGGCGCCTGCATGATGGCCATCAATTCAGCCGTGCCGAGTATCATCGGCGAGACGGTGCGGACGCAGCCCATATGGCTCCAGACGATTGAGGTGATCGTTATCTCGGACGTTGGTTTCTACGTCGCCCACAGGACGCTCCACTCTGTGCCGTTCCTTTGGCGTTTTCACGCGATCCACCACAGCATCGAAGAACTGGACGCCCTGGCTGCCCACCGTGTTCAT
The DNA here is from genome assembly GCF_055811535.1 of Mesorhizobium sp. WSM4816. Classification (NCBI taxonomy): domain Bacteria; kingdom Pseudomonadati; phylum Pseudomonadota; class Alphaproteobacteria; order Hyphomicrobiales; family Phyllobacteriaceae; genus Mesorhizobium; species Mesorhizobium sp. WSM4816. The sequence continues at coordinate 114,458 of NZ_JBVVQR010000006.1, read as the reverse complement.
CCCCTCGACCAACTCTTCGTCAAGGCGACGTCGCTCCTACCTATCTACGCCCTCGGCTTTTCGGTCTGGCCAATCATCATCGCTGGGCTGATCTACCAATGGCAGGCGCTACTAATTCACTCGAACATCAGGATCAGGTTTGGGCCGTTCAAGTGGGTGGTCGCCTCGCCGCTCTTTCATCATTGGCACCATGCTAACGAGCCAGCCGCCATCGACAAGAACTTCGCCGGCCAGCTTTCTATCATCGATGCGATATTCGGCACGATGTACATGCCCAAAGCGATGCCGACGAAATACGGGACCGACGAGCCGGTGCCAGATGCCTATTTGGGACAACTCGCCTATCCGTTCACCACGCCTAAAAGGCCCATCGCATCAGACTTGCAAATGGCGGAGCTGAATCATGACCAGTCGAATTGAAGACTTCGCCGGCCAGGCCGCGATCCTGGCTATTTTCTCGGCGCTGGTAGTGCTGGAAACAGGTACAATTGGCGGCATATTCAATGCGCGCGAGAGTCTCGAAGGATGGTCGCTAGTATTGATCTCTCGGATCGCTGCCTTGATCTTCATGGCTATGTCGCTTTTTTTCACGCTGGTGAGGCTGCCGGCCAAGGCCAGCGCGTCGGGCCTTGCACCGCGCATAGTCTCGATCGCGGGAACCTTTGTGATGTTCTTGCTGGTCGTACTCCCGGTCGGAACCGTTCCAACAGAAGTTCGACTGTTTGGAACCGCGATGATCGTGGTGGGCACGATCCTTTCAGCCTACTGCCTGCTTTGGCTTGGACGGTCATTTTCTATAATGGCGACAGCTCGAAAGCTCGTGATCGCCGGCCCCTATAGCATCGTCAGACACCCGCTTTATGTTGCGGAGGCGATCACAATCAGCGGTGTTATCATCGCCAACTGGTCGATCTCGTCGGTTGCGGTCGGTGCCTGCTGGTTTATGCTTCAGTTCCGGCGGGCCGTGAACGAAGAGCGCGTGCTGCGCGCCGCGTTCCCCGAATACCAGGAATACGAACGGCGAGTGCCAATGCTGCTACCATTTCGAGTGGTCAAGGCAGCCCGCTGATCGTTTCCGGCGCCACCTGGTTAGGATCGCGATAGAGTATCTTGTCGGGCAACGGCGTCAGGCCATATGCCGTGCGGAATTTCCCGTTGTGGCGCTTCTTTCGACGCTCGCCTGAGGACATGAGCTACAAGGCGTTCCCTTCTAGTTCTTCTGACGAATTGAAGCGTTGCGACCGGAACGGAAACAGGCGTGATGACGTTGCGTGTCTCGAAGCAGGGCGTGGTCCAGGAGCCAGGGGTTTGGCAAACTATTTGGTCTCGTCATCTGTTTTGTCTTTTCCTGAGTGCACTGCACGTTGCGTATGAAAACGGTGTCTGGCTAGCACGAAGCGCACACCAAGCGCGCTACGACCACAACGTGTACAAAGTTCGCCATACAAAATCGCAGAAAAAAGTACGGCGAAGGCTCCCTAAGCAATTGAAAACTATGGTGATCCCGACAGGAATCGAACCTGTGACCTACAGATTAGGAATCTGCCGCTCTATCCTACTGAGCTACGGGACCACGCGGCCCGACACATAACTGCTTCGGACCGTTTCGCCAAGAGGCAAGCTTGACGCAATCGGCCGGTCACGAGTGGACCGCAAAGATGAGCCGGAAAATAGCGGAACTTCGGACCACCGCCGCGCTTTAGTGTCCCGAAGGAGAGACCCGCATGAGTGCCACGAAAGAGTTCTTCGAAACCTGGCTCCAGGAGAACGTCGGTAACCTGCCCGCGGAAAGCGAAGTGAGCGTGGCCGTCCTGGTTCAGCAATTCGAGCAGGATGCCGACGCGGCCGGCTATGGTCACGAGGTGCGCCAAGACGAGATCGGCGACATCGAAGAGGCCATTGAGAAAGCTCTGAACAGGGCCCGGACAGGCGAACAGCCGCAGGCTGACGATCCGGCCGAAGAGAGTGATCTGGCGCCCGTCATGGAGGCGCTGGAGGTCGACGACCCGAAGAGCGGGCCGTAGCGATCCCAGGCAACATCGGATGGCAGCCTACCAGCGGTTGCAGCTCTCCCCTTCCACCCTAAATGACCCGGCATGATGGATGCCAAACACATCACACTCGGCGTTGTGATCGGCGTGGCTATCGGCGTAGGGTCGGACAATATTATTGCGGGTATCGGAATCGGCATCGCCCTGGGCATTGCCTTGGGTCTTGCGCGGAGGCGGTCCGGTCGGAAGTGACGATCGGAGCATCGCCACGTCCCGCGCCCGACCGCCTTGCAGCCATCCCAAATCGCGGCGCACCCCTCGGATCAAGCCGCAGGGCGGTTTATGGCCGATGCATCAAGCGGCCAGCGCCGTCTCCGCGAGCTTCACCCAATAGCTCATGCCGTGCGGGATGACCTCGTCGTTGAAGTCGTAGGCAGGGTTGTGGAGACCGGCGGTGTCGCCATTGCCGATGAAGATGAAGGCGCCCGGCCGCGCTTCCAGCATGTAGGAGAAATCCTCGCCGCCCATCACCGGCTGGATGGCGCGTTGCACCTGTGCCTCGCCGGCGATTTCAGCGGCGACATCGCTTGCAAAGACCGTCTCCTCCGGATGGTTGAAGGTGACGGGATAATTGGCTTTGTAATCGACCTCGATCGTTGCGCCGAAGGCCGCGCCCACGCCCTCGCAGATGGCGCGCACACGCTGCTCAGCCTTCCTGGCGACCTCCTTCTTCAGCGTGCGCACGGTGCCTGCGATCTCGGCGCTCTCGGGAATGACATTGTAGGCGTCGCCGGCGTGGAATTTCGTAACCGACACCACGACAGCCTCGACCGGATCGGTGCTGCGCGAGGCGATCGTCTGCAGAGCGCCGACGAGCTGGCTGGTGATGACGATCGGGTCGATCGTGCCGTGCGGCATCGCCGCATGCCCGCCCTTGCCCTTGACCGTGATGGTGAATTCGGCTGTCGCCGCCATGATCGGGCCCGGCTTAATGGCGAATTGTCCGACCGGCAGGCCCGGCATGTTGTGCATGCCGAACACCTTGGAGATGCCGAAGCGCTCCATCATGCCGTCCTTGACCATCTCGTTGCCGCCGCCGCCGCCTTCTTCGGCCGGCTGGAAGATCACTGCGACGGAGCCGGCGAAATTGCGCGTCTCGGCAAGATATTTGGCGGCGCCGAGCAGCATCGCGGTGTGGCCGTCATGGCCGCAGGCGTGCATCTTGCCCGGAATGGTCGAGGCGTAGGGTTTCCCGGTGATCTCGTTGAGTGGCAGCGCATCCATGTCGGCGCGCAGGCCGATGCTCGTGCCTTCGCCCAGGCGGCCGCGGATGATGCCGACGACACCGGTCTTGCCGAGGCCGGTCACCACGTCGTCGCAACCGAAGGCCTTGAGCTTCTCGGTGACGAAGGCGGCGGTCTCGAAGACGTCGAAATTCAGCTCTGGCGTCTGATGCAGATGGCGGCGCCAGCCGGCGACCTCGTCTTGCATTTCGGCGGCGCGGTTCAGGATCGGCATGATGTTCCATCTCGCTGTTGGAGCAGACGGGCTCTGCCTGCTGCTTTGCAATTGTGCCTGCTGTTTTAGAATTGTCATTCAGGCACTTTGCCATCTTGACGTCACATAGGCTAAATAGCACCGCAAGATAGTGATCCGGATAGAGGGACCGGATCACCATGCTGGCGATCGCGTAACAAATCTTACGGAGCCAGAGGCGACTGCGGCAAGAGGCGATTTCGGATTCCACCATGCGGTACAGGCGTTTCCTCAAATTGTTGCTCGCGGGCGCCGTGGCGCTTGCGGCGCTGGCCGGCCCGGCTCTCGCCAATCCGACGATCGTGTTCGACCTGGAGAATGGCAAGATCCTCCAGCACCAGGAGGCATTCAAGCGCTGGTATCCTGCCTCGCTGACCAAGCTGATGACCGCCTATGTGGCGTTTCGTGCGATTGCCGCCGGCGAGGTCCAGGTCGATTCGCCGATCAAGGTGACGAAGCGTTCCGCCAGCGAGCCGCCGAGCAAGATGGGCTTCAAGCCCGGCTCGGTCATGCGGCTCGATAACGCGCTGAAGATGATACTGGTCAAATCGGCCAACGACGTCGCCATGGCCGTCGGCGAGAACATCGGCGGTTCGCAGATCGCTTTCGCCGAACGCATGAACGCCGAGGCGCGCCGGCTCGGCATGACCGGAACGCATTTCGTCAACCCGAACGGGCTGTTTTCGCCGGACCAGTATACGACAGCGCGCGATCTCGGCTTGCTGGTGATGGCGATCCGCACGGAATTTCCACAATATGCCCCATGGTTCTCGATCGAGGGCCTGGCCGTCGGCAAGAAGAAGATCTCGAATTACAATCTTCTGATCGGCCGCTATCCCGGCGCCGACGGCATGAAGACCGGCTTCGTCTGTCCGTCGGGCTTCAACATGATCGGCTCGGCAACACGCGACGGGCGCACGCTGGTGGCGGTGGTGCTTGGCGAGAAGTCGGCCATCACCCGCGCCGAGACCGTCGCCAGGCTGCTCGACCAAGGCTTTGCCACGCCGACACCGGGCTGGCTGACGGTGGCGGCGCTGCCTTCCTATGGCGACACCACATCGGTCAACGACATGAACGACGAGATTTGCAGGAAGAAGCCGGCTAAGGAGCAGTCGGAAGCTGCCGCCCCCGTCGGCGATAAGAATGCGCCAAAATCTCCCTATCGAAAAAAACTCGATCACGCGCCGGCATTGGTCGCAGTCGGCCTTGGCGGCGCCACCGGGCCGATACCGAAAGCCATGCTCGATGCATCGGGCCAGGAATATGCCGACGTGCCGCTGCCGAGCTGGCGGCCCGACCTGCCGCCGCCGCCCGGCGCGGAGCCGGCAGTGATCGGTTCCGCTACTGCGGCCCAGGAGCCCGCCAAGGCAGTGAACTAGGCTGATGAGCAGCGGCTTTCCCATCGCCGTTTCGGTGCTGACCGGTTTTCTCGGCGCCGGCAAAACGACGCTGCTCAACCGGCTGCTCAGGGATCCCGCGCTCGCCGACACCGCGGTCATCATCAACGAGTTCGGCGAGGTGGCGATCGACCATCTCCTGGTCGAACAGGCCTCCGACGGCATCATCCAGCTTTCCGACGGCTGTCTCTGCTGCACGGTGCGCGGCGAACTGGTCGACACGCTGGCCGATCTCGTCGACCGGCTGCAGACCGGCCGCATCGCCCGGCTTGCCCGCGTCGTCATCGAAACCACCGGCCTCGCAGATCCGGCGCCGGTGCTGCAGTCGATCATGGCCCATCCGGCGCTGGTCGAGGCCTTCCGGCTCGACGGCGTCATCACGCTGGTCGACGCGGTCAACGGAGATGCGACGCTCGACGCCCATGTCGAGGCAGTGAAGCAGGCGGCGGTCGCCGACCGCATCGTGCTGACGAAAGCCGATCTGGCCACCGATCCGCGCGACGTCGAGGCCTTGCGGGCGCGGCTGCGGCAGATCAATCCGGGTGCCGAGCTGCTCGATGCGGGTGACAGAAGGACCGATGCAGCGGCGCTGTTCGATTGCGGCCTCTATAACCCAGCCACCAAGTCCGCCGACGTGCGGCGCTGGCTGGGCGAGGAAGCCGCCCATGATCACCACCACCACCACCATGGTGACCACGGCGATCATGACCACGATCATGACCATCGGCACGATTCCCGCGTGCGCTCCTACTCGCTCGTTCATGACGGGCCTGTGCCGTTTTCGGCGATCGAGATGTTCCTCGACCTGTTGCGATCAGCACATGGCGAGCGCCTGTTGCGCATGAAGGGCGTCATCGAATTGCTGGAAGACCCGTCGCGGCCACTGGTCGTCCACGGCGTCCAGAAGATCCTGCATCCGCCGGCGCGGCTGCCGTCCTGGCCGGACGGCCAACGCGGCACAAGGCTGGTGCTGATCACGCTCGACATGCCGGAAGATTACGTCCGCCGGCTGTTTGCCGCCTTCACCAACCGGCCGTCGATCGATTCACCGGACCGCGCAGCGCTGGAAAACAACCCGCTGGCCATCGCCGGGCGGTAGGCTTCTCGTCTTGCAGACATAGCGCTGCCCCTCACCTGCCTGCCGGCATCCTCTCCCCGTATAGTGACGGGAGAGGGGGCGCTCTGACCGACGCTTTCGCCAATTAGCAACATTGCAGAAAGAGCGCCAAGGTTGCGGCCAGCTTCTTTCTCCCCGTTTACGGGGAGAAATGTCCGGCAGGACAATGAGGGGCAGCAGCGCAGACAGAGCGAAATTGCTCTCAGCCGCCGCCGCGCTCGACCAGAAAGCGATGGCCGCCGGATATTGCTGCCGTTTCGATCAATCGATGGCCGCTCTCGGTGCAGAAGGCGGGAATGTCGATGACGGCGAGGGGGTCAGTGGTTTCGAGCCACAGGCGGCTGCCCGGCCGCATTGTGGCCAACCGCTTTTTTGCCTTGAGCACGGGCAACGGGCAGTTCAGGCCTTTGAGGTCGTAGACAGGGGCGGGGGCGGGGCTGGTTGAGGGCCTGTCTTCCTGACCCCCATCTCCGTGTTCAGGCATGAAGCTCAGCCGCCGAACATGCCGAGCAGCTTCTTCTTCAGCCTTGTCGTCCTGCTTTCACCGGCATTCGCCGCCTGCGTTGCGGCCGGGGCGGCATCGGGGGACGACGCGATTGTCGCGGTAGCGACAGGCGCTTCGGCAGCGGCCCTGGCCTCCTCCTCTTCGGCCAGCGAATTGATCCTGGCGGTTTGCTTTTCGGCCAGAGCCTGAGCCCTGGCCGCCTCTTTCGCGGCCTTGGCCGCTTCTATAGCGGCAAGCCTTTGCTCCTCGGCCTTCTGCTTGGCGGCCTTCTCCGCGTCGAGCGCGGCCATCTTGCGACCCGCCGGCGAATCGATGCGGCCCATGCGCGCCGTCTCGGTCACCGAGCCGTCGGCGTTGAACGAAGGCGGATCGATCGGCACGCGTTCGCCACGGGCGCGTTTCTTCGACCACTCGGAAACGATGCTGGCTTCCTTGATCCCGCCGATGGTCGGCTTGGGCGCCGGCACGCTGGCCTTGACCGCGCCGCTGAAAGCCGCCTCGTAGGTGCTCTGGTAGGCATTGAAGGCGCTCTTCAGCGAATCCGGCTGCGTCGTCGCGGGGCAGGCGCCGGTCGGATCGAAGGTCTCGCCGTCAGGCGCGACCTGGTTGAAGACATAGCGCTTCTCGCAGACATCGACCTTCGGCGGCACTTTCGTGATCTCGAAATTGTCGTAGCCGACCTTCAGCATCTTCCAGAATTCGTAGTTCGGATCTTTGCGATAGCGCGCCATGTTGGCGGCGGTCATGCGGAACGGAAAGGCCTGGATCTGGAACTCGGTCTGCCCGCCCTGGAAAGCGTCGCGGCCGAAGGCGTAGATCTGCTCGATTTGCGCGTCGGTCATCGAATAACAGCCCGACGACGAGCAGGCGCCATGGACCATCAGATGGGAACCGGTGCGGCCATTGGCGCGGTCGTAGACGTTGGGATAGCCGATGTTGAAGGCAAGGTGGTAGCTCGACCGCGGATTCATCTGCGCCGGACGGACCGTATAGAAGCCCTCCGGCGCCTGGCGGTCGCCTTCGGTGTATTTGGGGCCCAGCTTGCCCGACCATTTGCAGATGTCGTAGCTGGCGACCAAGTCATAGCGACCGTTGGTCTTGGCCTTCCAGATTTCGAGCTTGCCCTCTTCCTTGAAGATGCGGGCCATCACCGGCGAGGTGCGGGTCATGCCCTTGGCCTTCATGCTGGCCAGGATTTTTTCGGGCAACGGCTTGTTGGCGTGGGGGGCAAAATCCTTCATCGAAGAATCGTTGCAGCCAGCGACGCCTATCGCGGCGATCACAAGTGCGGTGCGGGCAAGCTTGGCAAACATGGCTATGTCTTTTCTTTCGGACCGCAGGCATCAGGGCCGACAGGCCCAACCCTAAGCCCGTTAACCTTGAAAATTCCTTACCGCAGCGCCGGGCCTTACGGCAATCCGATTGAAACGAGCGCAGCGGCATTTTTGTGGCGAAGGTGCTTAATCTCGCCACATTGCGGCGTCGAAACCGTCCGGCGGTCCGTCCGACTGAAATCGGCCGGCCTGAATCCTCTTGTTCGACCACGCCTTTTGCGAAAACCGGTACCACTTTTTGCTGCGCTGAGCCTCGGTTCGGGATCATAGTCTAGAGGTTTCGCCCCATAGCCAGATATTTCTCGCGGCGCTGCTCACGAAAATCGGTGTTGGCGCCGGAGAATTCCTTCATCGTTTTGGCGATGAGATCGCCGGTGGCGGCAATCACCGTATCCGGGCCACGATGGGCGCCGCCGAGCGGTTCGGGAACGATGGCGTCGATGATCTTGAGCTCCAGCAGATCCTGAGCGGTGATCTTCATGTTGGTCGCCGCATCCTTCGAGCGGGTGGTGTCGCGCCACAGGATCGAGGCGGCGCCCTCCGGCGAGATCACCGAATAGATGGCGTGCTCGAGCATGTAGACGCGGTTGGCGGTGGCGATCGCGATGGCACCGCCCGAGCCGCCTTCGCCGATGACCACCGAGATCGACGGCACCTTCAGGCGAAGACAGGCCGAGGTCGAGCGGGCGATTGCTTCGGCCTGGCCGCGCTCCTCGGCATTGACGCCCGGATAGGCGCCGGCCGTATCGACCAGCGTCAGCAACGGGATATTGAAGCGGTCGGCGAGTTCCATCAGCCGCACCGCCTTGCGATAGCCCTCCGGCCGCACCGAGCCGAAATTGTGCCTCAGCCGGCTGGCCGTGTCCGAGCCCTTTTCCTGGCCGATGATCGCCACCGGCTCGCCGCGGAAGCGGGCGAAGCCGCCGACGATCGCCTGGTCCTCGCCGAAATTGCGGTCGCCGGCAAGCGGCGTGAAATCGTTGAACAGCCCCTTGATGTAGTCGGCGCAATGCGGCCTGTCCGGATGGCGCGCCACCTGCACCTTCTGCCACGGGGTCAGCGCCTTATAAGTGTCGCGCAAAGCGTCGCGCACGCGTTTCTCAAGCCGGCTGATCTCATCGCCGACATCGACCGCCTCGCCATTCTCGGCGAGCTTCTTCAGCTCGAGGATCTTGCCTTCAAGATCGGCGACCGGCTTTTCGAAATCGAGGTAATTGTACATTCTTGAGCGGACCGATAAGCCGGGAGGCAATGACTGGCGGAACCTGGGAAATAGAGGCTCCGGGCGGTGGAACGTCGTCCTCACATAGCGATATGACGCCTAGTCGGCAAGCGGATGATGATCGTTGACCAGCCGCACCAGCCGCTCCTCCAGAACATGCGTGTAAATCTGCGTCGTTGAAATATCGGCATGGCCAAGCAACTGCTGCACCGCCCTGAGATCGGCGCCGTTCTGCAGGAGATGGCTGGCAAAAGCATGGCGCAGCACATGCGGCGATATTTTCGCCGAGGCGATGCCGGCCCGCGCTGCAAGGCCCTTCAGGTCGCGGGCGAAGACCTGCCTGGAGAGATAGCCGCTGTCGCTTGCCGCCGGAAACAGGAACGGGCTATCCGCCAAAGCCGGCACCGTTGCCCGGGCAGCGAGCCAGGCCCGCATGGCGATGCGCGCCTTTGCCGATAGCGGCACCATGCGTTCCTTGTCACCCTTGCCGCGCACCATGAAGAAACGATCGTCGCGCAACGCCACCGTCACCGGCAGGCCGACCAGTTCGGAAACCCGCAGGCCGGTGGCGTAGAGCACCTCGACCAGCGCATGCAGGCGCAGCGCCGCCAGGCCGTCGCCATCGTTCAGCGAGGCGTCAGCTGCCTCCTGCGCCGCTCGGTCGATCAGCCGGCCGGTGTCGGCCTCGCTCATCGTCTTCGGCAGCGGCCGGCCCTTCTTCGGACTGTCCAGGGTGCCGGTCGGGTCGTCGCCGCGCAGACCTTCGGCGTAGAGGAACTTGAAGAACTGGCGCATCGCCGACAGCTTGCGTGCCTGCGAGGTGGCGGCAAAACCGCGTGCGGCTATATCGTCGAGATAGTTGCGGATATCGGTGGCGGCGGCACCAGCGAGCCCGCCGTCGATCTCGGCTGACGCATCTTCAAGGTCGCGGCGATAGCTGGAAAGCGTGTTTTCGGCAGCGCCGCGCTCGGCGCTCATCATTTCCAGAAAGGCTTCGATGCGGGCCGCGCTGTTCATGTCTCTCAGTTTTTCTTGGGAATGAGCTTTTCGGGAGGGATGCGCACGCTCATTTCGGCCTTTCTCGGCTCGACGAACATCGCCAGAGCGAACATCGCGCCATAGACAATGCCGGCCAGAATCGTGAGCGTCACGACAAAGCGGAACAGTGTCGGCATCAATTTTCGCCCGTCTTGTTGTTCTGCGGTTCCAAACCCAGTGCCCTTATGAGACGCCAATCCGGCCAATTCAAGGGCGAAGCGCGGACGACGTGCGGCGGCGCCACGCTTGACGCAATCAGGCTTTTGATGTCGATACGCCGGCAAAGAGGGATCTAAGCAGGCATTCGTGGGCTAGCCCGAAAATGCCTGCCTGGATTCTTTGGCTTGTCGCAGGTTCTGTCGCAAAACCTGGGATAGATTTGCGGAACCTGCTTAGAAACATCATGGTGTCATGAACGCGTTGCCAGCCAATCCTCCCGATGAGAGCCATGCCGCGCTGCTCGGCCGGCTGGGCAGCCGTTCCATTGTCTTTGTCGGCCTTATGGGCGCCGGCAAGACGGCAATCGGCCGCAAGGTGGCGGGGATGCTGGGACTGCCTTTCATGGACAGTGATCAGGAGATCGAAAGCGTGTCGCGGATGAGCGTCCCGGAACTGTTCGAACGCTATGGCGAGCCCGAGTTCCGGGCGCTGGAGCAGCGCGTCATCCTGCGCATATTGGAACACGGCCCGCAGGTGCTGTCGACGGGCGGCGGCGCCTTCATGAGCGCGCAGACGCGGGAGGCCATTGCCGGCCATGGCGTGTCGGTATGGCTGAAGGCCGAGATCGACCTGTTGATGGATCGCGTTTCCAAGAAGCAGAACCGGCCGCTCCTGAAAAGCGCCGATCCCCGTGCCGTGATCGAGCGGTTGATGGCCGAGCGCTATCCGGTCTACGCCACCGCCGATGTTACCGTGCCGACCCGCGACGATCGCAAGGAGGTCATCGCCGCCGAGGTGGTGAACGCGCTTTGCGGGTATTTCGGCGTGGCAGCCGCGACAGGCGAGGTGCGCTCGTGAAAAGCAACGCGACGGTCACCGTCGAAGTCGGGCTCGGCGATCGCGCCTATGACATATTGATCGGCTCCGGCCTGCTGTTGCGCGCCGGCACCGAGATTTCGCGCCGCCTGCCCGGCACGCGCGCCGCGGTGGTCACCGACGTCAATGTTGCCGCCGCCCACCTCGAGACGTTGAGGGCCGGCCTTGAAAAGGTAGGCATCCGGCCCGCCGTCATCACGCTGCCGGCGGGGGAAAAGACCAAGAGTTTCGCGCATCTCGAAGAGGTGGTGGACGGCGTGCTCGCCGCAAGACTGGAACGCGGCGATGTCGTCGTCGCGCTCGGTGGCGGTGTCATCGGCGATCTGGCCGGATTTGCCGCCGGCATCGTGCGCCGCGGCATGAATTTCGTGCAGATCCCGACCTCGCTGCTGGCGCAGGTCGACTCTTCCGTCGGCGGCAAGACCGGCATCAACAGTGCACGTGGCAAGAACCTCGTCGGCGTCTTCCATCAGCCGAAACTGGTGCTGGCCGACACCGAAGTGCTCGACACGCTGCCGATACGGGAATTCCGGGCGGGTTATGCCGAACTCGCCAAATACGGGCTCATCGATCGCCCCGACTTCTTCGCCTGGCTGGAGGAAAACTGGGGCAAGGTGTTCGCCGGCGGCCCGCAGCGGGCCGAGGCCATCGCCGAGGCCTGCCGCGCCAAGGCCGATGTCGTCGGCCGCGACGAATTCGAGACCGGCGACCGCGCGCTGCTCAATCTCGGCCACACGTTCGGCCACGCGCTCGAGGGCGCCACCCAATATGACAGCGCCCGTCTCGTCCACGGCGAGGGCGTCGCCATCGGCATGGCGCTGGCTTATCGCTTTTCATCACGCCTCAACCTGGCAAGTCCCGACGATGCGGCGCGCGTCGAGGCGCATCTTCGCGCCGTTGGCCTGCCCTGGCGCATGGCCGATATTCCGGGTGAATTGCCTGACGCCGAAGCGCTGCTTGCCTTCATCACCCAGGACAAGAAGGTGTCGCGCGGCGCGCTGACCTTCATCCTGACGCGCGGCATCGGCCAGGCCTTCATCGCCAACGACGTGCCGGCGTCGGAAGTGCTGTCGTTTCTGAGGGAGAACCATCCGGGTCAGCAGAACAGCCGACCGGGTCAGCCGAGAGGCCGACCGGGTCAGCCGAGAGGCCGACCGGGATGAGCGAGGCCGGCTGGATTGTCGCTGCTGTCCTTGCCGGGCTCGGCCTCCTCGCCTTTGCCTTTCGCGCGCGCCTGCTCGCTGCATTCGGCTATGAACTGCAGCGCATCGAGCCGCAGCATTCGAACCATGACGAATCGCGCAGCGCCGTCGACGATTTTCGACGCGACGGCCAGGTGGTGCGCGAGGGTCGCGCCCGCATCGGCCGCCTGTCCGATCTCGACGAGCTCGAAGTGTCCGATGTCATGGTCCACCGCACCAACATGCGCTCGGTCAATGCCGACAATGGGCCGGAGGCAGTGGTGCGCGAGATCCTGCAGAGCCCGCATACCCGCATGCCTTTGTGGAAGGGCTCGCTCGACAACATCGTCGGCGTGCTGCACGCCAAGGACCTGCTGCGTGCGCTGAACGATGTCGGCAACGACTTTTCCAAGATCGACGTGATGAAGATCGCTTCAAAACCGTGGTTCGTGCCCGATACCACGACGCTGCAGGAACAGCTCAACGCCTTCCTGCGGCGCAAGGCGCATTTCGCTATCGTCGTCGACGAGTATGGCGAGGTCGAGGGGCTGGTGACGCTGGAGGACATCATCGAGGAGATCGTCGGCGAGATAGCCGACGAGCACGATATCGACATGCAGGGCGTCAAGCAGGAAGCCGACGGCTCCGTCGTCGTCGATGGCACTGTGTCGATCCGCGACCTGAACCGGGCGCTCGACTGGGACCTGCCGGACGAAGAAGCCACCACCATTGCCGGTCTCGTCATTCACGAGACGCAATTGATCCCGGACGAGAAGCAGGCTTTCACCTTTCACGGCAAGCGCTTCGTCGTCATGAAGCGCGACAAGAACCGGATTGCAAGGCTGAGGATCAGGCCGGCCGGCGAGATTTAGTTCTGATAGGTTCTTTCGCGGCTAATCAATCCTGGACGCTCGCCGCGCCGGCGTGCACTTTCGACCGGGCTGTCTGGAGGTGACGGTGATCGATCGGCGAACCCTGCTTTTGATGTCGATGGCTTTGTTGACGGCCAGCGCTTCGGCGGCGTCGCGTCGGCTTTCGCCCTCTCCGCAAACTATCGACTACGGTCCGGCCAAGCTCGATATCTACGCGCGCGCCGGCGCCAGCTCCCTGCCTGTGATCGTTTTCATCCATGGCGGTGCCTGGCGAGCCGGCAATCGCACCAACGTCGACGTCAAGCCGGACTTCCTGCTCGACAATGGCTTCTGCTTCGTCTCGATCGACTACCGGATGCTGCCTGAGGCTGATGTCGCCACCCAGGCCAACGATGTCGAGCAGGCCTATCGCTACGTGCGCGCCAACATCGCCGGATACGGCGGCGATCCGAACCGGATTGCGGTGATGGGCCATTCGGCCGGCAGCCATCTCGCCGCACTGACCGGGCTGCGCGGCGGTCTGCCCGGCGTCGCGGCGCTGGTTCTGAACGATACCAGGGCTTATAACCTGGAGGCGCTTGCGAGGAGCGGCGGCATGACACGGGCCTATGCAAAGGCCTTTCCCGACCCGGCGCAGTGGCGAACGCTGTCGCCGGCCACCCATGTCGGGAGCCGCAAACATCCGGCGACCTTCATCGCCTATTCGCGCGCAGCGGGTCGTGCGGCAGCCTCGCGGGCCTTCGCCGAGCGCCTGCGGGCGACTGGAACGGAGGTGACACTGTTCGATGGCAGCGCCTATTCGCACATGTCGATCAATCGCGATTTCGGCGACGAAGGCGACGCCTTGACCCGTGCGGTGATGATTTTCCTGAAGGCAGCGCTCGGATAGAGCGGTTCATCGTTTCACGGAAACGCCGAACCGCTCTATCTCTTTGTTTTTGCGCAATTCCCTAGGGAAAGCGCTATGCGCTTTTCCCGGGAAAACCGTTTCACACTTTTCCTGGAATTGCTCTGAGGCCTACCACCTGGTCTTTTCGTCCGGCGCGGCCGGCTCGATCGCCAGCGCATGGACACCAGCCTTCAATTCGCCGGCCAGCAATGCGTTGACCGCGCGGTGGCGCTCGATGCGACTCATGCCGGCAAAGGCTGAGGAGACGATGCGGACGCGGAAATGCGTCTCACCGGTGCCGTCATAGGTGCCGTGATGATCGGAGTCCTGATGGTGATGGCCGGCATGGAGATGGCTTTCGTTGATGATGACCAGCCGCTCCGGCAAAAACGCCTTCTTCAACTTGCCTTCCATCGTCGACTGTATGGACATTCGTACTTCCCTTCACCACATATGGCTGGCGCATGACCCCCGAATCGGTGCCGATTGCGCGTCCGAAAGGACGCGCGGCGCCGCCGTCGCGACAAAATTCGCCGATCGCCCGCTTTATGCCGCGATTCAGCGGTTAGGGCGATCATCGCGAAAATGTCAATTCTTGTTTCGCACCGGCGAACAGCCCATAAATGGGTGAGATGAAACCGTACCCCAAATATTTCGAGAAAATCCGCATCCGCCCGGAGAAGGATGCGGAGCTGAAGTCTCGTTCGCCGATCTGCCAGTGGGACGGTTGCAAGGAGGCCGGCACCCATCGCGCGCCGGTCGGGCGCATGAAGGAGGGCGAGTATTTTCAGTTCTGCTTCGATCATGTGCGCGAGTACAACAAGGGCTTCAATTATTTCTCCGGTGTCCCCGATACCGAGATCGCCCGCTTCCAGAAGGAAGCGATGACCGGCCACCGGCCGACATGGAAGATGGGCGTCAACGGCGCCTCGACGCGCTCCTCGCCCGATTTCGCGCAGCAGCGTTCCGGCCGCGCCGGCTACTACAACCGCATGCGCGATCCGTTTGACCTGTTCAAAGGTCCAAAAGATCCGCGCGAGGCGCGTGTGCGCAAGGCCAAGCCGCTTGAGGCCAAGGCGCTGGAAACGCTTGGCCTTGATACAAAGGCGACTGGCAAGGACATCAAGGCGCGTTATAAGGAACTGGTGAAACGCCACCATCCGGATGCGAATGGCGGCGACAGAGGTTCGGAAGACCGGTTCCGCGATGTGCTCCAGGCCTATCGCGTGCTCAAGCAGGCAGGATTGTGCTGAGCGACCTCCGTGTCGTTTTCCAACTTTCATAAGGTTGGAAAAGGCTCTAAGACCGCCCCCGGACAAAATCGATTGCCGGCGAAATCAGGCGCTTCGCCCGTGGAGACGTTGATAAAGATGAACAAGGTCGATCGCGACATCGCCAACCTGCCCGACACCACCGTGCCGGTGAAGGAGAAATTCGGCTTCGAGTCCAAAATGGTGGTGCCGGCCTATTCCGTGACGAGCGAGCATGTGCCCGACATCGATCCCGACTATCTGTTCGACAAGAACACGACGATGGCGATCCTCGCCGGCTTTGCCTACAACCGCCGCGTCATGGTGTCGGGCTATCACGGCACCGGCAAGTCGACGCATATCGAGCAGGTCGCCGCCCGCCTCAACTGGCCTATGGTGCGTGTCAATCTCGACAGTCATGTCAGCCGCATCGATCTCGTCGGCAAGGACGCCATCGTCGTCAAGGAAGGGCTGCAGATCACCGAATTCCGCGACGGCATCCTGCCCTGGGCCTACCAGCACAATGTCGCGCTGTGCTTCGACGAGTACGATGCCGGCCGTCCGGACGTGATGTTCGTCATCCAGCGCGTGCTGGAATCGTCCGGTCGGCTGACGCTGCTCGACCAGAGCCGGGTCATCCGCCCGCATCCGGCGTTCCGGCTGTTCTCGACCGCCAACACCGTCGGTCTCGGCGATACCACCGGCCTCTATCACGGCACCCAGCAGATCAATCAGGCGCAGATGGACCGCTGGTCGATCGTCACCACGCTGAACTATCTGCCGCACGACAATGAGGTGAACATCGTGCTGGCCAAGGCCAAGCACTATCGCGATGCCAAGGGCAAGGAGATCGTCAACAAGATGGTGCGTGTCGCCGACATGACGCGTTCGGCCTTTATCAATGGCGACCTTTCGACCGTCATGAGCCCGCGCACGGTCATCACCTGGGCCGAGAATGCCGAGATCTTCGGCGATATCGGCATGGCGTTCAGGCTGACCTTCCTCAACAAGTGCGACGAGCTGGAACGCTCGCTCGTGGCCGAGTTCTACCAGCGCGCCTTCGGCCAGGATTTGCCGGAGAGCGCCGCCAACGTGGTTCTGGGGTAAGCATGGCTCGATTCCGATTTTCGGGGTCATGCTCCAAGGAATGATCGATGGCGGGTCCAGGCGACAACACGCGCAACAAGTCGAAGACGGGGTCTGAAGCCGACAGCTTCAAGCGCGCCGTCACCGTCTGCATGCGCGCGATTGCCGGCGACAAGGAGCTCGAAGTCGGTTTCGCCAAGGATCGGCCGGCGCTCGCCGGCAGCCGCGCCCGGCTGCCTGAACTGCCGAAGAAAGCCTCGAAGGCCGACATCGCCATCACCCGCGGGCTCGGCGATTCCATGGCGCTGAAGCGCGCCTGCCACGACACGCGCATCCACACCAGGCTGGCGCCGGAGGGCAAACAGGCCCGCGCCATCTACGATGCGGTCGAGCAGGCCCGCGTCGAGGCGATCGGCTCCCGCGCCATGCAGGGTGTGGCCGACAATATCGGCTCGATGCTCGAGGACAAATACGCCAGGGCCAACCTCATCGATGTCAAGGACAAGGCCGATGCGCCGATCGAGGAAGCGCTGGCCCTGATGGTGCGCGAAAAGCTGACCGGCCGCGCCGTGCCGAAGAGCGGCGAGCGGCTGGTCGACCTCTGGCGCCCTTGGGTCGAGGAGAAGGCAAGTGCCGATCTCGACGGACTGTCGGCAAAGCTCGACGACCAGCAGGCCTTCGCCCGTGTCGTGCGCGAGATGCTGGCTTCCATGGAAATGGCCGAGGAACTCGGTGACGACCAGGAGACCGAAGACTCCGAAGACAACGATGAAAACCAGCCGCAAGGCGAGGACCAGAGCGAGAAGGGCGGCGAAGACGATTCCGGCTCCGAGCAGTCGCAGTCCGACGATACCGAGGCGTCGTCCGACGACGAGCAATCGGCCGAGACGGAGGCATCCGATGCCACTGCCGACGACCTGTCCGACGACGACGACGCCGATGCCGAGACGCCCGGCGAGGCGCGCCGCAACGACAATCCCTTCACCAATCTGTCGAAGGAGATCGACTACAAGGTCTTCACCACCGCCTTCGACGAGACGGTGGGTGCGGAGGATCTGTGCGAAGAGGAAGAGCTGGATCGGCTGCGCGCCTTCCTCGACAAGCAGCTTGCCAACCTGTCCGGCGTCGTTGGCCGGCTGGCCAACCGGCTGCAGCGCCGCCTGATGGCGCAGCAGAACCGGTCCTGGGATTTCGATCTCGAAGAGGGTTATCTCGACCCGGCGCGGCTGGTGCGCGTCGTCATCGACCCGATGCAGCCGCTGTCCTTCAAGCAGGAGCGCGACACCAAATTCCGCGACACGGTGGTGACGCTGGTGCTCGACAATTCGGGCTCGATGCGCGGCCGGCCGATCACCGTCGCCGCCACCTGCGCCGACATTCTGGCGCGCACGCTGGAACGCTGCGGCGTCTCGGTCGAGATCCTCGGCTTCACCACCCGCGCCTGGAAGGGCGGGCAGGCGCGCGAGAAATGGCTGAAGGAAGGCAAGCCGCCCAATCCTGGGCGGCTCAACGATCTGCGCCACATCATCTACAAATCCGCCGACCATCCGTGGCGGCGGGCGCGGCGCAATCTCGGCCTGATGATGCGCGAGGGCCTGCTCAAGGAAAATATCGACGGCGAGGCGCTGCTGTGGGCCCACAACCGCCTGATCGCGCGGCCGGAGCAGCGCAAGATCCTGATGATGATCTCGGACGGCGCGCCGGTCGACGATTCGACGCTGTCGGTCAATCCGGGCAACTATCTCGAGCGGCATCTTCGCGCCGTCATCGAACTGATCGAGACGCGCTCGCCGGTCGAGCTCTTGGCCATCGGCATCGGCCACGACGTTACCCGTTACTATCGCCGCGCCGTGACCATCGTCGATGCCGAGGAACTGGCCGGCGCCATGACCGAGCAACTGGCCTCGCTGTTTGGCGAGGAAAGCATGCGCGACACGCGACGCGGCGGCATGCGGCGCACCGGATGATTTTTTCGCGGGGCGGCTTTCGGCAGACGCTTTTCGCCGCCACAGCCCTGTTCGTTGCCGGCATCGCCTTGTCGCCTCCCATCGCTGCCGGCACCGTTGCGGTCGAGCCGATCGAAATCTCGGCACGGCTGATAGACCGGTTTCATATCGGCGGTGACGAAAAGCGGTTCGGCCCGCTCGAATTCGTCGGCGGGCTGGAAATGACCTCGCCGTCACGCGATTTCGGCGCGCTGTCGGCGTTTCGTTTCCGCAAGCCCGGCAGTGATTTCATCGGCGTCGCCGACACCGGTTTCTGGTTCTTCGGCACCGTCACCCATGATGCCGACAAGCGCCCATCCGGCATCCAGAATTTCCGTATGCAGCAGATGGCCGACGAGGCAGGCCAGCTGATCGCCGAGAAATGGGAGGTCGACGCCGAAGGCCTTGCGCTCAAGGACGGCATTGCCACAGTCGGCTTCGAGCGCGAACACCGCATTGCACAGTTCAAGATCGAACCGGGCGACATGAAGCCGCCGTTCAGGCAGCTCGACTTCCTGATTCCAGTCTGGGAGCTTCGCCGCAATCGCGGCTTTGAGACCGTCACACACGCCAATCCTGACGGCCAGCACCAAGGCGGGCTGGTCGTGGTCTCGGAAAAGAGCCTCGACAAGGCAGGCAACATCTATGCGGCCGCTATCGAAGGGCCGCACAAGGGCGTCTTCACCGTCAAGCGCAACGGCAATTTCGACATTGCCGACGGCGCCTTCCTGCCGGACGGCGACCTCTTGCTTTTGGAGCGCAGCTTTTCGATGGCCGGTGGCGTCAAGATGCGGCTGCGGCGCATCTATGGCGACAGCGTCGAGAAGGGCGCGGTTGCCGACGGGCCGGTGCTGATGGAAGCTGACATGGGCTACCAGATCGACAATATGGAAGGGCTCGACGTCTGGACCCGCGACGACGGCGCGCTGATGGTGTCGCTGGTCTCGGACGACAACCACTCGATGCTACAGCGTAATCTGTATCTGGAATTTGTGCTGCACGAGGATTGAGAGGCGGTCGGCAAAGGACGGCCGATAACAAGCTACAGCTTGGCGCCGGTTGCGGCAGGCCGGGGTCCGTTGGTCGCGATCCAGATGATTTGGCGTGCGCCGCGCTTGCCATTGGCTCGCACCTTGGCCTCCTCGACCGCGAAGCCCGCCTGCTTGAGCCGGCGGGTAAAGCCGCTGTCGGGTCCCTGCGACCAGACCGCCAGCACGCCGCCGGGCTTGAGCGCTGCTCTCGCGCTGATCAGCCCGGCTACACTGTAAAGGGCATCGTTGGCCCTGTGGACGATCCCTTCCGGCCCATTGTCGACGTCGAGCAGGATGGCATCCCAGGCCGAGGCTTCCGATCGTATGATCTGCCCGACATCCGCCTCGCGAATGGTCACGCGCGGATCGTCGAGACAGCCGCCGAACAGCGAGGCCATCGGGCCGCGCGCCCACGCCACCACGGCGGGCACCAACTCGGCGACAACGATGCCGGCATCGGCGCCAAGCTCGGCAATCGCGGCGCGCAGCGTGAAACCCATGCCCAGCCCGCCGATCAGGATTTTCGGCTGCCTGCGGCCGGCAATCCTTTGGCAGGACAGCCTCGCCAGCGCTTCCTCAGAACCGCTGAGGCGGCTGTTCATCAGCTCGTTCGAGCCGAGCATGATCGAGAATTCGGCGCCGCGTTGTTTCAGGCGCAGCTCATGGTCGCCATCAGGCGTCTTCGCGGTATCGAGTTGGACCCACGGGATCATGCTCGAGAACCTGTGGGCATGATCTTTTCTCTATGCCGCCAGTGCCGGCTGGCTCCAGCGGGCGGCAAGCAGCCGGTAGGGGATCAGCGCCACCACGGCTATGATCAGCTTCACGCCGAGGTCGCCGAGCGCCCATGACACCCAGCGCATGGCCTCGACCGGCAGCACGCCCATCAGCGGCGCGGTTTCGAGCGCAAAGCCATCGTTCGGGCCAGCGAAGGCGAAAGCCGCCGAAAAGGCGATCGTGAAGAACACCGCGGTGTCGAACACCGAGCCGACCAGCGTGCCGACGATCGGCGCCCGCCACCAGCTCTGCCGGCGCAACCGGTTGAACACGGTCACGTCGAGCAGCTGCGCGATCAGGAACGCGGTGCCGGAAGCCGCTGCAATGCGCACCAGCCGGTCGGCAGCCGTTTCGAATTCGATCAGGCCGTAGCGGAACAGCAAGGGCGGGATGACGACCGAGCAGATCACTGCCGCCGTGAAGCCGACAAACACGATCCGGCGCGCCACAGCCGGGCCGTAGCGGCGATTGGCAAGGTCGGTGACCAGGAAGGAGAACGGGTAGGTGAAGGCGCCCCAGGTCAGAATGTCGGCCAGCGACAGGCCGCCAATTGCACCCTGCAGCGGGAACTGCACGAGGACGTTCGACGCCACCACGACAAGCGCCATGGCCGCAACGAAGGGCAGGTATCGGGAGAAAAAGCTCATTTTTTTATCCTGGGTAATGGAACCAGCGAGGTGTCATGCCGAGTTCGGACGACACTTCATTGCTGTTTGGCCATCGGATTTCTCCGAAAACCGCTTCGCACTTTTCGGTCCGATGCCGAAGGCGGTTGCCTGAAAAATCAAGCGGCCGGCTGTTCGGCGAGCTTCTTGGCGATCTGCTTCTTCAGCAGCCGCGCGCGCTGCGACAGCTCCTTGGCGTCGGCCTTGGCCAGGAACGCATCAAGGCCGCCGCGATGCTCGACCGAACGCAGCGCGTTGGCCGAAATGCGCAGGCGCACATTCTGGTTCAAGGCTTCCGAGATCAGCGTCACATTGACGAGATTGGGCAGGAAGCGACGCTTGCTCTTGTTGTTGGCGTGGCTCACATTGTTGCCGGACATGACTGCCTTGGCAGTGAGTTCGCAGGTGCGGGACATGGTTCTAAACCTTCAGTTCTCGGTCTGGCCAAACATTCAACCCGCGCCGGGTGGCGCGCGGTTTCGGTCAGGCGGCCTTATGGAAAAAGTTGGCGTTCCATAGTTGCATTTCGGCGATGCGTCAAGCTCCGGCTTGCGCCCGGGTGTGACGACGTCTTTCACATAAAGGCCGAAATTCAGTCTATAAGCGGTCGCACAAGGAGATGCCAGGCTGGAGTTGCGCGCTTCTGCTGAAATCGAGGATCGATCCCGCCATGCTTCGTTCGTCTCATGCTCTCCTTGCATCGCTCGCCGTGGCGCTGCCGACGGCAATTTCTGCCGCCACGCAACAATCCTTCAAGGGCGAGTATACGGTTTCGGTCCACGGCTTCTCGGTGGCCAAGGCAAGCTTTTCCAGCAGTTACGAAGGCGATACCTATTCGATCGAAGGCAGCGTCTCCAGCGCCGGCCTCGCCACAATATTCGACGACACGCGTGGCACGGTCTCGTCGAAGGGCAAGATTTTGGGCAAGCAATTGCAGCCGCAGGCGTTCCGCGCCGACTACAAATCGGGCGACAAGGCATCGATGATCGATATACAGTTCGCCAACGGCACTGTTACCGCGACCAAGGTCGTGCCTGCGCCGAAGAAGCGCAATTCCAAGAAATGGATACCGCTGGCCGCCAGCCATCTCGCCTCGGTGCTCGATCCGATGGCCGCCACCGTCATCCATGCCGATAGTCTCGACAAGGTCTGCGGGCGCACGGTGAAGCTCTATGACGGCGAGATGCGCGCCGATCTGACGCTGACCTACGAGTCGAAAGGCTCGACCTCGGTGCGCGGCTACGAGGGCGATACCGTCACTTGCCGGCTGGATTTTGAGCCGGTGGCGGGTTATCGCAAGAACCGCAAATCCCTGGATTACCTGAGAAAGCGCAGCCGCATCATGGTGACGTTTGCACCGGTCGGCCAAACCGGCGTATATGCGCCGATCCACGCCACGGTCGGCACGAAAATCGGCACCCTTACCGTCAGCGCGGAGCGGTTCGAAGCGACAGATTAGGCGCGATCGCGCGCCGCCGGAGACGGACATGGGGCGCGCAACACTGATCGGCTTCTCGGCGGTCGCCATGTGGGCGCTGCTGGCGCTGCTTACGGACGCTTCCGGCAAGGTGCCGCCATTCCTGCTCTCGGCGATCACCTTCACGATCGGCACTGGCGTCGGGCTCGTCGCGCGGCTGTTCATGCCGGCCACCGCCGGGAGCGGGAAAATACCGCCGCAAGTGTGGCTGATCGGCATTGCCGGCCTGTTCGGCTATCACTTCTTCTATTTCACTGCGCTGCGCAACGCACCGGCGGTGGAGGCGAGCCTCATCGCCTATCTGTGGCCGCTGCTGATCGTGCTCGGATCGGCGCTGATGCCGGGCGAGCGCCTGGCCTGGAACCATGTCGTCGGCGCACTGCTCGGCCTTGCCGGCACTTTCCTGATCGTCACCAAGGCCGGCGGGATTGCCTTCGACGCGCGCTATGCCTTCGGCTATGCGATGGCCGGCGTCTGCGCCGTGCTGTGGTCGTCCTATTCGCTGTTGTCGCGCCGCTTTCCGTCGGTGCCGACCAGCATCGTCACCTGGTTCTGTGCGGCCACGGCAGCGCTTTCGCTTGTCTGCCATCTGATGCTGGAAGAAACGGTGCTGCCTGTCGGCGCCGGCCAGTGGCTGGCCGTGCTCGGCCTCGGCCTGATGCCGGTGGGCGCGGCCTTCTACGCCTGGGATATCGGCGTCAAGCGCGGCAACATCCAGGTGCTGGGCGCGGCAAGCTATGCCGCGCCGCTGCTGTCGACGCTGGTGCTGATATCAGCCGGTTTCGCCGAACCGTCCCTGCGCATCCTCGCCGCCTGCGTGCTGATCACCGGCGGCGCAGCGCTTGCGGCGAAATCGCTGTTCTTGCGCAAGAGGGCTGCGAGCGAGGCAGGGGCGTGATGCCGTTTCCCGGCGGCATCGACGCCGACGCCAATGCGACGCTGCTGTTTTCGCTGGCCGCCGCGGTGATCTACGCCTTCACCATCGACATGCCACAGACGCTTGCGCGTTCCGCGGTCAAGACGCTGGCCGTGGCAATGCTCGCCGTGCTGGCATCGCTGCAGGGCGGTCCGGGGTTGCTCATCGCTGCGCTGGCGCTCAGCGCCATCGGCGATGCATTGCTGTCGCGCGACGGTGAAAAGGCTTTTGTCGGCGGGCTGGCCAGTTTTCTCGTGGCGCATGGGTTTTACATCGCGCTGTTCCTGCGCTCCGGCGAGCCGGTCGGGCTGCTCTCGGCCGAGCCGTGGCGCGCGGCGATTGCCGTGGCAATGGCCGTGTTGGCGCTCGCCATGCTTTTGCGCTCTGGCGCCGTGTCGGCCCCGCCCTGCGCCTTCCCATCAGCGTCTATATCGCGACAATTTTTGCCATGGGCATTTCGGCGCTGACCCTGAGCAATTTCTGGGTCGTCGGCGGCGCCGTGCTGTTCATGGCGTCCGACGCGCTGCTCGCCTCGGAAAAGTTCCTGCTGAGCGCCATCTCGCCGCACCGCGACTGGACGCGCCGCGCGGTCTGGGTGCTGTATTATGCCGCCCAGCTGGGGATCACGATGGGTTTCCTGCTGGGTTAGGTATGTCGATATTCAGGTGATGCCGGCCTGCAAACGGCGGTTTCCTGCGCTTCCGGTACTCACGTACCCAAACGTACGCTCCGTTCCGGTTCTCGGAATCCACCATTTTCGGCTCGGCCTGACCTGAATCTCGATATACCTAAGGCGTTCCCGGTTGCCAGCCCGGTTCGGCCAGCTCGAAGGCGGCGAAATCGAAGCCCGGCGCCACGGTGCAGCCGGCTAGCGTCCACTCGCCCAGGCTACGCGCCGACTGCCACCAGCCTGCCGGCACAACGATCTGCGGCCGCTCGCCCGCCGCCAATGCCGTGCCGAGCACCTGCTCGATCACCGGCCCGTTTTCCCGATGCATCGACAGTGCCAGCGGGGCGCCGGCATAGAAATGCCAGACCTCGGCGGCGTCCTTGACGCGGTGCCAGGCCGACACTTGCTCCTGCTCCAAAAGGAAATAGATCGCGGTCGAATGGCCGCGAGCGCCTTCCGCGCCATCGCGAAAGGTCTCGGCATACCAGCCGCCTTCCGGATGCGGTTTCAGGCCGAGCGCCGCGATGATTTCGGCGGAACTGGTCATTTTCCTCAGCCCTTCATGGATGCCAGACCATCAACGTGCTCAGAAATTATCCTTGCGCTTGCGTATTTCGGCGAACACTTCGGCGTCGGAGGCGTTCTCCATGCCGAGATGCTTGCGGATTGCCGGATCGTGCCAGCGCAGGAACGGATTGGTCGACAGTTCCTCACCGATCGTGGTCGGCAGCGTCGGCTTGCCGTCGGCGCGCAGCGCTTCGATTTTCGCGGCGCGCTCCTTCAATGCCGAATTGGTCGGGTCGACGGTCAGCGCGAAGCGGGCGTTGGAAAGCGTGTATTCATGGCCGCAATAGACGACCGTCTCGGCCGGAAGCGCCGCGAGCTTCTTCAACGAATCGTACATCACCGGCGGCTTGCATTCGAACAGCCGGCCGCAGCCGAGTGCGAACAGCGTGTCGGCGGTGAACGCCACTTTCGACGCCGGCAGATGATAGGAGACATGGCCCGCCGTGTGGCCGGGCGTGGCGATCACGTCGATCCTCTCCTCGCCGAGGTGGATGACTGAACCCTGCTCGACGGTTTCGTCGATGCCGGGGATTTTTGCCTGTTCCGCTTCCGGTCCGACGATGCGCAGCTTGAAGCGCTCCTTCAGCGCCAGATTGGCCTCGACATGGTCGACATGGTGATGGGTGGTCAGGATCATCGTCGGCGTCCAGCCGGTACGCTCGATCGCGGCCAGGATCGACGCCTCCTCGGGCGCGTCGATGATCGCGGTCTGGCCGCTTTTCGGGTCATGCACCAGCACACCGAAATTGTCGCTGCGGCACATGAATTGTTCGATTTCAACCGGCATCGCATCTCTCCACTGGAGCGGTTCATCGTTTCACGGAAGCGCCGAACCGCTCTAACTCTTTGTTTTGCGCAATTCCGGACGGAAAACCGTTTCACACTTTTCCTGGAATTGCTCTAGAGCGCCGCGCGTCCAGTTGGACGCACAAAGGACGCTTCTGACACTTTTTACCTGCTGCATCGTGTCTTCCGAAATCGAAACCGATTTCTGGCCGATGCAGCAGTCGCCGCAGACATAGGGCGCTTGCCCGCGGATGTCATCGTCTTTGTAGAACTTGGCGCCTTTGTTGAACTTGGACAGCATCGAAGATAGCGTGCCGCGCATGCATTCCGATATCGTCGACCTTCGCTCATTTTATTCGACCACGCTCGGGCGATTGGCCGAACGCTCGATCACCATGGCGTTGTCCTCGATATGGGCTGTCGTGCCCAATGAGCGGCTGGTCGGCCTCGGCTACACCTTGCCGTGGCTGGAGCGGTTCGGCACCGATGCCGAACGTGTCTTTGCCTTCATGCCGGCGACGCAAGGCGCGGTGGTCTGGCCGGCCACCGGGCCGACTGCGACCGCGCTGGTCTTCGATGAGGAATTGCCGTTGGTCGATGCCTCCATCGACCGCATGCTGCTCGTCCATTCACTCGAACATGCCGAGAACCCGCGCGAGACGCTGAACGAAATCTGGCGGGTGCTGTCGCCCGCCGGCCGCGTCGTCATCGTCGTGCCCAACCGGCGCGGTGTCTGGGCCCGTTTCGAGCATACGCCGTTCGGCAGCGGCCGGCCTTTCTCGCGCGGCCAGCTCACCGAATTGCTGCGCGAAGCGAATTTCACGCCCGCGGCCTGGTCCGACGCCCTGTTCTTCCCGCCATCGCGGCGACGCTTCATGATGCGGTTCCACAATGTGCTGGAGCGCGCCGGCCGCAGGTTCTGGCCGATCTTTTCCGGCGTCATCGTCGTCGAGGCGCAGAAGCGGCTCTATCAGGGTGTGCCGGTCGTCCAGCGCGCCTCTCGCCGCGTCTTCGTGCCGGTTTTCTCGCCGCATGGCGCCACAAGGCTCGGCCGGATATCGCCGAGCGGGAAGGCGCCGTCGCCGGGCCGCCGATGACGTTTTCGTGATCGGAATAACGCTTTTTCCCACCTATCTGTCGTGGGCGGGTTTGCTACCCGATTGAGTCGACTTGTTCACCGGTTTCAGCACCGCTTGCGAAGGGTCTTCATCAATGGCCGATCATCCGGATTTCGAGGCCAGCACCAAGCCGATTGCCGCGTCGGTCGAGGCCAGCAGCCTGCGCGACCAGCTGGCGACAATCAGGCTGGCGCTGGCGACGTCGCCGATCCGCAAACAACTGCTCTGGGCCTGCCTCGGCATCGTCGCCGTCATTGTGGCAACCTCGATCGGGCAGGTTCTGCTCAATCGCTGGAACGAGCCCTTTTACGACGCGCTGGCTCGGCGCGACATGCAGGGTTTCCTGCACCAGCTTCTGGTGTTTGCCGCCATCGCCGGCGGGCTTGTGGTGCTCAATGTCGGCCAGACCTGGCTCGACCAGACGATCCGGCTGAAGCTGCGTGAGGCGTTGACCGTCGATCTGATCGGTGAATGGATGCGGCCGGCGCGGGCTTTCCGGCTCGCCAACGCCGGCGCCATCGGCGTCAACCCCGACCAGCGCCTGCAGCAGGATGCCGGGCATCTCTCCGATCTTTCGACAGGTCTCGGCATAGGGCTATTGCAGTCGTTCATTCTGCTTGTTTCGTTCGTCGGCGTCCTGTGGTCGCTGTCTTCCGGCTTCGTCTTCCATGTCGGCGGCTATTCGCTTGCGATTCCGGGCTACATGGTGTGGGCCGCAATCCTCTATGCCGGCACCGCCTCCTGGCTGAGCTGGCTGGTCGGGCGGCCGCTCATCCGCTTCAACAGCGACCGCTATACGCGCGAGGCGGAGCTGCGCTCCTCGGTGGTCCGCGTCAACGAGAATGTCGATGCCATCGCGCTTGCGCACGGCGAGGCCGACGCGCGACGGCGGCTTGAGCTCGACCTCGGCACGGTGCTGGGCGCGATGCGGCGCATCTACAGCGCCCAGATCAATCTTTCCTGGGTGACCGACACCTATGGCTGGATCACTGTCGTCGCGCCGATCCTCGTCGCCGCGCCGGTCTATTTCGCCGGTGACATCAGCTTCGGCGGGCTGATGATGGCTGTCGGCGCCTTCAACCAGGTGCATTCCTCGTTGCGCTGGTTCATCAACAATATCGGCGGCATCGCCGATTGGCGCGCCACGCTGATGCGCGTCGCCGATTTCCGCATCGCGCTTGCTGAAACGGATGTGCTCCACCACAGCGAGAGGCGCATCGAGTTCGGCGAAAATCCGGACGGCAGGCTGACATTCGACAAGCTCGAAATTGCGTCGCGGGATGGATGCACCAAGCTCGCCGAGCCCCATGTCGAGATCCGCGCCGGCGAGCGCGTCATGATCACCGGAGATCCGCGCGCCGGCAAGACGCTGTTCTTCCGCGCCATTGCCGGTCTGTGGCCATGGGGAAGCGGGCGGATCGGCATGCCGGCCGGAGAGGTGCCGGCCTTCGTTCCCCGAAAACCCTATTTCCCGCTCGGCACGCTGCGCGAGGTGCTCGACCACGCCGATGCCGCGGTCAGCGACGCCGAGATCTCGGCGGTGTTTGCCGAGGTCGGTCTCGGGCGGCTGTCATCCTCGCTCGACCGGTCGGCGCGCTGGGAGC
This sequence comes from Mesorhizobium sp. WSM4816, assembly GCF_055811535.1. NCBI lineage: Bacteria > Pseudomonadati > Pseudomonadota > Alphaproteobacteria > Hyphomicrobiales > Phyllobacteriaceae > Mesorhizobium > Mesorhizobium sp. WSM4816. The sequence continues at coordinate 86,409 of NZ_JBVVQR010000006.1, read as the reverse complement.
GCGAATTGAGCGATGACGAGCAGCGCCTGCTTGCCTTTGCCCGGCTGGTCTTGCGGCAGCCGAAATGGGTGATCATCGATGAGGCTTTGGACACGTTCGACGGCGCGACGCTGCGGCGGGTGCTGTCGATGCTGGAGGCGCGTCTTGCCGACGCCGCGATCCTCAATATCGGCCGTGGCCAGCACAACATTGAATTCTTCCCGCGCTCATTGGCGATCGTGAGAGATTTCGAGCGACCGGCTCTCAAGCCAGTCCGTGTCAGGGCCGGCGCGATCGAACCACCCCCGGCCGTCGCCAAAGCCCGCCAACAGGCATAGCCGGCCGTAAGCTTTATTTTGCCGTGATCACGGCGAAAGATTGCCGGCATCGTTCGGAAGCCTGCGGCGTTGGATTCATGCGACACGCTTTGAGTCTTTGTTTCGATGCTTGTCGTTACCCCAAAACCGCTGCGCGCTTTTGGGCGACCTGCGTCAGCCTGCTTGCCTGCCTAGCCTGCGCTCAGGCAGCACCACTGGCCACGCCCGCCGACACCATTGCCGTGGACGTCGAACTGGTGCTGGCGGTCGACATCTCGCACTCGATGGACGAAAAGGAATTCGCCCTGCAGCGCGCCGGCTATGTCAAGGCGCTGCGCCACCCCGACTTCATCAATGCGGTGCGTTCGGGCGTGAACGGCCGCATTGCGCTGGCCTATTTCGAATGGGCAGGCACCGTCCGCGACGACGCCGTCATTGCCTGGCAGGTCATCGACGATGCCGAGAGCGCCGAGGTATTCGCCGGCAAGATCGAGGCGCGCCCGTTCAGGAGCTTTCGCGGCACCTCGATTTCCAGTGCGCTCGCGTTCGGCGCCAAGCTTTTGGATGGAGCCGCCTTCGACGCGACGCGCAGCGTCATCGACATCTCAGGCGATGGCCCCAACAATATCGGGATGCCCGTCGCCACGACACGCGACGCCGCGATAGCAAAGGGCATCGTCATCAATGGCCTGCCGATCCTGATCAGCCCGTCGCCCAGCTTCAGCCATCTCGACCAATACTATGCCGAGTGCGTCACAGGCGGGCCAGGTTCCTTCGTGCTGCCGGTCTATGCCGCTTCGGAATTCGTGACCGCCATACGCCGCAAGCTGGTCCTCGAGGTCAGCGGTGTTACCGATCCTAATGCCGGTCCCGGGGCCGATCCCGGATCCGTCCCGGTCGATGCGGCAGCAACGGTCGACTGTTTGCAAGGCGAGCGCGGTCGGCGGTTTTTCTCCGATCCGTATTTTCCGGAACTTGATCGCTAGACCTCGACGAATGGCGATCCGTCCCAGATGTCTCCGGACTCCGGCCGGCTGGCCGAAGCGATGGCCGCCGTTACCGCTTCAGCAGGAACACCGCCTGCTGGCCAAAGAAATTCCAGAACCACCATGGCATCGACAGGCCGATTTTCTGGCCATTGGCGTCGAGCGCGGTTGCCTTTTCCACCGTTGCGCCGAGCTCTTCGCAGAGATTGACGAAGTCGCGGATGGTGCAGAAATGGATGTTGGGCGTGTCGTACCAGGAATAGGGCAGGTCCTTGGTCACCGGCATCCGCCCTTCGACGAACAGCGAAAGGCGTACCCGCCAGTGGCCGAAATTGGGGAAGGAGACGATGGCGTGCTTGCCGATCCTGAGCAACTCGTCAAGCACCAGCTTCGGGTTGCGGGTCGCCTGCAAGGTCTGCGACAGGACGACGAAATCAAAACCCTTGTCGGGATAGAATTTGAGGTCCTTGTCGGCGTCGCCCTGGATGACGGACAGGCCGCGTGCCACGCATTCGTTGACGCCGCGCTGCGACAGTTCCATCCCACGGCCGTCGACCTGCTTCGTTGCCTGAAGCAATTCGAGCAGCAGGCCATCACCGGAGCCGACGTCCAGCACCCGCGACTGCGGCGGGATGAGATCGGCGACGACTTCGAGGTCGACGCGCTGGGCGTGGTTGACACTCATGATCGTGCCTTTTGTCTGGCGCATGACCGTGATCCGAAAAGTCTGCGCCTTTTCAGGATCATGCGCTGAGCCCCCTGGCGCGGGCCGCCGACGCGATGAAGCCGTTGATGGCGGCGAACAGCTCCGGCTCGTCGAGCAGGAAGGCGTCGTGGCCGCGATCGGTCTCGATCTCGACGAAGGACACCGAGGCGCCGGCCGCGTTCAGCGCGTGAACGACCGAGCGGCTCTCCTCGGTCGGGAACAGCCAGTCGCTGGTGAAGGAGACCAGGCAGAAACGGGTCTTGGTGCCGGCAAAGGCATCGGCGAGCCGGCCGCCATGGTCGGCGGCGAGGTCGAAATAGTCCATCGCCCGTGTCATGTAGAGATAGGAGTTGGCGTCGAAGCGGTCGACGAAGGTCATGCCCTGATGGCGCAGATAGCTCTCGATCTGGAAGTCGGCGTCGAAACCGAAGGTGAGCGCTTCACGGTCCTGCAGATTGCGGCCAAACTTCCGGTGCAGGGCCGCCTCCGACAGATAGGTGATGTGAGCGGCCATCCGCGCCACAGCCAGTCCCTTTTCCGGGCGCTTGCCTTGTTCGAAATATTTGCCGCCATGCCAGTCGGGATCGGCCATCACCGCTTGCCGGCCGACCTCATGGAAGGCGATGTTCTGCGAGGAATGGCGCGCGCCGGTGGCGATCGGCAGCGCCGAGAAAACGCGCTCCGGATAGCTTGACGCCCATTGCAGCACCTGCATGCCGCCCATCGAGCCGCCGAGCACCGAGAACAGTTTTTCGATGCCGAAATGGTCGACCAGCATCAACTGCGCCCGCACCATGTCGCGGATGGTGATGATCGGCAGGTCGAGCCCGTACGGCTTGCCGGTGGCGGGATTGGTCGAGGCGGGGCCGGTCGAGCCGAGGCAGCCGCCGATGACGTTCGAGCAGATGACGAAGAAGCGGCTGGTATCGATGATCTTGCCGGGGCCGATCAGCACTTCCCACCAGCCCGGCTTGCCGGTCACTGGATTGGTGCTGGCGACATGCTGGTCGCCGGTCAGTGCATGGCAGACGAGGATGGCGTTGGAGCGGGCGTCGTTGAGCGTGCCGTAAGTCTTGTAGGCGATCTGGAACGGTGACAGCAGCGTGCCGGCATCGAGCTTGAGCGGCTTGTCGGCACCGAAACGCAACACCGGGCTCGACGGCTCGTCGGCCTCGTTGTTGGTTCTTTTCGTGCGCAGCGCGACCATCGCATCCTCTTACATCAACCCATCGTGTTTTCCGAAAGTCGATTGCGATTTTCGGGTCGATGCGACTGTCCGGCCGGCTGCGGACAACAAAAAAACCGGCATTGCCTTCGCAAAGCCGGTTACAGGATGCAAACGGCCCTTTAGCGAGTTGTTTAACGTGGCTGCAAGCCGACCGGCCAAATCACCACGGGATTTCGCCTTTCTTTAGGACCGGCGCGCCTCGGCGTCAACGGCCAGTCACGCACCGATCATTGCCGCCTCTCGACATTCCAGGCCACGGCTTGTATTTCCGCGGCGGCTTCCAGTGTGGCGGATCCGAAATTCGCATCGCGTTGGAGCAGCGGAAGCGTTCTCGACGGATTTTTGCAATATGAACCAGGCATCGGATCAGGCACGTCCAACGCCCCGCGCGGGGATCATGGACATCGAAGCCTATGTGCCGGGCAAAAGCACGGCGCCGGCCGGCGTTGCCAAGGTCCATAAATTGTCGTCGAACGAGAATCCGCTCGGCCCCTCGCCGAAGGCGATAGAAGCCGCGCGCGACGTTGCGGCCAAGCTCGACATATATCCCGACGGCACCGCCAGGCGCCTGCGGGAGGCGATCGCCGAGGTGCATGGCCTCAATCCGGCGAACATCGTCTGTTCCAACGGTTCCGACGAGATTCTGGGCCTGCTTGCGCAGACCTATCTCGCACCCGGCGACGAGGCTGTGATCACCGAACACGGCTTCATGGTCTACAAGATCTACATCCAGTCGGCAGGTGCTGTCCCGGTCTCGGTCAAGGAAACCAATGAGCGCGCCGACGTCGACGCGATCCTCGCTGCGGTAACGGCGCGTACCAGGATCATTTTCCTCGCCAATCCCAACAACCCGACCGGCACCTATTTGCCGTTCCAGGAGGTGCGCCGCCTGCATGCCGGCCTGCCTCGAAACGTGCTTCTGGTGCTTGATGCAGCCTATGCCGAATATGTCCGCCGCAACGACTATGAAGCCGGCGTCGAACTCGTGGCTGGCGCGGAAAACGTGGTCATGACCCGCACCTTCTCCAAGCTCGGCCTCGGCGGCGCGCGGATCGGCTGGATGTACGCGCCGATGCATGTCATCGATGCGATCAACCGGGTGCGGGGTCCCTTCAACGTCAACGCGACGGCGATCGAGGCCGGCATTGCCGCGATCCGCGACCGTGCCCATGTCGAGCGAAGCGTGGCGCATAACGAGACCTGGCTGACCTGGGTGAGCCAGGAGTTGACCAGGCTCGGACTGCGGGTGACGCCGAGCGTCGGCAATTTCGTCCTCATCCACTTTCCCGAAGACAAAAAACATTCGGCGGCAGCTGCGGACGATTACCTCTGTGCGCGCGGCTACATATTGCGGCGTGTTTCCGGCTACGGCTTCCCGAATGCGCTGCGCATGAGCATCGGCACCGAAGAGGCCAATCGCGGCGTTGTCGCCGCCCTCGCGACATTTTTGAAAAGCTAGAACACCATGACATCACCGATGTTCGAAAAGATCGCGCTGGTCGGCATCGGCCTGATCGGCTCGTCGCTGGCCCGCGTAATCCATCGCGAAGGCCTTGCCGGTCATGTCGCCATCTCGACGCGCAGCGAAACGACGCTGGCGCGGGCGAAACAACTCGGCCTCGGCTCCTTCTACACGTCGGATGCGAAAGAGGCGGTCGGCGATGCCGACCTGGTCATCGTTTCGGTGCCGGTCGGTTCTTCGGGCGAGGTCGCCGAGGAAATCGCACCGGCGCTGAAGCAGGGCGCGATCCTCACCGATGTCGGCTCGACCAAGGCGTCGGTCATCGCGCAGATGCAGCCGCATGTGCCTGCCGGCGTGCATTTCATTCCCGGCCATCCACTGGCCGGCACTGAAAAATCGGGCCCGGACGCCGGCTTTGCCGAATTGTTCGAAAACCGCTGGTGCATCTTCACGCCGCTACCCGGCACCGATCCCGAGGCGCTGGAAAGGCTCTCGGAATTCTGGCGCCGCTGCGGCTCCAACATCGACACGATGGATCCCCAGCATCACGACATGACATTGGCCATCGTCTCGCACCTGCCGCACATCATCGCCTATAACATCGTCGGCACCGCCGACGACCTGGAGTCGGTGACCAAGTCCGAGGTCATCAAATATTCGGCCTCCGGCTTTCGCGACTTCACGCGCCTTGCCGCGTCCGACCCGACGATGTGGCGGGACGTCTGCCTGCACAACAAGGATGCCATCCTCGAAATGCTGGCGCGGTTCTCGGAGGATCTGGCCTCGCTGCAGCGGGCGATCCGCTGGGGCGACGGCGAAAAGCTGTTCGACCTGTTCACCCGCACCCGCGCCGTGCGCCGCTCGATCATCGAGGCCGGCCAGGACATCGACGTGCCGGACTTTGGCCGGCAGGCAGTCGAGCATCCGGCCAAGGGATAGAGCATCGGACCCGTACCGGTTTTAGGTGAAATCCGATGCTCAAGCAAAAGATAGAGCGGCGGTACCATCCGATTTGAAGGCCGCCTCGCGCTCAATCCGGCCAGTGAGCCGCCATCATCGCCAGTGTCTCGGCCCTGTCCGGCGCGCCCAGCCTGCCGCCGAAGCGCAGGCATTTGAGCGCGGCGGCGGCGCTGGCAAACCGCAATGTCCGTTCGATCGGCATCGCCTCGGCCAGCCCGACGGCAAAGGCGCCGTGAAACACGTCGCCGGCGGCAAGCGTATCCACTGCCTTGATCCTTGGCGCGGCGACGTGGCGCACCGACGCCACCGAGCGGTCGAACCACCAGCTTCCCGCTGCGCCGCCGGTCACCGCTACGAAAGCATCGGTGCGCCTGGCCAGCGCTTCACAGGCCTTTTGCGTGCCTTGCTCCTCGCCGCAGAGGATGAACGCCGCCGGCTCCGACGCGACGATATGCGTGGCGAGCGGAAACAGCCGTTCCAGCACGGCCCGTGGCGCGGTGTCGGCATCGAGTATGGCTGGACGGCCGTTTGCGCGCGCCGCCGTCAGGGCCAGAGCTGCCGCGCCCGGCCAGCGCACGTCGACCAGGACGGCGTCGAATGCGGTGAGATCCTCAGTGGGGGGCGCTTCGGGGTCGGCCTGCGCGAGCTTGTCATAGAACGGAACAATAATGCGCTCGCCATGCGTGTCGACCAGGATGGCCGACAGTGCCGACCGCGCCCCGGCGACGCGCCGGACAAAGCTGCAATCGACGCCTTCGGCCTCAATGCCTGCGACCAGCTGATCGCCGACGAGGTCGTCTCCCGCGCTCGCCCACAGCGATACCTCCGCGCCGAGGCGGCGTGCGGCGCAGGCCGCGCTCGAAGCCATGCCCGAGGCGATCTGGACGCCGTCGGACGCGATGAACTTGCCCTGACGCGCCGGAAGCGTGTCGACGCGAAGGATCGTATCGAGCGTCAGCGCGCCAACACTCAGGAGCTTCACCGGGCGGTTCATCTATCTTCCTGTTTGGCCATGGTCTTTCCGAACTGGAGGTTCGCAATCATCGCCTAATCGACCGGCTTGATGCTGCCCAGCGGGATAAAACCGAGCGAGGCCTTGCCCTTGACGATCTTGAGCGGCATCGACGGTTCGTTGCCAAGCAGCGCCAGCCCGGCAAAGCCGGTTTTGATCTGGCTCTTCTGCTCGGGAATGGCTTTGCCGAGGATTTCCGCCACCGCCTTCGGATCGCTGAGCCTGATCATCAAATCGGCGTCGATCAGCCCGTCGGCATCGACCGAGACCGGCCCGGAAACGGTGACGCGCGCGCTTCCCGACGACAGATCGAGCTTGCCGATATCCACCGCCTGGCCGCGCAGGCTCTCTGTTTGTGTCTTGATCAGCGCCACGCCGTTCTTCAGCGTCACGTCGCCGCTGCCGTCGAGCGGCGGCAGCACGCGGCCATCGATCGCGCCCGGATCGATTTCGAGATCGGTAAAACTCCCGGCATAGTCGATGTCCTGGCCGTTCGGACGCAATTCTCCGGCCGCTGTCCCAGCGCTGAACAGCTCGACCGGGTCTGTGCCATCGGCGGGATCGGTCTGGGCTGACAGAGCCTCTGCCTCCAGTGAAACGCGCCGGGGCAGGGGCCAGGACAGTTTGACGTTCGCTCGCAGATTATCCCAGTCGATCCACAGCGGTGCCATCCCCGGCACGGAGGTCCTGAGCGGCCCCTGCAGGTCGGCGCCAGGGGACAGGATCTGGGTGACGTGCGTGACTCCTTTGAGGCTGCCGAGCGAGGCGGCGACGTTCCTGCTGTCGTCCTGATAAGCCAGGCTGTCGCAGGTAACGGCGAAGCTTAAGGGGTAGCCGCTGACCGTGAGATTGACGCAGTCCGCCTCGATGCCATTGCCGTTGAGTTCGGCCACCGCTTTGCCGGCTTCGCTCTTGACCTTGTCTGCCAGGTAGAACCAGCCGGCGCTGTAGAGGCAAAACAGCACGACGATGAAAACGCCGAGCCAGAACAGCCGGCGGAGAAAATTCGGCGGGCGTTCGTCATTTGACGTCATGCTGCGGCTCTCGTTGGCGCGTGTTGCAGAGGTGTCGTTTCCGGCAAGATCGGGTAGACGGAGACGGATTGAAAAAACACCGATTCCAGTGCGGTGCTGCAACCAGGCTTGGCGATATGGGCGATTTTTGGGTTTTTGGCTACGGCTCGCTGATCTGGCGGCCGGGATTTGCGCATGTCGAGACGCGGCGGGCCCGCCTCCATGGCTACCGCCGCTCGCTGTGCGTCTACTCCTTCGTGCATCGCGGCACGCGCGAACGGCCCGGCCTGGTGCTCGGCCTCGACCGTGGCGGCTCCTGCATCGGGCTGGCTTTCCGCGTCCCCGGCGATCTGCGCAACGAGGTCATCACCTATCTGCGCGAACGCGAGCTGGTCACCAATGTCTATCTCGAGCGCATGCTTAGCATTCGCCTCGACAAGGGGGACACGCGTGAGGCCGACAAGGGTGGGGGCGACACAGACGGAGGCGAGACGGTCGAGGCTGTCGCCTATGTCGTCGACCGTAGCCACGAGCAATATGCCGGTGCGCTCGATGCGGCCGATGCGGCGAGCGTCGTTCGCGGCGCCGTTGGCCAGTCGGGAAAGAATGAGGACTATGTGTCCAGCACGCTGGAGCACCTCGAGGCGCTGGGGATCCGCGACCATTGGCTGGAAGAGGTGGCGAAACGGATCGCGCCTTTGTGAAGCGCTGGTCGGTGGAAAAGTCGGCCGGCCCTTTGACGTTGGTGCGGCCCGCCATAGGTTAAGCCGGTCACGGGGCTTTTCGCCCGCTTCTTTCCATTCCCCACGGAGATCAGTCTTGCAGAAACGTCGTCTCGGTCAAACCGACCTGTCCATCGCGCCGCTGGTTCTGGGTGGCAACGTCTTCGGCTGGACCGCCGACGAGAAAACCTCTTTCGATCTGCTCGACCGGTTCGTCGGCGCCGGCCTCAACGCCATCGACACCGCCGATGCCTATTCGCGCTGGGTTCCCGGCAACAAGGGCGGCGAATCCGAAACGATCATCGGCAAATGGATGAAAAGCCGCGGCAATCGCGACAAGGTTGTGGTGATCACCAAGGTCGGGTCGGACATGGGGCAGGGCAGGAAAGACCTCTCCGCTGCCTATATCGAAAAGGCCATCGATGCGTCGCTGCAGCGGCTGCAGACCGAAGTCGTGGATCTCTATCTGTCGCACTGGCCGGACCCGGCCACCCCCTACGAGGAAACGCTTGGCGCCTATCAAAAGCTGCTCGACAAGGGCAAGATCCGCCACGTCGGCGCCTCCAATCTCGATGCTGGCCAGTTGCGCGCCGCGCTGGACGTGGCAAGCTTGCGGGGCCTGCCGCGCTATTCGGTGCTGCAGCCGGAATACAATCTCTACGATCGCGCCTCCTTCGATGGGCCGCTGCGCGATCTGTGCATGGCCGAGGATATCGGCGTCATCACCTATTTCAGCCTCGCCAAGGGGTTTTTGAGCGGCAAGTACCGCAGCCAGGCCGATCTCGGCAAAAGCGCGCGTGGCGACGACGTGAAGAACTATCTCAACGCGCGCGGCATGCGCGTCCTGGCGGCACTCGACGCCGTGTCGGCACGTCACGCGGCCAAGCCGGCGGAAGTGGCGCTCGCCTGGGTGATTGCGCGGCCCGGCGTCACCGCGCCGATCGCCAGCGCCACGACATTGGAACAGGTCGACAGCCTCGTCCGCGCCGCATCATTGGAGTTCGGTCCGGACGATATCGTCGAGCTCGACAGCACGAGTGCTTAGGCGCCAGCGCGAAGCGGTGGCTTGATCAAACAGCAGCCAAGAACCGGGCGCGGCCTGAGTCGGAACGCTCCCTGCACGACCGTTCAAGACACCCTGCTGTGCCCTGCCATACCATTGCCGGCATCGCGCCTGGATACTGGTATACAGATGGCCGAACAGGTCTTTTCCCATCCGGAACTATGGCAGCAATTGCTCGCGCTTGTGCTGGCATCGGCGGTCGTGATGGGCAGTCCGGGGCCGGCGACGATAAGCGTCACCGCCGTCGGCGCCGCCTTCGGCCTGCGCGATTCGCTCCGCTACGCCTCGGGCATCATTCTTGGTACGGTCGCCGTGCTTTTGCTCGTGGCGACGGGCATTACGGCCATGCTCACCTTTGTGCCGACGCTCACACCGCTCCTGGCGGTGGCATCCGCAGCCTACATCCTCTACCTCGCCTTCAAAATAGCAACGGCCCCGCCTCTGGCCGCGCGTAGCGGCGGGGCGGCGCGTCCCACATTCCTCGGCGGGTTTCTTCTGGCCGTCGCCAACCCGAAAGCCTATGTAGCGATTGCCGCCGTATTTGCTGGCACGTCGTCCGCCGGTGAGCTCGATGCAGGGCTCAGGCTGGCGGTCCTCGCTTCGATGATCGTCGCCATCCATGTCCTGTGGCTTCTCGCCGGGGCAGCGTTTGCGCGCTTCCTGCGCAAGCCGCTGGCCTCGCGGATCATCAATCTGACGTTCGCGGCAACACTGGTTTTGACCACGGCGCTGGCTGTGATTCCCTAGGGGACAGTGCCGCAAGCTTAGATGGTTCAGGTCGGGGTATCGGAGCCAAGTTCCCCCAGCCGCTTTACCGCCGTCGGCGGCATTGGCGGCGGGTTGGGCGCCTGGGACGCCTCGATGAGCAGCTGGTCGCAGGCGGCTTCCGTCTCGCCGATCAGCCGTTCCATGAATTCTTCCTTGCCCAAACCCGCCGGGATCGGCGGCAGGAAGCGGGCCTTGATCGTGCCGGGATAGCGCAGGAATTTCCGCCGCGGCCAGTAGAGGCCGGCGACATGGGCGACCGGCACCACCGGAATGCCAAGCTGGATATAGAGCTCGACGATGCCGTATTTATAGGCCGGCTCGTCGCCCGGCGCCCGGCGCGTGCCCTCGGGATAGATGATCAGCTGGCGGGGATTGCGCGCCAGTTCCTGCCTGGTCGCGGCGACCACCGCTTTCAGCGCCTTCGAGCGGCTGCCGCGGTCGACCGGGATCATCCGCATTTTCAGGATGTACCAGCCGAAGAACGGGATCCAGGTCAGTTCCCGCTTGAGAATGTAGATCGGATCCTGCAGGAACGGGAAAAAGGCGATCGCGTCCCAGAAGGACTGATGCTTCGGCGCCAGGATGAAGGAACCCTCGGGCAGGTTTTCCTGGCCGGTGATCTCGCTTTTGGTGCCGGCGATCTTGTCATAGAGCCACATGCTGGTGTGTGACCAGAATTTCGGCACGAACCAGGCGCGGTGGCGCGGCGACAGGAAATAGTAGGGGGTCCAGAGGATCATCTGGACGATCAGATTGACGTAGAAGACGAAGTTGAACGCCAGCGAGCGGACATAAAGCATGCAGGAAGAGCCCGGTGAGGAGGTGTGCGTTGGTTACACCAAGCGCGGGCAAAAAGGAAACGGTGCGATGGCCGGAGATCTATCCGCCTTGGTGAAGCCGCGATCCGTTCGTCAGGCCTGCCACGTCGCTTGCACCAGCCGTTTCTTCAGGCGTGGGGCGGCGAAATCGAGGAACGCACGCAGTTTCACCGGCAGCAGGCCCTGGCCGGCATGCACAAGGCTGACCGGCCATGGCGGCGGCTCGAATGCCTCCAGCACGGCGCGGAGGGTGCCCGACCGCACTGCAGCTGTGATCTGGTAGGAAAGCACCCTCGTCAACCCGATGCCGGCAATCGCGGCATCGATCGCCGCTTCCGCGGTGTTGACCCGAAGCCGTGAGCGGATCGGAACGGTGAGGTCGGTCTTGCCTGTGGCAAAAGTCCATGCGGCGGGAGCGGTGAGTCCCTCGAAGGTGACGCAGTCGTGTGCCGCGAGGTCTTTCGGCGTCCGCGGCGTGCCGTGCTCGGCCAGATAGGCAGGGCTCGCGCAAACAACGCGCCGAATCGAGCCGATGCGGGTGGCCACCAGGCTGGAGTCGGGAAGCTGGCCGATGCGGATGGCGAGATCGATGTGCTCCTCGGTCAACTGGGTTATCCGGTCCGCAAGCATCAGCCGAATAGCTACGTCGGGGTAGGCAGCGAGAAAGCCGGTGACGACCGGCAGCACATGCAGGCGGCCAAAGACGATCGGTGCGGTGATGATCAGTTCACCCGTCGGCGCGCTGTATTCGCCGGCGGCGATCCGCTCGGCCTCGCCGACCTCGTCGAGAATGCGATGGCAGGCAGCGAGGTAGGCGTGACCTGCGTCGGTCAGCGTCAGCTGCCGCGTCGAGCGGTTCAGAAGACGCGTCTTCAGATGCCGCTCCAGGTCGGAGACCTTGCGGCTGACCGTTGCAAGCGGGATGCCGAAACGGCGCCCGGCGGCCGAAAGGCTGCCGGCCTCCACCGCGGCGACGAAAAGTGACATGGCCTCGAGGCGATCCATATTTCACCCGGAAATTGGAAGGCTTTCTTGCATTAATGCCATCTGCATCCGGAACATGGAAGGCGTTATCTCTTCGCTGGCTCTGGCTCGCAGCTCTGCTTCAAAGGAGGCCTTCCATGAATGCTCACGTCTTCACCAGCGATGTCGCCTTTACGCCAACCGTCAAGGCGATCCAGGCCCGCAAAGGCTCACGCGAGGCCTATGCCCGCGTCGAGGAGCGCGGCAGTTGGCAAGCTGATATCACGCCCGATCTCGCCGCCTTCATCGAGGCGCAGACCAGCGTCTTCCTGTCGACGGCCAATGGTGAGGGCCAGCCCTACATCCAGCATCGCGGCGGGCCGGCCGGCTTCCTCAAGGTGCTCGACGAGCGGACGATCGGCTTCGCCGATTTCTCCGGCAACAGGCAATTCATCACCCAGGGCAATCTGGACGACAACCCGCGGGCTTTCCTGTTCCTGATCGACTATGCGCATCGGCAGCGCATCAAGATCTGGGGCAGCGCGCGGGTCGTCGAGCAGGACACCGAACTGATGGCGAAGCTGATGCCGGAAGGCTACAAGGCGCGCCCGGAGCAGATCATCCTGTTCACGGTTTCGGCTTGGGATTCCAATTGCCCGCAGCACATTCCACAGCGTTTCGAAGCGGCCGATGTGGCGGCGGCGCTGGCCGAGCGGGACAATCGTATCGAACGTCTCGAACACGAGATCGCGCGACTGCGCAGCATCTCAAGCGCCACGCTCAAGGAATGATAGCGCTGCCGGTTCCAGATCGGCTCAGTTCGGCGCAACAGCCTCGGCCAGCGCGATGCCGGTTGGCGTTGGCTTGACCGGCACGATGCCACGCGCCAGCGCCAGCAGATATTTGTTGTATTCGGTGAACAGCACGCGCAAGGCTCTCGGCTTGGTCAGCCAGCCGCCATTGCCAAGATTGCTGTTGACCACCGGATAGGGCTCGAGCTTGGCCTTGTGCAGCAGCCGGCCCATTTCCAGCAGGCTGCGCGGCATGTGATAGTTGTTGGTGACGAGGATCACGGTGCCATAGGCGTGGTCTTCCACCCACTTGGCACTTTCCTCGGCATTGCCGATCGTGTCGAGCGCGGCACGGTCGATGTCGACGCAGCAGGAAAACAATTCCTTGTCGCCGCGGGTCGCGACCTGAAGCTGGCGGCGGCTGGCGGAAGGATGCACGCCACTGATCAGCAGCCGCTCGCCCTTGCCGGACGCCAGCAGGCCCATGGCCGCGTCGAGACGCGAATGGCCGCCGGTCAGCACGATGATGGCATCGGCCCTTGCCGGATTGGCGGGCGTCGCGAGACGGCTGACGGTGCTGGCGAACCAGCCAAAGCCGCCGGCAAACAACGTTGCCAGCACGAGCAGAAAGAAAGCTGAGATGCGCAGCGCGCTCGCCAATCGACCGGGCTTGACGCGCTCGCTTGAACGCGTGATCACCAAGGGCAACTGTCCAGCCATTCCGGTCGAGTCGCGCGCGTCCATCGTCCTTATCGTTAACTCCGAAATACGGCGTTTAGTAGGTCGGAAAGCACAAATTTCGTTACGCTAATTCTCTATCCGTGATCACCCTGCGTCCGGCTGGCGGACATCGATGTCGCTGAGATAGGTGACGACGGTGACATGGGAGGTTGCCGCCGTCAGCGCACCGATGACCAGCACCATGAGAACAACGCCGAGATAGCCCGCCGAACCGATGGCGAAATTGCCGAACAGGGCGGTCGCCTGATCGGCCTGCGGCGTCGCCATGTTTCGCGACGACCACCACGAGAAGACGATGAAGACGAACACCGCCGCCGCACCCCCGGCGGCGGCGCCCTTCATGCCGGTGACGAGAAAGTGGTGGCGGAATTCGCGCGCGATAAAGCGCGCTTCGGCGCCGACGAAATGCAACACCTCGATGATGTGGCCGTTGCCGGCCATGGCGCCGCGCGTCGCGAACACCACGGTCAGCACGGTTGCCGCCAGCATCAGCGCCAACACGGCGATGCCGATGGTCACCGTGGTGCGGGCCATGGCGACCAGCCGGTCGACCCAGGTGCGATGGTCGTCAAGCGAGGCACTGGGCAGTTTCGGCGTGATCGCGGCGCGCATTGCGGCGAAATCGGGAGGGTTGGTCTCGTCTATGGTGACGATGATCAGACGCGGCACCGGCAGCTCGTCGATGTTGAGACCCGAACCCAGCCAGGGTTCCAAAAGCCGCGCCGTGGCATCGCGGTCGACGATCCTGGCGCTCTTCACGCCAGGAAATTCGCCGGCGATCTGTGAGGCCTGGGCAAGGGCTGCCTCGATGTCGAGGCCGTCCATCGGCTTGATCTGGATCGTCGCCTCGCGTGAGATCTGGTTCTCCCAGACCGAGGCGGTGTCGCGCACCAGCGTCACCGCGCCGAAAGTCAGGCAGGAGAGGAACGTCATGATGGCGATCACCAGGACCAGCGCCCGGCCGGCGATGTTCTGCGCCGGCACGATCGGCGCCATCTTGCGCTGAACGCGCTGCGTCCCGGCCCTCTCAGTGTGTTGGTCTTCGACATGGCGAGCGGACAGGTCAGTCATAGATATCCAGCCTTCCGCCGGACAGGATCATGCGGCGTGCGTCGACCTGTTCCATCAGGCCGAGGTCGTGCGTTGCGATCACCACGGCGGTGCCCAGCCGGTTGAGTTCGATGAACAGCCGCAACAGGCGTCGCGCCAGCGGCGGGTCGACATTGCCGGTCGGCTCATCGGCAAGCAGGATTTCGGGCTGCTCGATCAGCGCCCTGGCGATTGCGGCGCGCTGCTTCTCGCCACCCGACAGCACCGGCGGCAGCACATGCATGCGCTCGCCAAGGCCGACCCATTTCAAGAGCTCGGTCACATCGGTGCGGTAGCTGGCCTCCTCGCGCCCGCGCACGCGCAGCGGCAAGGCCACATTCTCATAGGTCGTCATGTGGTCGAGCAGGCGAAAGTCCTGGAACACCACGCCGATGCGCCGCCGCAGATGCGGCAGCTCGGCGTGCGAGATGCGCGAGCGGTCTTTGCCGAAGATGGTGATCAGCCCACGCGTCGGCTTGAGCGACATGAACAAAAGCCGCAGCAGCGTCGTCTTGCCGGCGCCCGAAGGGCCGCTCAGGAACTGGAAGGAGCGCTCCGGTATGTGCAAGGAAATGTCGCGGAGGATTTCCGGACCCATGCCATAGCGGAGGCCGACATTTTCGAAGCGGATCACGTTCGACGACCTGAAACTTGCGGCGGCGACGAGGCAGCCTTCTCTGAGAAAAGACCATCGGCCGGCATGGTTAACCGGCGGTTAATTTTGGGGTTTTTTGGGCGCGTCACAAGGGGTTTCCGGGGGAAACGTTAACCATTTCCGTTTACGCATAAGAAACGAAGAGCGAACAAGTGTGAAGTGCTGGGGCCGCGATGGCTGACGATCGAACCGCGCGCCCGGTTTCCGGCGAAATCATGACCGATACGGCCGCAAATCCTGCGCCGGAACGCATCATGCGTGATCCGGCCGGTGACATCGTCGACGCCGACTACGAGGTGCTGCCGCGTTTAACCGCCAGCACGGGCGTTTCACCGCCGCTTTTGCGCGTGATCACCACGCCATCGATCAAAGGCATGGACATGCTGCGCAAGCCGGTAGCGGCGATGGAACGGCTGCGGGCGTCGCGCGGCGGGCCGATCTTCTGGATCGCCGGCCTCAGTGCCGCGTTTGCAGCCTTCTGGATCTCGGGCGGGCACGCACTGGTGCGCCAGACGCCGCTTCTTCTGGCGGCGCGACAAGCGGGCGCTGCCCTGACCATTTCAGGCGTTACGTCGCGTATCGATGCGTCCGGGCCGCAACCTGTCCTGTTCGTCGGTGGCGAGGCCGCGAATGACGGCGCCAGCCCGTCGCCATTGCCACCGCTGGACGTCCGGGTCACCGGCAATGACAGGCGCACGACCCGTTATAGGCTGGCGACATTTAACCGTTCGCTGGCGCCCGGCGAAAGATTTGGCTTTTCCAGCCGGCTCGACATGCCTAGAAACGGAGTCAAGACCGTCTCGGTCACCTTCGCCAATTAGCGGCGATCATTTCTGGAAAGGCAGCCAATGCCAATCGTGCGCGGCAAGGATATCGAGGTCCTGTTTTCGGCGTCGGCGATTGCCCGCCGCAATCTGGAGCTCGCCAAGGAGATCGCCGGGCACGATTATCACGACCTTCTGGTGATTTCGGTGCTGAAGGGATCGTTCATCTTCGCCGCCGATCTCATCCGCGCCATGCACGATGTCGGCCTGTCGCCGGAGGTCGAGTTCATCTTCATCTCCAGCTACGGCGCCGGCACCACCAGCGGCGAGGTGAGGGTGCTGCGCGACATCGACAATGAGGTCGCCGGCCGAGACGTGCTGTTGATCGACGACATCCTTGAATCCGGCAAGACGCTGTCGTTCACCCGCGACCTGATGCTGTCGCGCGGCGCCAAAAGCTGCGCCATCGCCGTGCTGCTCGACAAGCGCATGCGCCGCCAGACCACGCTCAACGCCGACTATGTCGGCTTCGACTGCCCTGACTATTTCGTCGTCGGCTACGGCATGGATGTGGCCCACGCCTTTCGCGAACTGCCGTTTGTCGGCGTCGTAAAGGGCGACGCCTAGATTTATCTTCGATGCGGTTGCGGTTCAGGAAAAGTCAACTTTTCCACGCCAACATTCGGCTATGGCAAAGCTCCTGATCGTTGAGGACGATGAGTCCGTCCGCACCCTCGCCGCTCGCGCGCTCGAACGCGCCGGGCATATGATCGACATCGCCGCCGACGGCGCGCAGGGGCTTGCCCTGATCCGCGCTGCACGTGGCGGCTACGACCTTGTCGTCTCGGATATCCGGATGCCGGAGATGGACGGCATCCAAATGGCCAAGGCGGCTGCATCGCTTTTCCCGGCGATGAAGATCTTGCTGATGACCGGCTATGCCGACCAGCGCGAGCGCGCCGAGGAATTGAACGGCGTCATTGTGGACGTCGTGCAGAAGCCGTTCACGCTGGCCGAAATCCGCGCGCGCGTCGAACAGGCGCTCGCCTGTTTCGCTTAAGTTCCAGCGCGGTCAGGCCGGATCGCAGGTCGCTGCGATTGCCGGCGCGCTGCTCCGGCGCCGGCTGGCGTTGAGCGCGAACAGACCGGCGCCGATGATGAGGGCGGCGCCGATGACGGTGGTCGATCGCGGCACTTCGGCAAAGAACAGGAAGCCCCACAGCGGCGACCAGATGATGCCGGTGTATTCGAAGGTGGCGACGCCGTTGGCCGGCGCCAGCCGGTAGGCCTGCGACAACAGGATCATCCCGGCCGAAGCCACGACGCCGCACGCGGCCATCGTCAGGAAGTCGATTGACGTCGGCCAGATCCATGGCCTGACCAGGAATTCGAGGCTCGGATGCGTGGCATGAGCTATTCCTGCCAGCCAGAACAGCCCGGCGACCGCTGCAGCGCCCAGGAGATAGACGCCGTTTTGATAGAACGCCATGACCGTGGATGATTCGGTGTCGCCGATCTTGCGGGCCATCAACTGCGAAAAACCGTACAGCACCGCCGAGGCCAGCGACAGCAGCGCCGCCCAGTCGAACAGCCCGGCGCCGGGTCGCAGCATCACCAGCACGCCGAGCATGCCGACCATGACGGTGACCAGCGTCTGCCCCGCTACCCGTTCGCCGAGATAGGGGCCGGCAAGCGCCATGATGAACAGCGGTGCCATGAAATAGAGCGCCACCGCGTCGGCGAGCGGCAGGGCGGCGATCGCCAGGTAGTAGAGCGTGTAGGAGGTGAACAGGATCAAGGCGCGCATCGTCAACATGCGAAACCGCTTCGAAAAGATCGCCCTGAGCCCGACATCGGCATGAACCAGCACGAGGAGAATGGGCAGGGCGACGATCGAGCGGATCGCCATCACCTCGGTCACCGGATAGGTGCCCGATACGGCCTTGATCAACGGATCCTGGAGCGAGAACACCAGAACGCCGAGGCAAAGGCTTGCCATGCCGAGGACGATCCGGTTCTGCATGGCGTTCGACGGCTCCTTGCGTGCGCGGCCCGAGAGCCGGGCCCGCGTAACTTTGTTTTATGCATATCGCCCAAAACCCCTTCGCACCCTCGGGTCAGGCCCAGGGTGGGGCCCGAGGACATGCTTTTGGGCGACCTGCATCAAAAAGAACCCGCCACCATTTCGGGCAGCGGGTACGAGTGAGGACTTTTTTGGTCCGCAGCCGATTTCGCAGCCGCATATCCAATGGGTGAAGCGACTATTATCCGCCGTTTGACATGTTGCAAACGAATTGGAATGATGCCAGCAATCAGATTTTCTTATGGCGGACAAATGAAGCCCACGCTCGACAGCGATCTGCTGCGCACCTTCGTCGCGGTCGCCGACGCCGGCAATTTCACCAAGGCTGCGGTGCAGGCCGGCCGTACCCAGTCGGCGGTTTCGATGCAGATGAAGAAGCTCGAAGATATGGTCGGCGACAGCCTGTTCGAGCGCGGCTCGCGGGGTGTGGCGCTGACGCGCCGCGGCGGCGAACTCATCGTCAACGCCCGCCGCATCGTGTCGCTGCTGGACGAGACGGCGGCATCGATGGTCGCGACGCCGCTTGGCGGACCGGTGCGCATCGGCATTCCGGAGGAATATGGCCACGCGATCCTGTCGCGCGCGCTCGGCGCCTTTGCCAAGCGCCATCCTCAGGTCGACATCACCGTCCGCTACGCGCATTCCGGTGCGCAGATCGCGGCGCTCGCCGCCGGCGAGCTCGATCTGGCGGTGGTGTTCGAATGGCAGGACCTCTCCGGCGGTGAGGTGCTGATGCATGACCCGACCGTGTGGGTGACGTCGGAGCTGCATCACATGCATGAGGAGCGGCCGGTGCCGATCGCGCTCTACAACCGCGCCGGCTGGTGCAAGGATTTTGCGATCAAGTCGCTGGAACAGCGTGGTCTCGCCTATCGTGTCGCCTATACAAGCGATACCAATGGCGGCCTGCGGCTTGCCGTCACCTCCGGGCTGGCGATTGCGCCGATCTCGCGCAGCAACATCCCGGCCGGCTGCCGCGAGCTTACCGCCGCCGATGGATTCGGCGACATCGATTCCTCGAATGTGGTGCTGCGGCGCAATCCGAACGCTTCCGG
This sequence comes from Mesorhizobium sp. WSM4816, assembly GCF_055811535.1. Taxonomy (NCBI): domain Bacteria; kingdom Pseudomonadati; phylum Pseudomonadota; class Alphaproteobacteria; order Hyphomicrobiales; family Phyllobacteriaceae; genus Mesorhizobium; species Mesorhizobium sp. WSM4816. The sequence continues at coordinate 67,234 of NZ_JBVVQR010000006.1, read as the reverse complement.
CGAGGCCATCGCCAGCATGGAAGAGGCGATCCGCGAGGCGTTCACGAACCGTTAGAGCAGGCCGGCTTTACTTCAACTCCAGCAGCCGCTCCAGATAGCTGCGCTCGATATCGGGGCTGAGCGCGTTGCCGAGCCGCTTGCGGATCGCGTCGAGGATCTGGCGGGCGCGCTGCACGTCGATCTCGTCCGGCACCTTCACCGAATCGCCGAAATCTGGACCCTCGGTGGCGCGTGGCCGGCCGAGCGGATCGCGGTCGGCATTCTGCTGGCGGCCGCCGCGCTGGCCTTCGCCCTCGTCCCCCTGCATGGCCTGCAATTGCTTCATCATGTCCTTGGCGCCCTTGCGCAACGCTTCCAGCGCGCGGCCCTGGTGACCGACCGCCTGATCGCCATCGCTGTCGCCAAGCGCCTGTTCGGCATCGCCCATGGATTTGCCGGCCTCGCCAAATCCCTCATTGGGCTCGAGCCCCATGCCTTCGAGACCTTTTCTCAACTGGTCGAGCTCGCTTTGCAGTTTGCCCTGGCCTTCCTGCAACTGCTTCAGCGCGTCGGCGAATTCCTCCGGCGTCATCGGCTTCGGCCGGCCGAGCGGATCGCGGTCCTCGCCTGGGCCGGGCTGCTCGCCCTGTTCGCCCATTTGGCCCTGCTCGCCGTTCTCGCCGAGTTGCTCGTCTCGGTTCTGCCCACGCTGTTGCTGGCCGCGCTGCATCTGGTCCATACGGAAGGTTTCGTTCATCATCTCCTGCTGGCGCCGCATGATCTCGCCGAGCTTGTCCATCTGCTGGCGCATTTCGCTGTTCTGCTGGCCGCCCTGTTGCTGACGTCCGGCCTGCAGGTTGTTCATCATGTCCTGCAGTTGCGAAAGCAATTCCTGCGCGCTGTCGCGATCGCCGGACTTCGCCAGATTCTCGATCTGGTCCATCATCCGTTCGATATCACTCTGGCGCAGCTCCTGGCCGTTCTGCTGCATCTGCGGCGCGTTCGGATTCTGCTGCGCACGCTGGGCGAATTCCTGCAGGAACTGGTTCATCGCCTCGCGCAGTTCCTTCATCGCCTTGTCGATTTCCTCGTCGCTGGCGCCGTTCTTGATCGCGTCCTGCAACGCCTGCTGCGCCTGGCGCAGCCGCCGCTCTGCGTCCGAAAGATTGCCTTCCTCGATGCCGAGCGCGATCTCCCAGAGATAGGCGACCTCGTCGCGCAATTTGTCGTCGTTGTCGGCCATCTTCAGCCGGGTGCGGGCGCTCATGATGGCGAGGTAGTGCGCCATATTGTCGAACGTGTCTTCGGGCCTGAGCGTGATCGCATCCATCAGGTCGAGCACGCGGCTCTTGGCGTTGGCGTCGAGCGCCAGCGCGCGGCGCTGCTCGATCACGGCCCTGGCCAGCGGATTGGAGAATGGCCGCTCCGGCATCACCAGGGTCCTGGTTTCGCTGGTTGCCGTATGGCCGGCATCGTCGGTGGCGACAAGCCTGAGCTTGATGTCTCCGCCGGCCCAGACATGCTCGGTCAGGTCCTTCGTGGTCTTGGCGGCATTCCCCTTGACGCCGCGGCGCGGCAGCGTCAGCGGCATTTCGGGCGGGCCATAGAGCGGATGCGCATTCGGCGCCGGTGGGTCGGCCAATACGAAATCCGCCTTGGCGGAGGCCGCGCCATAGTCGTCGTCGATCTGGTAGTTGAGCTCGAAGGAGCCGTTGACGGCACGTTTCGGCTCGCCGACGAAGCGGATTTGCGGCGGCTTGTCCGGGATCACCGCGAAGGCCCAGCTGCCGAGTTCGTCGCCGCCCGAGTTCAGCGTCAGCGTGCCGTTGGCGGTCAGCTTGCCGGTGAACTGGCGCACCGTGGAGGGCGTTGCCGCCGCCGGCTTGGCCGCGTCGGCCTGCTGACCGGCCGGCTCGATGGTGCGAACGTTGCCGTCGGCGTCGGCGTAGCTCAGCGTTTCCTCGCCCGAGCCGCCGGTGACGCGCAGCGACACATCGCTGCCTTCCGGAACGGTGAAGGTGGACGGCGCCTGATTGCCATTGCTGGCGAGGGCCGGGTTGGCGAGGGCTGGGGAAGTGAGGAAGACCGGCGCCCTGCCGGTGTAGGCCGGCGGCGTCACCCAGGCGTCGATGCGCGGCGGCACCGCGTCGCGCGCCGCGTGGGCACTGAACCCGTCTGCTATGCGGCCGCCCGACGGCCCGAACGAGAAGGCGAAAGCGGTGACCAACACAAGCGCCGCCACGGCACGCAGCCCCCACGGGTCGCGCTCCGGCACCCGGGTACGCGGCAGGTCGCCACCGAGGTTGCCGAGTTTTTCGGCCATGCGTTTCTGGTGCTCGCGCCACAGCGCTTGCGAAAAAATGCTCTCCCTGCCGCTCGGCCGGTCCGTCTGCACCAGCACCGGGCTGTGCAGCAACAGGTTGGCCGCCTCGATTCGCCGATCGATCTCGGCATTGGACGGCACCCGGAAGAAACGCAGGGGATAGAGCGCGACAAGGGCTGCGATGGCGAACACAGCCACAAGACCGATGCGCGCCATGTCGGGAAGCAGAAGGAAGAGGCCGAGCCACGAGACGCTGAGGAACAGGCTGGCGACGATGACGAGTGGAAGCAGCAACGGCCAGCCACGCTCGACCGTCATCGAGACCCGCGTCGCCAGCCGGCTCACGGCAAGGCGCCCGGCCAGGCTGCGATCGCTGGTGAAGGTGGGTCGTTGCGTCATCGGCCCTTCCTGTTCGGGCGGGATAACCCGAACCTCACAAATCTATCGCACCGGCCCGAAAATCGGATGCGAAGGACTCAACGTCTTAGATGCACGTCGCTCCAAACATACCAAGAAACACGGCGAAGGCGAGGCAGTTCCCTAAAACGTGAACAGGACTGCCCCCGCTATCGTCAGAATTTAGCCGGATTGGCGTTTGCGCCGCAGACCAGCACGGCGACACGCTCGCCCGCAGCCGGCGCGTAGCGGCCGGACAGGAGCGCCGCGAAGGCCGCGGCGCCGCCCGGCTCGGAGATGATTCGCACCCGGTCCCAAAGCGCCGCCTGCGCGGCGATGATCTCGTCGTCGCTGACCAGTATGGAACGCTCGACGAAGGCCTCGGCGATCGGAAACATCATCTCGCCGACGCGCTTCGGCGCCAGCGAATCGGCGGCGATGCCCTCAGTCGGCGCATCGACGGGCCGGCCGGCCTCGAAGGCGCGATGAAGCGTCGGCGCGCCCTCCGGCTCGACGGCGATGATCCTGATGCGGCCGGCAAACCAGGCGGCGATGCCGCCGATCAGGCCGCCGCCGCCTACGGCGACCAGCAGCGTGTCGAGTTCAGGCAGGTCGGTCTCGATCTCAAGGCCGAGCGTGCCTTGCCCGATCAGCGTTTCCTCCTGGTTGAACGCATGGATCTGCAGCGCGCCGGACCTTTCGGCAAAGTCTTCGCTGGCGGCCAGCGCTTCGGCATAGCGTGCGCCACCGACGACCAACTCGGCGCCATAGCCGCGGATGCGTTCCAGCTTGGCCGGCGGGCTGACTTCGGGAACGAAGATGGTTGCCTTGTGGCCAAGCCGCATGGCGGCGTAGGCGACCGCGGCACCATGATTGCCGCCCGATGCCGCGACGACGCCAGCCTCGGGAACTGGCCGCTCGAGAAGATTGGTGAACGCGCCGCGCGCCTTGAACGAGCCGGAATGCTGCAGGCATTCGAGCTTCAGGTCGACGCTAAGAGGCGGGCGGCCGAAATCGGCCATGTCGACGCGCAGCACCGGCGTGTGGCGCACGAAGGGCCGGATGCGCGGCTCCATTGCGGCGATGCGTTCGCGGGTGATGCTATTGCCGTTCAGCATGGTCTGCTCCCAAGGGTTGACATCACTTAGTAACTTAGCAAAATGGCTAAATGCAAGAGATTGATGTCTTCAAGGCGATCGCCAACGAGCGCAGGCTGCAAATCCTCGATTGGCTGAAGGATCCGCGAGCGCATTTTCCGCCGCAGACGGATGGCGATCTGGTCGAGGACGGCGTCTGCGCGCTGCTGATCGCCGAAAAGCTGGGGATTACCCAGGCGACGCTCAGCGAGCATATGCGGGTGCTGACCCAGGCGGGCCTCCTGCGCAGCAAACGTATCAAGCAGTGGACGTTCTATCGCCGCGACGAGGGCAGGATCGCCGAGACCAGGGCGCTGATTCAGCACCGGCTGTAGCGCTGCAGACGATCCATTCTTGTTTGACCATGATCTTTTCCGAAACCGCCTTTTTCGGGATCATGGGTCTATTCCAGCCAATCAGGCAGCGAATCCAGGCCGATCAGCTCGTCATAGGTCTGGCGCCGGCGCACGATATGGAAACGGTCGCCGTCGACCAGCACTTCAGGCACCAACAGGCGGGTGTTGTAGGTGCCGGCCTGCACCGCGCCATAGGCGCCGGCGGTGGCGACGGCGATCAGGTCGCCGGCCTTCAGCCGCGGCAGGTCGCGGTCGAGGCCGAGATAATCGCCGGTCTCGCAGACCGGGCCGACCACGTCGACCGTCATGCGCGGCGCCGCGGCCGGCTGCTGCACCACCGGCTTGATGTCATGGAAGGCATCATAGAGCGTCGGCCGGATCAGATCGTTCATCGCGGCGTCGACGACCAGGAAATTCTTGGCGTCGCCCTCCTTCACGAAGATCACCTGGGAGACCAGGATGCCGGCATTGCCTGATATAAGCCGGCCCGGCTCGAACATCACCTTCAGCCCGAGCTTGGCGACGTGCTTCTTGACGATCTGAGCATAAGCGTCCGGCAGGGGAGGCGGGCTGTTGTCGACGCGGTAGGGAATGCCGAGGCCGCCGCCGAGGTCGATATGCTCGATGGCGTGCCCGTCGGCGCGCAGCACGCCGACCAACTCCACCAGCAGCGCAAAGGCGTCGTCGAAGGGCTGCAATTCGGTGATCTGGCTGCCGATATGCGTGTCGATGCCGGTGACCTTGATGCCAGGCAGCTCTGCTGCGCGGGCATAGACCTTTGGCGCCTTCTGCCAGGGAATGCCGAACTTGTTCTCGGCCCTGCCGGTGGAGATCTTCTTGTGGGTCTTGGCATCGACATCCGGGTTGATGCGCAGCGAGATCGGCGCCACCTTGCCCAGCGCCGCGGCGCGGGTCGACAGCAATTCCAGTTCCGGCTCGGATTCGACGTTGAAGCACAAAATGCCGGCCGAGAGCGCAAGATCGATTTCGCGCGCGGTCTTGCCGACGCCGGAAAACAGGATCTTGCTGGCCGGAATGCCGGCGGCCAGCGCGCGGCGCAATTCGCCTTCCGAAACCACGTCGGCGCCGGCGCCGAGTTTTGCCAGGATTTTTAGCACAGCCTGGTTGGAATTCGCCTTCATGGCGTAGCAGACCAGCGCGTCGAGCCCGGCAAAGGCCTGCGCAAACACGCGGAAATGCCTGGTCAGCGTCGCCGTCGAATAGCAATAGAACGGCGTGCCGACGCTTGCGGCGATCTCTGATATCGCCACGTCCTCGGCATGCAGCACGCCGTCGCGGTAGTCGAAATGGTTCACGAGAATGGTTCCGGAAGTTGGAGCACGACGAGATCGGCCGATCTCATCGGCTCTAGATCAACGGGTCGAGAATGAACTTCTTGTCCTCGACGGGTTTTTCCGGCTCCGGCGGCACGGGCTGCTCTGCCTTTTGGGCATCCTTGCGCGCCTGCACGGCCGCCTCATAGGGCGTATCGAGCCCGGCTTTCCTGCCGCAGGCCGTTACGGTTGCCAGCGCCGCCAGCAGCGTCAGCGTCACCAAAATCCTGCTTGCGGTCATCGATCCATCCGTCCGAAACTTTTGCCCGCCGCTTTTAGCGGAGTTTTGCTGGCATTGCACCCCGGCATCACGCCCTCGCAATGTGCTTTTTCCAGTAGCGGATCTGCTTCCTCACTTCCGATGGCGCGGTGCCGCCGAAGCTCGTGCGGCTCTTCACCGAGTTTTGCACGGCAAGCACCGAAAACACGTCCGTCGTGATGCCGGGGTGAATGGACTGCAAGTCTTCCAGCGGCAGCCTGTCGAGCCCGATTTTCCTCTCTTCGGCCAGCGCCACGGCGCGGCCGGTGACGTGGTGCGCCTCGCGGAACGGCAGGCCGAGGCTGCGCACCAGCCAGTCGGCGAGATCGGTCGCGGTCGCATAGCCTGACCCGGCGGCCTTCTTCATGGCGGCGGCATTCACCGTCATGTCGCGCACCATGCCGGTCATCGCCGCCAGCATCAGGTCGAGCGTCTCGGCGGCGTCGAACACGGACTCCTTGTCTTCCTGCATGTCCTTGCCGTAGGTCAGCGGCATGCCCTTCATGACAGTCAGCAGGCCGACCAGATGGCCGGTGACGCGGCCGGTCTTGCCGCGCACCAGCTCGGCGGCGTCGGGGTTCTTCTTCTGCGGCATGATCGAGGAGCCGGTGGAGAATGAGTCCGACAACCTGACGAAGCCGAATTGCGGCGTCGACCAGATGATGATTTCTTCGGCCAGTCGCGACAGATGCGTCGCGCAGATCGCCGCCAGCCCCAAAAACTCGAGCGCGAAATCGCGGTCCGAAACGCTGTCGAGGGAATTGCGCATCGGCTCACGGAAGCCGAGCGCCCTGGCCGTCTGGTGCCGGTCGATCGGAAAGCTGGTGCCGGCAAGGGCGGCCGCACCGAGCGGACTTTCGTCCATCCGTTCGATAGCGTCGCGAACACGCGACAGGTCGCGCGAGAACATCTCGACATAGGCCATGCAGTGATGGCCGAAGGTTACCGGCTGAGCCGCCTGCATGTGGGTGAAGCCCGGCATCACCGTTGCCGCATGCTCCTCGGCCCGCTCCAGGAACGCCGTGATCAGGCCCTTCAGCGCCTCGGCGACGCGAAAGCACTCGTCCTTGACCCATAGCCTGAGATCGACCGCCACCTGGTCGTTGCGCGAACGGGCGGTATGCAGGCGGCCGGCAGCCGGGCCGATCAGCTCGGCAAGGCGGGCCTCGACATTCATGTGGATGTCTTCCAGCCTGGTCGAGAACTCGAACGTGCCGGCTTCGATTTCTGCCAGGATCGTGTTCAGCCCGTGAGCGATTTTTTCTTGATCGGCCGCCGAAATAATGCCGGTTTGCGCCAGCATCTCGCTGTGGGCGATCGAGCCCCTGATATCCTGCGCGTAGAGTTTGCGGTCGAACGAGATCGACGCGTTGATCGCTTCCATGATCGCGGCCGGACCCGAGGCAAAACGTCCGCCCCACATCTGGTTGCTGGCCTTCTTGTCGCTCATCGCTATAACCCGTGCTCCGGAGCAGTTTTAAAAAATGGCAGACGGCAATCGATTTTTCCCCGCCCCGCGCCTCATCCTCGCCGCTTTGGTGGCAGGCGTGCTTGCCGGCGCGGTCGCGGTATATGTCAGCGAAAGCGGTTCTGGCAACAACGCCCCCGCTCAAGTCGCGGTTGGCGACAGCAAGGACGATGTCGCCTGCGCCGCCAAGGCCGATCGCGCCAAGACGGTCGCGGCGGCTGCCACCGGCCAGGTTGCCGCACTTTTGCCGGCCGATCCGCCGCAATCGCTGAAGGGCCTTGCCTTCAACAGCCCCGACGGCAAGCCGATGACGCTCGCCGACCATGCCGGCAAGACGGTGCTGCTCAATCTGTGGGCGACATGGTGCGCGCCCTGCCGCGCCGAAATGCCGGCGCTCGACGCGCTGCAGAACGAAATGGGCAGCGATGCTTTCGAGGTCGTCGCGGTCAATGTCGATGCCGGCGACGACGCCAAACCGAAGAAGTTCCTTGAGGAGACCGGCGTCAAGGCGCTCGGCTACTACCGTGATTCGACGATGGCGCTGTTCAACGATCTCAAGACACGCGGCCTGGCGCTCGGCCTGCCGGTCACCATGCTGATCGACTCGGAAGGCTGCCTGATTGCCCACATGAACGGCCCGGCCGAATGGTCGAGCCCCGATGCCAGGCGGCTGGTCGAGACGGCGCTCGGCAAGTCGGACTAACGCATGTCGCGCAACAGTGCGCTCTTTAGGAGGCGCCGGCGATTGCCGGTCGTCGTCGTTGTTCGATTGGTAAGCCGGCTTTTCAATTGCTTTCCATCGGCTCTCATCTCGAAGCGCACGCCACTTTAAGTGGAAATCAAGTTCATCGGTCCGCAACAAAACCGTTGTCCAATTGTCACGGGCGGCACATATTGGCTTTGCGAGAGTGGCCCTTTCGCCAATGACAAACGGGAGATGAAACATGAAGTTCTTCGGCTTCGCGGCCGGTGTCGCCGCCACCTTGACCCTGCTTTCCACCACCTCCGCCTTCGCCGTCACGCAGATCAGTTGGTGGCACGCCATGACCGGCGCCAACGCCGAGGTCGTCGGCAAGATCTCCAAGGATTTCAACGCCAGCCAGAGCGACTATGAGCTGGTTCCGGTGTTCAAGGGCACCTATCCGGAGACGCTGAACGCCGGCATCGCCGCTTTCCGCGCCGGACAGGCGCCCGATATCCTCCAGGTGTTCGACGTCGGCACCGGAGTGATGATGGCGGCCGAGGGTGCGATCAAGCCGGTGGCCGAGGTGATGACCGGTGCCGGGATGACCTTCGACAAGAGCCAGTATCTGCCCGGCATCGTCGGCTATTATTCGAAGCCGGACGGCACCATGCTGTCCTTCCCCTACAATTCCTCCTCGCCGATCCTCTATTACAACAAGGATATCTTCCAGAAGGCCGGTCTCGACGTGAACAACCCGCCCAAGACCTGGAACGAGGTGTGGGAAGCCGCCAAGAAGATCAAGACGAGCGGCGCCGCCCCTTGTGGCTATACCTCGACCTGGCTGACCTGGATCCATCTGGAGAATTTTGCAGCATGGAATGATGTGTCGTGGGCGACCCAGCAGAACGGCCTGGCCGGCGGTGATGTCGAACTCAAGATCAACGCGCCGATTTTCGTCAACCACTTCCAGGCGCTCGCAGACCTCGCCAAGGACGGCACCTTCAAATATGGCGGGCGTACCTCCGAAGCCAAGCAGATCTTCCTCGCCGGCGAATGCGGCATCTTCACCGAATCGTCGGGCGGCCTCGGCGACATCGTCAAGTCCGGCATGAACTATGGCATCGGCCAGCTTCCCTACGACAGCGACGCCAAGGGCGCACCGCAGAACACCACGCCGGGCGGCGCCAGCCTGTGGGTGTTCGGCGCCAAGTCGGACGAGCAATACAAGGGCGTTGCGGCATTCTTCGCCTATTTGTCCAAGACCGATGTGCAGGAATATCTGCACCAGAAGTCGGGATACCTGCCGGTGACGCTCGCTGCCTACGAGGCGACCAAGAAATCGGGCTTCTATGACAAGAACCCCGGCCGTGAGACACCCATCCTGCAAATGACGGGCAAGGCGCCGACCGACAACTCGAAGGGCGTGCGCCTGCCGAACCTGCCGCAGGTGCGCGATATCCAGAACGAGGAGTTCGAGAAGATGCTGGCCGGCCAGCAAACCGCTCAGCAGGCGCTTGACAACGCGGTCACGCGCGGCAACGCCGCAATCAAGGAAGCGCTGGAGAACTGACGGGATTATCTCGGTTGGTGTCTGTTTGAATATCGCCCACGCGAGCTCGCGTGGGCGTCCCCGAGATAGCGAAGGAAATCAGCCTGTCTCCCCGCGTCGTCTTTCCCAACAAGATCCTGCCCTACCTGCTGGTGGCGCCGCAACTCGCCATAACACTGGTTTTCTTCTACTGGCCGGCCGGTCAGGCGCTTTACCAGTCGATGCTCAGGCAGGATCCGTTCGGGCTGAGGACCAGGTTCGTCTGGTTTGCCAATTTCCGCAAGGTGCTGGCCGATCCGGCCTACCTCAACTCGATCCAGGTCACCGTGGTGTTCTCGCTTGCGACCGCGATCGTCGCGATGTGCGTGGCGCTTTTGCTTGCGGTCATGGCCGAGAGGGCGGTGCGCGGCAAAGGCCTCTACCGCACGCTGTTGATATGGCCTTATGCCGTGGCGCCGGCGATTGCCGGCATGCTGTGGCTGTTTCTGTTCAATCCTTCGATCGGCTCGTTGGCGTATTTGCTGAGAAGCCTCGGCATCGCCTGGGATCCGCTGCTCAACGGCACCCACGCCATGATCCTGCTGGTGTCGGCGGCTGCCTGGAAGCAGATCAGCTACAATTTCCTGTTCTTCGTCGCCGGTCTGCAGGCAGTGCCGAAAACGCTGATCGAGGCGGCGGCCATGGACGGCGCCGGCGAGACCAAGCGCTTCTGGACCATCGTCTTCCCGCTGCTCGCGCCGACCACCTTTTTCCTGCTGGTCGTCAACACCGTCTATGCCCTGTTCGACACGTTCGGCATCGTTCATGCCGTCACCGGCGGCGGGCCGGGCAAGGCGACCGAGACGCTGGTCTACAAGGTCTACAATGACGGCTTCGTCAATCTGATCCTGGGCGACTCGGCGGCGCAGTCGGTCATCCTGATGGCGATCGTCATTGCGCTCACCGCTATCCAGTTCCGCTACGTGGAACGCAAAGTCCACTACGGCTGAGGGCAGCGATGATCGGCCAGTCCCCGCTCCGTACCTTCATCGCCCATGCCGTGCTTATCCTCGGCATATTGATCGTGGCTTTCCCGATCTACTACACGTTCGTTGCCTCGACACACATGCTGCAAACCATCCTCAGGCCGCCGCTGCCGCTCTTGCCCGGCGGCCAGCTGTGGAACAACTACAGCGAGGCGCTGTTCGGCGGCATTGGCCGCATCGGCGGTGTCAGCGTCGGCCAGCTGCTCCTCAACACCACGATCATGGCGCTCGGTGTTGCGGCGGGAAAGATCTGCATCTCGATCCTGTCGGCCTACGCGATCGTGTTCTTCCGCTTTCCCCTGCGCATGACCTTCTTCTGGCTGATCTTCATCACCTTGATGCTTCCAGTCGAGGTGCGCATCCTGCCGACCTACAAGGTGATGGTCGATCTAGGTATGATCGACACCTATGCCGGCCTGATCATCCCGCTGATCGCCTCGGCCACCGCGACGTTGCTGTTCCGCCAGTTCTTCATGACCATACCGGGCGAATTGCTCGAGGCGGCGCGCGTCGACGGCGCCGGGCCATGGCGCTTCTTCTTCGATATCCTCCTGCCATTGTCGCGCACCAATATCGCGGCGCTGTTCGTGATCCTCTTCATCTACGGCTGGACGCAGTATCTTTGGCCGCTACTGGTTACCAACAGCAACGACATGAACACCATCGTCATCGCGTTGAGAAAGATGGTTTCCTTCGCCGATGCCGATACCGAATGGCACCTGGTCATGGTCACCGCGATGCTGGCCATCGTGCCGCCGATCCTGGTGGTGGTGCTGATGCAACGCTGGTTCGTGCGCGGCTTGGTCGAATCCGAAAAGTGAGAAGCTGATGGCGACCGTCGATCTGAAGGACGTGAAGAAGGTCTATCCGAGCGGCGTCGAAGCCGTGAAGGGCGTCTCCATCGCCATTCCCGACAAGGAGCTTTGCGTGCTGGTCGGCCCCTCCGGCTGCGGCAAGTCCACGCTGCTGAGGATGATCGCCGGTTTGGAGACCATTTCCGCCGGTACGGTCGCCATCGACGGCAAGGTGGTCAACGCCATCGGCCCGACCGAGCGCGACATCGCCATGGTGTTCCAGAACTACGCGCTTTACCCGCATATGAAAGTCTATGACAACATGGCCTATGGCCTGCGCAATCGCGGCACGCCGAAGGACGAGATCGACAGCAGGGTGCGTTCGACCGCCAAGGTGCTGGAGCTTTCGGCGCTGCTCGACCGGCGGCCGCGCGAGCTTTCCGGCGGTCAACGCCAGCGTGTCGCCATGGGCCGCGCCATCGTGCGCAATCCGAAAGTCTTCCTGTTCGACGAGCCGCTCAGCAATCTCGATGCCAAATTGCGCGGGCAGATGCGGGTCGAGATCAAGAACTTGCAGCGCACGCTCGGCGTCACCTCGGTCTATGTCACCCACGACCAGCTCGAGGCGATGACGCTGGCCGACATCCTTGTTGTCATGAACGCCGGGCTGGTCGAGCAAACGGGCGCGCCGCTCGACATCTACGAAAAGCCGGCGTCGATCTTCGTCGCTTCCTTCATCGGCGCGCCGCCGATGAATCTCCTGGCGCTGACCGGAAGTTCCTCAGGCCCGATACTGGCTGACGGCACCGCGATCGGCTTTGCGGCTCCCGGAACGCAAGCCGTGACGCTGGGGTTTCGCCCTGAAGATGCCGACGTCACCTTCAATGCGGAGGCGCTGCCCGGTGCGCTCGTCCTGCCGGCGGCCGTCGAAGCGGTCGAGCCGGTCGGGGCCGAAAGCTTTCTTCACTGCGCCGCAGCCGGCAGCCGTATCATCGTGCGCGTCTCAGGGCGCGCCACCGCAAAGCCCGGCGACCAGTTGCGTGTCGTGGCCATTGCCGAAAAGCTGCACTGGTTCGATCAGGCCGGCAAGCGGGTCGATTGAAGCCGGCCTGTCGGCCTGATCGGCGCGCTACCCGAGCGTTCAGGCAAACACATGCGCCTTGCCCGACACCGTCAGTCGGACGATCTCGCCAACCACCGGTGTGTCCATGCCTGGCTTGCGCAGGACCAGTGGCGTGTTGCCGATCGCGGCTGCGTCCGGCGGATCGGGACTGTTCAAGAGCCGCACCGCGATGGTGCACATCGAGCCGGCGAATTCGGACTCCGTGACTTCGCCGAACAGCATGTCCGGCGTGCCCGACATGCCTTCGCGCGATGTCCGTTTCAACAGCACCTGTTCCGGCCGCAGCATGATGCGGACGAGATCACGCCGATCGGTGCTGTCGACGGCGATGCGGCCGAGCGGCGAGTTGGCGAAGCCGTCCGCGATCCTGGCCGGCAGGATGATGGCGTCGCCGAGGAATTCGGCGACCATCCGGTCCTTCGGCTTGAGATAAAGCTCGCGCGGCGTGCCGACCTGCGAGAATTTGCCGTCGCGCATCACCGCGACCTGGCTGGCAAAGGACAGCGCCTCGGCCTGGTCGTGCGTGACCAGGATCGTGGTGATGCCGGCGGCCTCCAGAAGCTCGGCCACCGCCTTGCGCATCGAGGCGCGCAGGCCGGTGTCGAGCGCCGAGAACGGTTCGTCGAGCAGCATCAGCCGCGGCTTCATGGCCATGGCGCGGGCCAGCGCCACACGCTGCTGCTGGCCGCCTGAGAGCTCGTGCGGCCGCCGTTTCAGGATCGCCTTGTCGAGCCCGACGATATAGGCGAGCTCGGCGATACGCTCGCTGCGCTTGTCCTGGTGATGCCGCATGCCGAAACCGATATTGGCGGCGATGCTCAGATGCGGGAACAGGGCGCCGTCCTGCGCCACCACGCCGATGCCGCGCCGATATGCCGGCACGGCAGCGCCGCCATTGGCCAGCACCTCGCCGTCGAGCACGATGCGACCCTGGTCCGGCGCTTCGAAGCCGGCGATCAACCGCAGCAGGGTCGTCTTGCCGCAGCCGGACGGCCCGACGATCGCCGTGCGGCTGCCGCTGGCCACGCTGAGGTCGACGCCGGCCAGTGCGGCCACCGGGCCGTAGTGCTTGTGCACATCGGTGAGTTCGAGGAAGCTCATCGCCCGGCCATCCGCTTCGACTGGACGTAGAGCAGCCAGGTCAGCGGCAGCGACATCGCCACCATGATGAGCGCGTAAGGTGCGGCGGACGCATAGTCGATCTCGCCGCTGTGGGCCCAGAACGCCATCGCCAGCGTGCGGGTGCCGTTGGGCGCCAGCATCTGGGTGGCGGTCAATTCATTCATGATGCCGAGCGCCACCAGCGCCATGCCCGCCGCGGCACCCGGCGCCGACAGGCGGATCGTCGTCGACCACAGCGCCTTGAGCGGTGACCGGCCGAGACTGGCGGCGGCGCGCTCGAGCTCGACCGGCGCCTGCGCGATCGACGCTCGCAGGCTGATCAGGGCGCGCGGCAGGAACATCAGCGCATAGGCAACGAGGATCGTGAACAGGGTCTGATAGAGCGGCAGGGCGATGCGCACCGTGATGGTGACCAGTGCCAGCGCCACGACGACGCCTGGCAGCGAGCCGACGATGTAGTTGCAGCCCTCCAGAAGGCGCTGCAGCGGCCCCGGCGCGCGGATCGAGATCCAGGCCATCGGCATGGCGGCGATTGTGGCGAGTAGGGCGCCGGCGAGCGCCAGGAACAGGGTCTGGCCGAGCGCCAGGCCGATCTCGTCGAGGCGCCAGACATCGGCGCCGCCGGCCACAAGCCAGCGGCCGATGGTGACGAACGGCACGCCGAGCGCCAGCAGCGCGGTGACAACGGGCAGAGCCAAGCACGGGATGGTGGCGCGGCCGAGCCTTGTGCGTTGCTGCTGCCGCGCGGCGCCCGAGCCGACGCGGGCATAGCGCTCTTCGCCGCGCACCAGCACTTCGATCCCGAGCAGCACGAAACAGCATGTCACCAGCACCGCAGCCAGCATGTTGGCGGCGGGGCCGTTGAAGGTCGACTGGAACTGGTCGACGATCGCCGTGGTGAAGGTATCGAAGCGGATGAACACGTAGAGGCCGTACTCGGCCAGGAGATGCAGGCCGACCAGCAGCGAGCCGCCGCAAACGGCGAGCCTGAGCTGCGGCAGCACGACCCGCCGGAACACGCGCCATGGCCCGAGGCCGACGGCTGCCGCGGCATCTTCGAGAGCAGGATCGAGCCGGCGCAAGGCTGCCGCCACCGGCAGATAGAGGAACGGGAAATAGGCGACGACGGAAACCAGTACGCCGGCCCACAGCCCGTGCAGTCCCGGCACCAGGGTAATCCAGGCGTAGCTGTGGACGAAGGCGGGGATGGCGAGCGGCGCCACCGACAGCCAGGCCCACAGCCGGGCACCGGGAAGGCTGCTGCGTTCGGTCAGCCAGGCCAGCGCCACCGAGAGCACGATGCAGATCGGCACCGCCAGCACCACCAAAAGCAGGGTGTTGACCAGCAGCTCGCCAACACGTGGCCGGAAGACCAGTGCCGATACGGTGTCCCAGCCAGTCTGCACGGCAATCCAGATGATGAAGGCGAGCGGCAGCAGCGAGAAAAGTGAGACCAGGATGGCGGCGAGCGAAATCCAGGATATCGGCCGCCGGCGCGTCCATTGCCCAGCCACCATGCCGGTCGGTGAACGTGCAAGATCGGCCGCAGGCAGCATCAGCTCAGACGCCGAGCCGTTGCCGCCCGGTGGCGGAAACGATCGAACGGTCGCAAACACGGCCAAGAATGCAGCTTGTCGTCATGGACGAATGCCACCTCGAAAACAGAGCGCTCCTGCGGAAGCGAATTCCCGCAGGAGCGCAGTCGGCTGCCGTTTTAGGACGAACGCGAACTAAAGCAAGCCGGCTGCCGTCATCAGGTCGGTCACCTTCCTGGAGTTCAGCGTCGTCGCGTCGACCTTCGGCGCCTGCAGATCGGCCAGCGGCACCAGCGCCGGATTGGACTCCGCGCCCTTGCCGACCGCGTATTCGAAGGAATTGCCGGTCTTCAGCACGTCCTGACCACCCTTGCCGGTCACCCATTTCAGGAAGGCCTGGGCTTCCTTCGGGTGCTTGCTGGAGGCCAGCACGCCCCCGCCGGAAACCGAGACGAAGGCGCCCGGATCCTGGTTCTTGAAATAATGCAGCCCGACATTCTTGCTGTTCTCGCCGGTCTTGGCCTGGTCGCCGTAGTAATAATAGTGATAGATCACGCCGCCATCGACCTCGCCGGCATTGACCGCCTTCATCACCGTGCTGTTGCCTTTGTAGGCGGTAAAATTCTCCTTCATCGCCTTCAGCCAGTCGGCCGTTGCGGACTCGCCCTTGAGCTGCAAAAGCGCGCTGACGATCGCCTGGAAATCGGCGCCGGACGGCGAAGCCGCCCAGCGTCCCTTCCAGCTCGGATCGGCGAGTTCAAGCAGCGACTTGGGCAACTGCTCGGCGGTCAGCTTGGTTTTGTTGTAAGCAAAGACGGTGCTGCGCGCGGCGATGCCCACCCACTTGCCGCTGGCCGGCTGGTACTCCTTGGGAATCTGCGCCAGCGTGTCGGCGTCGACCGGCGCGAACATGCCTGATGACTCGACCAGCACCATGGCGGGCGAGTTTTCCGTCAGGAACACGTCGGCCGGCGAGGCGGCGCCTTCGGCGACGATCTGGTTGGAAAAATCGCTGTCGCCGCCGTGGCGAACGGTGACCTTGATGCCGGTTTCCTTGGTGAAACCTTCCACCCAGGCATTGGTCAGGCTCTCATGCTGGGCATTGTAGACGACGATGCCGCTGTCCTGGGCCATAACCGGGCTGGCGACCAGGCTGATTGCAAGTGCTGTGGCTCCGGCAAGGACGGAAAGAGCATGTTTCATGGACGTCATCCCGCTCGATTTCGATGGTCTTTGATTTGGCATGGCTGCACTATCAATTCCTGATCGGTGTAGTCAAGATTGGTGAGCTGCGTAATCGGGCGCCGGAGGTGAAACCTTCGTGATATTCCTTACTTTGGCTTGGACATTATTTCGCCAGCCACGTAACAAATCAGCGCCGAGGCGCGAATTATCGGGGAGTGAACTCTTGTGACCGGCAAAGACGAGGCCGAGCTTTCCCGGCTGATGCGGGCCGCAATCGCGGGAGATGAAAGGGCCTACGCCGATTTTCTGCGCCGGACGGCTGCTCTCGTTCGCGGCTTCATCAGGCGCAAGATCGTTCTTGGCGGGGTCGATCCCGAGGATGTCGTGCAGGAAACCTTACTGGCCATTCATGTGAAGCGGCATACCTGGCGCCAGGATTTACCTGTGCTGCCCTGGGTCTACGCCATTGCGCGCTTCAAGTTGATCGACGCCTTTCGACGGCGCGGGCGGCGCATCGAGATCGAGATCGACGAGATCGCCGAGACCTTCGCCGAACCGGAGGCCGAAACGGTCAGCGGGCGTGACATCAACCGGGCGTTGGACGGCCTGCCGCCGGCGCAGCGTTCGGTAGTTTCGTCGGTGTCGGTCGAAGGCCGTTCCATTGGTGAAACGGCAGCGAAATTCGGTATCAGCGAGACGGCGGTGCGCGTGTCGCTGCATCGCGGTCTCGCCGCCATTGCCAAACGGTTCGGGGCCAAACAATTCGGGCGGGAATGACATGAGGACCGACGATCTCATCAAGGCGCTCGACGCCGATGTCCGCAGCACGGCGATGCCGCTTGGCTCGGCCTGGTGGATAGGCGCAGGTGCGGCTACGCTGATCGCGGCGGTGGTTTTCTGGCTGGCGATCGGCCCACGCACCGACATCGCCACCGCCATGTATACGACGCGTTTCGTTGCCAAGTTTGTGTTCACGATGGCTCTGGCGGTCAGCGCCTTCGCCTTGATCCGCGCCCTGTCGACACCCGGTGCAGCAACGAGCAGGGCGGCGACCTGGATGATTGCCGCACCGCTGCTGGTGGCCGTAGCGGTGGGTCTGGAACTCCTTTCGGTGCCTGCGGCCGACTGGGGCAGGCGGCTGGTCGGCAGCAACATGGTTATCTGCCTGAGCTTCATTCCGCTGATCGGCATCGGTCCGCTTGCCGTCTTCCTGGCGGTGCTGCGCTATGGCGCCCCGACGCGGCCGGTGCTTGCCGGAGCCGTGGCGGGCCTGCTCGCCGGCGGGATGGCGGCAACCTTCTATGCCGCACACTGCTTCGACGATTCGCCGCTTTTCGTCGCCACCTGGTATGCGATCGCGATTGCCATCCTCGCCGCGCTCGGAGCGCTCGGCGGGCGGCTTTTCGTGCGTTGGTAGCGACTGCCCGCGATGGGAGACCGTGGTGCTAATGCGAGTGGCAGCTGTCGCGATCAACCGGTCGTCGCTCTAGGAGCGCCGACTACCCTTACTCCCCTTTCTCGACATCTTGCCACGAGACTTTCTTCGTCTCGAACGCAACTCGCTGGCGAGCACCGGCCGAACCCCAAGCATCATGATCGCGCTTTACGCGAGACGCGCGATGGCATCGGAGACCGGCATCTCTCCTTCGGTTAGCTCGATGATCGTCCCGGTAACGTCCGGCCGGTCTACGAGCTCGGCCAGAACGGCGGCAACGTCGTCCCGCGGCACTTCGCCGTAGGGAATGGCGAGGTCGGCGCGCACGCGTCCGCGGCCTGTCTCTTCAGTCAGTGTGCCGGGCCGCACTATGACGTAATCGAGGCCGCTGGCGACAAGATAAGCGTCGGCCAACTTCTTGACCCTGATATAGTTCTCGAACCCCTCTTTGCGCTCTTGATTGCGCAGCGCGTCGGGGAAAACCGAGACCAGCAGGAACCGCTGAACTCCCGCGACCTTCGCGGCTTCGACCGACTTTTCGAGCCCGGCCCCATCGATGGCGTTGGTGACTTCCATCCCAGCGCGGCCGGCTCCGGCGCTGAACACGGCAGTGTCGCAGCCCTTCATCATCTCCGCCAAATCCTCGACGGACAGACTGGTGAGATCGCCTTCAATCGGCGTGGCTCCGAGCGCGGTCAGTTCGTCACGCTGTTCAGCTTTGCGGTAAAGGGAGAGCGGCTCGTGACCACGCTCAGAAAGTTGCTGAGCAAGACGACGGCCCACTTTTCCGGCGCCGCCGACGATGAAGATCTTGGACATCGTCATGTTCCTTCCGTACGCGGGAGTCTCGATGATCGAAACAGCGGGGCCGGCGCT
This sequence comes from Mesorhizobium sp. WSM4816, assembly GCF_055811535.1. Classification (NCBI taxonomy): domain Bacteria; kingdom Pseudomonadati; phylum Pseudomonadota; class Alphaproteobacteria; order Hyphomicrobiales; family Phyllobacteriaceae; genus Mesorhizobium; species Mesorhizobium sp. WSM4816. The sequence goes on along the minus strand of NZ_JBVVQR010000006.1, from coordinate 48,654 downwards.
GATGAGAACCGAAGCCCTCATTGCATGCGCCGGTGTCGATCAGTTGCTATCGTGCGCGTGGTAGATCTTGTTGACGACCGTCCACTGACCGTCGACCTTCACCAGATTGAAAAAATCCGTGAAGCGAAACCCCGAGATATTGTCCGTATCGACGCGGGCGTTCGCCACGGTACCAATGATATCGATGCGCACGATAGCGGCCTTCGCCTCCGGTGATTGCCGGAATGCGGTGTCGATCGTTTTAAAAAGCCCTTCGATCGGCCCCCCTTCCAGTTTGCTGTTCTCGATGCCGAAAATAGTCGCATGTTCGCTGAAGGCCGGGCGCATGATCGAGCTGTCCGCTTTTGCCCCACCTTCGTTGTACTTGTTCAGCACTTCGACGATTGCCTCGTATTCCTGAACGTATGTCGGATTGGTCATTGTGTTGTCCTTTCAGTTGATTGAACGTGATATTGGTAGGCTGGTGCCACACCTGATGAACTTAGATGGATGGCGCGGTCTCGCGGCTTCACTTCGCGAATAGTTGGCCGATATCCTTGAAAGCCTTCATCTCGATAGCGTTTCCCGCCGGATCGTTGAAGAACATCGTTGCCTGCTCGCCGGGCTGGCCTTTGAAGCGGATGTAGGGAGCGATTACGAACTCCATTCCAGCTTCCGTCAGACGTTCAGCCGTCTTCTGCCACTCCTCCATCGAGAGAACGATTCCAAAATGCCTAACCGGCACGCCGTGGCCATCGACGGCGTTCGTCCGGGCTTTGCCGGCTTCTTCGGGCGCCAGGTGCGCGACGATCTGATGGCCGTGAAAATCGAAATCGATCCAGTCGGATGATCTACGTCCTTCTCCGCAACCAAGAAGATCTTTGTAGAAGCTGCGCGCAGCTTCGAGGTCGTCGACCGGAAAGGCGAGATGGAACGGGCGGATGGTCTGGTCGGTCATCATTGAAACTCCATTCTGAGGATGACCGTCAGATAGGGGATTCCGAGCAAAACAAAAAACTGTATATAATTGCGGTCAGCTCAACAAAAAGTTATCAATGCGGAATGATCACTGAACTGAAAACGCTGTCGGCGGTCGCCCGATATGGCACTTTCGCGGCTGCTGGCGCTCGGATTGGTCTGACGCAGGCCGCGGTCAGCGGACAGATGAGGCGTCTTGAAGACAAGCTCGGGGTGCGGCTCTTCGACCGGACCGGCCGCTCGGCCACCCTGAACCAAACCGGGCGCACAGTGTTGGTGCGGGCGCAGGAGGTTCTTGCTGGTGTTGAGAAGCTGACCGAGCCGTTGGATTCGTCGACCCAAACAGGGCGTCTCCGGATCGGTGCAATCTCGTCCGTGCAACCGACGATCCTTCGGCGCGCGTTGAAGGCTTTCCATCCTGCTTTCCCCGGTTTTTACATCGAGATCGTGCCGGGAACTTCACTAGAGCTGCTGGATCGCCTGGACGCAGGCGGATTGGACGTTGCCGTCATTATCCGGCCGGGCTTCGGATTGCCGCCGACCGTACGGTGGGAATCGTTGGTGCAGGAGCGTTTCGTCTTAGTGGCGCCGCCAGGAACTGACGACATGGATTGGAAAGCCGCGATGAACGGACACGCCTTCCTTAGATACAACCGTCATTCGTTCGGCGGGCGGCTGGTAGAGCGTTTGATCGAACAACAAGGCGTTCTGGTCGACGAATGGGTCGAGATAGACGACATTCCTGCGCTTTTGAGCATGGTTGCCGACGGCATGGGCGTCGCAATCGTGCCGAGGGCGGAAGCTTATGCGGATCACTTCCGGGGCGTGCGCGTCATAGAGCTTGGCGAGGCGGAAACCTTCAGGGAGATCGGTATTTTGACGCCGCCAACGTGTGATGAGCCAGCCGCTCGGTTCATATTTGAGTGCAGGCAGGCGATGTCTGCGGATAAGCACGAGTAGGTGGCGCGGGTTTCATCCTGCCGGGCATAAATGACCGCAAATGGCGCGACCAAGCTGTTCCGGCATACGACTCAAACGGCAACGTCTACGTGAAACGCGCTGCCGGGCTGGTTTGAGCCAAATCCATCGGGCTTCGGCGGTGGGCGAGCAAACGGGCAAGATCGGCCCGACCACGAAGCTGTCGACAGAACAGCCGCATGGTCTGGTCTTCACGCAGCGCGACGCGCGCGTTGGCTCGTATCGCCGGTCAGCGCGTCGGAACGGGGTGCTCGCCGCGATAGTCGTAGAAGCCGCGTCCGGTCTTGCGGCCGAGCCAGCCGGCCTCGACATATTTCACCAGCAGCGGGCAGGGGCGGTATTTCGAATCCGACAGGCCGTCATGCAGCACCTGCATGATCGACAGGCAGGTGTCGAGGCCGATGAAATCGGCAAGCTGCAGCGGTCCCATCGGATGGTTGGCGCCGAGCCGCATGGCGGTGTCGATCGCGTCGACCGAGCCGACCCCTTCATAGAGCGTGTAGATCGCCTCGTTGATCATCGGCAGCAGGATGCGGTTGACGATGAAGGCTGGAAAATCCTCCGAGACGGTGATCGTCTTCTCGAGATGGTTCACATAGGCCTTTGCCGCTTCGAAGGTCTGGTCCTCGGTGGCAATGCCGCGCACCAGTTCGACCAGCTTCATGACCGGAACCGGATTCATGAAATGGATGCCGATGAAACGCTCCGGCCTGTCGGTCTGCGCGGCCAGACGCGTGATCGAGATCGATGAGGTGTTCGTCGCCAGGATGGCTTCCGGATTGAGCTGCGGGCAGAGCTGGGCGTAGATCTTGCGCTTGACCGTCTCGTCCTCGGTCGCTGCCTCGATCACCAGGTCGGCACCGGCAAGGTCGGCCATGGTCGGTGCTGACGAAATGCGCGCCATCGCCTCGTTGCGCAGCTTTTCCTCGAGCTTGCCGGAGCCGACCTGGCGGGCCATGTTGCCGCTGATCGTGGCGATGCCCTTTTCGATGCGCTCGGGCGAGATGTCGTAAACCAGCACCTTGTAGCCCGCCAGCGCGGACACATGGGCGATGCCGCCGCCCATCTGGCCCGCCCCGATGATGCCGATCGTCTCGATCTTGTTCATTACACCGATCCCGTCAAATGGCCTTTGCGGCCTGCTTTTTGTGCGGTGCAAACTAAAAGGGCGGGGCGACTTCGTCTACCCCGCCCTTCACAATTTAATACGCTTTGGCAGAGGGCGTCAAAGCGCCTTTTGCAGTTCCGGCAGAATGACGAAAAGGTCGCCGACGAGGCCGTAGTCGGCGACCTGAAAGATCGGCGCCTCCTCATCCTTGTTGATGGCGACGATGACCTTCGAATCCTTCATGCCGGCAAGATGCTGGATGGCGCCGGAGATGCCGACGGCAATGTAGAGATCGGGTGCGACCACCTTGCCGGTCTGGCCGACCTGCCAGTCGTTCGGCGCATAGCCGGCATCGACTGCGGCACGAGAGGCGCCGACGGCGGCGCCGAGCTTGTCGGCAATCGGCAGGATGACTTCCTGGAACTTCTCCGAGGAGCCCAGCGCGCGGCCGCCCGAGATGATGATCCTGGCCGAAGTCAGCTCCGGACGGTCGGTCTCGGAAAGCCTGTTCTCGACGAAGCTCGACAGGCCGGGATTGACTGCTGCCTGAACCGTCTCGACCGGGGCTGAACCGCCCTCGGGTGCAGCCTGGAAGGAGGCGGTGCGCACGGTGATCACCTTCTTGGCGTCGCTCGACTGCACCGTCTGGATGGCGTTGCCGGCATAGATCGGCCGCTTGAAGGTGTCGGGCGAGACAATCTCGATGATCTCCGACATCTGCGCGACATCGAGCAGGGCTGCCACGCGCGGCGCGACATTCTTGCCCGAGGAGGTCGCCGGCGCGACGATCGTGTCATAGGTATCGGCCATGCCGATGACGAGCGCCGCCAGCGGTTCGGCGAGACGCTCGGTGAGCTCGTCGGCTTCGGCAAGCAGCACCTTGCTCACGCCCTTGAGCTTGGCGGCGGCGTCCGCTGCCGGCTTGGCGCCGTTGCCGGCGACCAGCACATGCACGTCGGAGCCGATCTGCAGTGCCGCCGAAAGCGCCTTGGCGGTCTGGTCGGAAAGCGTCGCATTGTCGTGTTCGGCAATCAGAAGAATTGTCATCTTTTTGTCCCTTCCCAGCCCTACAGCACGCCGGCTTCGTTCTTGAGCTTGTCGACCAGTTCGGCGACGCTCTTGACCTTGACGCCCGCCTTGCGGCCGCCCGGCTCCTCAGTCTTGATCACCTTCAGCCGCGGCTTGACGTCGGCGCCGTAATCGGCGGGAGATTTCTCGTCGAGCGGCTTCTTCTTGGCCTTCATGATGTTGGGCAGCGAGGCATAGCGCGGCTGGTTGAGGCGAAGATCCGCGGTGACAATCGCCGGCATCTTCAGCTCCACCGTCTGCAGGCCGCCATCGACCTCGCGCGTCACCTTGGCCTTGTCGCCATCGATAACGACCTTGGAGGCAAAAGTGCCTTGCGCCCAGCCCAGAAGTGCGGCCAGCATCTGGCCGGTCTGGTTCGAATCGTCGTCGATCGCCTGCTTGCCGAGAATGACGAGACCGGGCTTTTCCGCCTCGACCACGCCCTTCAGCACCTTGGCGACGCCCAGCGGCTCGGTCTGCTCGTCGGTCTTGACCAGGATGGCGCGGTCGGCGCCCATGGCGAGCGCGGTGCGCAAGGTCTCCTGCGCCTGCTGCGGCCCGATCGAGACAACGATGATCTCCTCCGCCTTGCCGGCCTCCTTCAGCCGGATCGCCTCTTCGACCGCGATCTCGTCGAACGGGTTCATCGCCATCTTGACGTTGGCGAGTTCCACCGCCGAACCGTCAGCCTTCACACGAACCTTGACATTCGCATCCACAACCCGCTTCACGGGCACAAGGATCTTCATTTGCCTGTCACCTCTTTCACGATAGCCACCTCTTTCGAGATAATTGGGCGCGCTATAGCAGTGTGCGCCTCTTCAGAGTTGTCGAAAGCCGACATTCCGGACGGAATTCTGGTCTCCGACCGTCTAAAGCGCGTCGCATTTGGCCGACCTCACGCGACGCGCTTCAGGTTGTGTGTTCCATGCATGCCGTTATCGCAAAACCGCTGCACAGTTTGCGCGACATGCATTGGTGTGGGAACGCTTCCGTAGTTGCGGCGACCCCGTACGTCAATATCCGGGGCGCCCCCAAATCATCCGCGCCGCACTCAAATCGGTTCAGTCCGGAAAATCGGGTCAGTCCGGACTGGAGGCGCTTGCCCGTCCCCAGCGCGGCGCCGGCTGCGCCGGCAGCGGCTCGCCTGGCGCCGGCCCTGCGGCAACAGGCATTTGGCCGGCGACCACCGCGGCCTCTTCATCCGCACCGGCAAGCAGCGGTACGGCGCGGTTGCGCAAGATGAGCACCAGCACGGCCCCGGCGATGATGCCGCCCACATGGCAGGCCCAGGAAATCTGATCCTCGCCACCGGCGGCGAACATCACGATCTGGAACAGGATCCACAGGATGAGCGGGATGAAGGCCGGGATGCGCAACGGAATGCGGGCGAAGGCCAGCACCCATACCTTTACCCTGGGATAGAGGATCAGATAGGCGGCGACCACGCCGGCAATGGCGCCTGAGGCGCCGATCAGCGGAACCTGCGAGTCCCACGCGAACAGGCCCTGGAAGAAGGCGCCGGCGATGGCGCAGAGCAGATAGAAGGCGAGAAAGCGGATATGACCGAGCGCGTCCTCGACATTGTCGCCGAACACCCACAGGAACAGCATGTTGCCGCCGAGATGGAAAATATCGGCATGCAGGAAGGAATAGGTGACGTAGCTCAGGCTCTCCGGGATCACAGCAAACTGCGGAGCCAGTTCGGCGCTGTCATGGACCACCGACGGGATGAAGCCGAGCCCCAGCACAGCCGCGTTGGTGAATTGCTCGCCGCCAAGCGCGGTGGCGAAGTAGATGAGCGTGTTGAACGCAATCAGGCCGATCGTGACATATTGCTGCTTGATGTGGCGCAGCCGGTTGGTGTCATAAAGCGGGATGAACATCGGACCCCCTCCCGCCTCGGCAGATTCAGCGGTTCTTGCCGGGAACCCATAGCACGTCGGCGTTTCCATTGTCATTGACCGCGCGTGCGGCGACGAACAGAAAGTCCGATACGCGGTTGATGTATCGTATCGCCTCGCGGTTGAGATGCTCGCCTGGGTTTTGCGTCAAAGCCACCATGATGCGCTCGGCCCGCCGCGCCACCGTGCGGGCAAGGTGAAGGGCCGCCGCCGCCGGCGTGCCGCCGTTGAGCACGAAGGATTTGAGCGGTTGCAGATCCTTGTTGAGCAGGTCGATGTCCTTTTCGACGCGGTCGGTCTGCACAGCGGTGACGCGCAGCGGCTCATAGCCGAGCGGCTTGCCGTCATCCGGCACCGCCAGATCGGCGCCGAGGTCGAAAAGGTCGTTCTGGATGCGGCCGAGCATAGCGTCGATCGCCGGATATGTTGCTGCGGTGTGGATGCGGGCCATGCCGATGCAGGCATTGGCTTCGTCGATCGTGCCATAGGCGTCGATGCGCAGATCGGATTTCAGCCGCCGTTCACCGGTGCCGAGGCCGGTGGTGCCGTCGTCGCCGGTGCGGGTGTAGATCTTGTTGAGCTTGACCACGCTCTGCCTCCCGAAATCGCCACCCTCGTCACTTGCGGGTAAAATACACCGCCAGCATGATCAGCACCAATGCCACGAACTGCAGCAGCACGCGCGTCTGCATCAGCTTGTTGGAGGTCATGCCGGAGCCGCCGCGCATCATATTGATGAGGCCGCGGATCAGCACGATCACCACGGCGACCATGACGAGAACAGCGAGGATGTTGAAGACGGTTGCCATAGTGTGTTTTCCAGTCGATTGCGTTCAGGCGCGTTTGGCAAGCAGGCGGTAGAGCATTGATGCCGGCAGGATGCGTTTGAGGATAACGCCGATCCTGGCCGGCACCGTTACCACATAATGCGGACGCGGGCGCCGCGACAGAAGCGCATGGCGCAAGGCCGCATGAACCACCTCCGGCCCGGGCTTCAGCCGTGACGTGCTGCCGCCGGCCTGCAGCCGTTGCAGCTGCGCCTCGTAAGCGAGGCGGTGCACGGAATTCTCACGGTCGATATTCCTGAGAAACCACACAAGGCCGTTGCTGGCGATCTTCGATGTCACCGGCCCCGGCTCGATCAGCGAGACATGGATGCCGCTGCCCTGGAGTTCCTGATGCATGCACAGCATCAGCCCTTCGATCGCGTGCTTCGACGCCGAATAGGCGCCGCGAAAGGGCAGCGGCGCCAGGCCGAGGATCGAGGAGCAGTGGACAAGACGGCCATGGCCCTGGCGACGCATCACCGGCACGACACGGCGGGTGAGGTCATGCCAGCCGAAGATATTCGCCTCGAATTGCTCCCTGAGCGCTGCCACCGGCAGGTCCTCGACGGCGCCGGGCTGGGCGTAGGCGCCGTTGTTGAACAGGGCATCGAGCCGGCCGCCGGTCCGCTCCAGCACCGACGCCACCAGCGTCTCGATGGATCCCGGTTCGCGATAATCCAGATAGAAAGCCTCGATGCCGTCGGCCTCGAGGGCGGCGATGTCCTCCGGCTTGCGTGCCGTCGCGAACACCCGCCAGCCTTCCGCCTTCAGCGCCCGGGTGCAATAGGCGCCTATCCCGGAAGAAGCTCCGGTGACGATGATGGTGCGCAACTCTTCTCCAGGAGGAAGCGTGCTTTGACCTAGGCTTGCCATTTGCCGCAATCCCTTCCCATATTCGCGGCGTCGAGACAATCGAAGGGAACGCGGTTCTTGTTGCGGAAGATCGTAGCCCTCAAGCGCGTGCTCTATGACGCGTTCGGCCATTTCGATGCAGACGATGGCTGGGCAATGGCCAGTCATCTGGCGATCACGGCGCTGATGGCGCTATTCCCTTTTCTGATTTTCGCCACGACACTGGCCAGCTTCCTCGGCGCACAGGCTTTTGCCGACACCGCCGTGCATATCGTGTTCGACACCTGGCCCGAGCAGATCGCCGAGCCGATCGCGCGCGAGGTGCTCAACGTGCTCACCGTGCAGCGCACCGACCTGTTGACCTATGGCGTGCTGCTTGCCGCCTTCTTCGCCTCGAACGGCATCGAGGCGCTGCGCACCTCGCTCAACCGCGCCTATCGCGTTTCCGAAACGCGCGGCATCATCTACCGCCGGGTACAGAGCATCGCCTTCGTGCTGATCGCCACGGCAGGTTTTCTGGCGATCAGCGTGCTTCTGGTGTTTGCGCCGTTGCTGGCGCGGCTGGCCGAGGCCAATTTCGAATGGGTAAAACCCTATATGGGAACGATCACGCTGTGGCGTTACATCATCGCCTCGGTCGTCATCGTCGGCGGGCTGTTCGCGGTGCATTACTGGCTGCCTGCGGGCAAGCGCCGCTTCGTCTCGATCATACCGGGCATCATCTTCACGCTGATTGCCTGGCTAATCGGGTCGACCATCTTCGCCGCCTATCTCGACCGTTTCTCGTCCTATGTGACGACCTATGCCGGCCTTGCCTCGATCATGGTCGCGGTCGTCTTCCTCTATATGGTCTCGGCGATCTTCATTCTCGGCGGTGAACTCAATGCCGCGATCAGCCGCTATCTGGAGGCACGCGCGCGCGTTGGCTGATTCTTATTTTGAGCATGATCTTTTCCGAAACCGGTTCCCACTTTTTGGGATCATGCTTTGGTCGACTGAGCGGTTGCCAGCCCGACGCCGAACGTCGCGATCGCCATGCCGACGATCTGGACCAGGTTCAACTGTTCGCCGAACAACAGCCAGGCGATGACCGCGGTGACGGCCGGGACCAGATAGAACAGCGAAGCGACTTTCGACATCTCGCCGTCGCGGATCATTACCATCAACAGGAAGATTGCGCCGATCGACAGCACCAGCACCAGCCATGCCATGGCGAAGATCAACTCGCCATTGACGATGACGGTTCGCGTCTCGAAAGCGAGCGAGGCCAAAGCCATCACCGATGCACCGCCGACATATTGCCAAGTGGTGGCCGCCACGAGATCGCCGCCGGAGGCGAAGCGCTTCTGCCAGATCGTGCCGGCGCTCATGCCAAGCACCGAGACAAGCGAGGCGGCCAGCGTCTCGGCCGTCACGCCGCCGCCGAGCGTTCCGAGCTTCGGCCAAAGCACGATGACCACGCCGGCAAGTCCGACAGTGAGGCCGACCCAATGGCGCGGCAGGATCGCCTCGCCGAGAAACCGGCCGGCCATCACTGCGGTGATCAGCGGCTGCAGCCCGACGATCAAGGCCGATAACCCGGCCGGCATGCCCCTGTGGATGGCCCAGAACACGCCGCCGAGATAGACGCCATGCATCAGGATGCCGGCGCCGGTCGCGTGAAACGCCTCCTTGCGCGTCGCTCGCCTGGAGCCGAGTGCTGCCATCAAGGCGGCCAACAGCACGGCGGCCAGCACGAAACGAGCGGCCAGGAAGGTGAAAGGCTCGGCCCACGGCATGGCATAACGCGCGCCGATGAAGCCGGTCGCCCACAGGACGACAAAGGAGGCGGGGATGAACCGCTTGATGCTGTGCATTTTTGAAAGGCTGCCGCGTGCTCGGTGAGGGGTTTTGTACGGGACCGCTGTAATGCGGTTCAACCCTGCTAGCAAAACCAAACGGTTGATCCATAGGCTCATCCGAATTGAAGGATCAAAACATGATCCAGTTCCACTCGGATAAATGCTCATCTGTCGTGATCCTTCGCGCCCCCCTCTGTCCTGCCGGACATCTCCCCCACTTGGGGGGAGATTGGCAGCTTTGGCGTACCGCTCGCTCCCGCGACGGTGGCGGTTCGCGAAGGCGGTGGTGACGGCGATCTCCCCCCTTGTGGGGGAGATGTCCGACAGAGGGGGGCGCCTCGCTCCGCCATCAAAGGTTCTGCACCGTCGTGACGTTCTGAGGTAACGGAATTGATTTAAATCCCAACCAGCCGCCGGACGTCTTCCGGTGATGCGCCGGCCTCGCGCAAGGCGGCAAGGCCGGTATCGGCAAAACTCTTCGACAGCTTTCGTCCGTCCGGGCCTAGGACCAGACGATGGTGGAAGTAGCCTGATTGCGGCAGGCCGAGGAGTTCCTGGAGCAGGCGCTGCACGCCGGTGGCGGAATAGAGGTCCTGGCCGCGCACGACGTGGCTGATGCCCTGCAGCGCGTCGTCGACGACGACGGCGAGATGATAGCTTGTCGGGATTTCACGGCGCGCCACGATCACGTCGCCCCAGTCCTGCGGCCGGGCTTCTATCGTGCGTGTCGCGGAAAGGCTTTCATCGGAAAATTCCACCCATGACAGACCCGTGCCGACGCGCGCCACCGCAGCATCGACGTCGAGCCGCCAGGCGAAGGGCACATTCTCGGCCATCCGCTGCTGGCGTTCCTTCATGGTCAGCGCCTTGTCGACGGCGGGATAGAGCGGCACCCCGTCCGGGTCGCGCGGCCAGTCGCGGCCGCGCCTTTCGCGGTCGGCAATGAAGGCGCGGATTTCGCCACGGCTCATGAAGGCCGGGTAGACGAGTTCCTCGCTGATCAGCCGATCGAGCACCGCCTGATAGTCCGAAAAATGCTCGGACTGACGGCGCACCGGTTGTTCCCAGCCAAGCCCGAGCCATTCCAGGTCGCGAAAAATGCCGGCCTCGAATTCCGGTGTGCAGCGCGTCGTATCGATGTCCTCGATGCGCAGCAACAGCCGCCCGCCGGTTGCGCTGGCCAACTTTTGATTGAGCAGCGCCGAATAGGCATGGCCGAGATGCAGTTCGCCATTCGGGCTCGGCGCGAAGCGGAATGTCAGGAGTGTCATCGTTCGGCGGCAATCGGGTTGTGCGGCGCTTTCGCCAGTTGCTACTTTGCGCCTGATTACATCTGCCACTTTGCGCCGGGAACAAGCAGACATGCAACGCATCGCTACGCTCGACGACGTCTCGCAAGGGCTCGACGCGCTCTGCCTGCTCGACCCGCGCCTGGAAAAGGTGCGCGGCATGGCCGGCGAGGTGCCGCTTCGGCTGTCCGAGCCGGGGTTCAGAAGCCTTGCCTCGATCATCGTCTCGCAGCAGGTATCCCGCGCCAGCGCCGACGCGATCTTCGGGCGGCTGACAAAACTCGTCGATCCGCTGACGCCGCAAGCCATCCTTGCCGCTGACGAAGCCATCTTTCGCGAAGCCGGACTGTCGCGGCCGAAACAGCGCGGGCTGATCGCCGTCGCCCAGGCGGTGGTCGATGGGCTCGACCTCGATCATCTCTGTTTGCTCGACGCCGCGGAGGCGATCGCGGCGATGACCAAGGTGTCAGGCATCGGTCCGTGGACGGCGGAAGTCTATCTTCTGTTCGCCGCTGGCCACCCCGACGTCTTCCCGGCACGCGACGTTGCCCTGCAGAGCGCGGTCGGCCACGCGCTCGGCATCGACCCGCGCCCGCCCGAGAAAACGCTGATCAAGCTCGCCGAATCATGGAGCCCGTGGCGCGGTGTCGCATCACGGCTTTTTTGGGCGTATTATCGTGAAACCCGGGGCCGGGACGCCGCGCCGCCTGGCTGAATCCGCAAAAAAGCATGAAAATCATGCATTTTTAGCGCTGCGATTGATCGACAAGCCGCTTCACATCCCTGTCATGTCGGGCTTACAGTATCCGCGCCGACAGGCTACAGCGCCGCGCATCCAGTTGGATGCGCAAAGGACGCTGTAGGACTTTTTGAAGCTGCGCATGATCCCTTCCGAAAATCGAACCGATTTCGGGGTCATGCGCTGAACCAAGGAGGTCAATGACGTGACGGTTGCCGTATCTCCGGATGGGCTTCCAGCACTGGTGCTGAACGCGGACTACCGTCCGCTCAGCTATTACCCCCTGTCGCTCTGGTCGTGGCAGGACGCCATCAAGGCGGTGTTCCTCGAGCGGGTCAACATCGTCGCCGAATACGAGCACGCGGTGTCGTCGCCGACCTTCTCGATGAAGCTGCCGAGCGTCGTCAGCCTGAAAGCTTATGTGAAGCCATCGCGGCATCCGGCCTTCACCCGCTTCAACGTCTTCCTGCGCGACCGTTTCCAGTGCCAGTATTGCGGCACGCCGGAGGATCTGACCTTCGACCATGTCGTTCCCCGCCATCGCGGCGGCGCAACGACGTGGGAGAATGTCGTCGCCGCCTGCTCGCCCTGCAATCTGAGGAAGGGCGGCATGATGCCGGCGCACGCCAAGATGTGGCCGCTGCAGAAACCTTTTCAGCCGACGGTGCACGACCTGCACAACAATGGCCGTCTGTTCCCGCCCAACCATCTGCATGAAAGCTGGATGGATTATCTCTACTGGGATGTCGAACTGGAGCCATAGAGTGCGGCAGAAATCCGCCATGCCGGTCGCCTGACGCAGCTTTCTGCGCTTCCGGTGCTCACATACTGTAAGTACGCTCCGCTTCGGTTCTCGAAACCCACGTCATGCGCTCCGGCCTGACGAATTTCTGGACGAACTCTGCGCTGTGCAGCTCAGTCGCGGGCAAAGGCGCCGCGGAAGGCGATGACGGCCAGGACAAAACTGGCGATGGCGTTCCAGCCGGCCAGCGACAGGCCAAGGATGCGCACGGCCGCCTTGTCGCAGGAGGGCGGGACGAATCTGTCGAGCGCATCGAGCACGCCCTTGCCGCCGGTATCGACCGGACCGGCAGCCGCTGCACAGTCGGTCGGCCCCGGCCACCACGCCCATTCGACGCCGGAGTGATAGACTCCGAGATAGACGCCGTAGACCATCAGCAGGCCGCCGACGGCCAGCAGGCCGCGTGTCAGCCACGCGGGGGCGCGCAATATCGACGCAGCCGCCGCCAGCAGCATCAGCGGCACGCCGATGTAATAGGGTGGGCGTTGCTCCAGGCAGAGCTTGCAGGGGATGTAGCCGCCGAGATGCTGGAAGGCCAGCGCTGAGCCGACGGTGGCGGCCATGGCGGCGGCGAGGAACAACGCCGTCCGCATGCGCTGGCGTCCAGGGTCGGCATTCACGGTCGCTGTCATCGATCTGCCGTTCGCCTTGTTGTTGAGCATGATCTTTTCCGAAAGCTGGCGCCCACTTTTTGCTACGCTGACCTTCGGTTCGGGATCATGCTCTAAAACGCGTATTTGACGACGATATAGAGCGAAATCAGGGCAGCGGCGCCAGCGCCGGCGATCATGCCGAGGCGTTTTTCGATGAACTCGCGGATCGGTTCGCCATAGCGGCGCAGCAGCCAGGCGAGGAACAGGAAGCGGGCGCCGCGCGCCACGATCGCCAGCACGATGAACAGCAGCAAAGGCGTGCCGATGACGCCGGACAGGATCGTCACCACCTTGATCGGCGGCAGATGGGCGAGGCCGGAGGTGATCAGCATCAGGACGATGAATCCGGTGCCCGCCGAGACGCGCAGTGTCTCGAAGTCGTCATACTTGCCGTAGAATTCAAGGATCGGCCGCGCCACCGAGTCATAGGCGTAGTGGCCGATGTACCAGCCGGCTATGCCACCCAGAACGGAGGCCAGCGTGGCGACCAGCGCGTAGCGATAGGCGCGATCCGGCCGCGACAGCGCCATAGGCAGATAGAGCACATCGGCCGGCACCAGAAACACCGAGCTTTCGACGAAAGCGATGAAGGCCAGCCACCATTCGGCGGATTTCTTCGCCGCCAGCGACAAGGTCCAGTCGTAAAGTCCGCGAAGCATCGGCACTCCTGATGCACGTCGCCCAAAATGCGCAGCGCCTTTGGGACAACAATGCATAAAAACCAAGACCAGAAGCGCGCCAGATGAATCTCTCCAGACGCGACGCGCTTCAATGCGCTGCCTGTCTAGAAAGATTTTTCGCGCCGCACAATGGCCGGAGCTTCACGAAATCAAAAGGCCGCGGCCGAGCGAAGGCCACATGCCCGGAATTGGCCACCTGGAATTGGCCAGTTGACGAACAGGCCTCCAACCGTATAGTCCGCGCCCATCCAGGCCGCCCGGCCTGAGCCCCTATGGCGGAATTGGTAGACGCGCTCGACTCAAAATCGAGTTCCGCAAGGAGTGCTGGTTCGATCCCGGCTAGGGGCACCATTTTCTACCCGAGACATCTTGAAAGCTCGGCGGGAGGTTATCCCAGGCGCATCTGGGATAAACCCAATTGAGGCCGGGCCATTGCGTAGACTACGTCGCCATTACATCGGCCCCGGCACCATCTTGGTCGGCTGCTCCGGCATCGGAAACGCGTAATTGTCGCATTTCACGTCGGGGTTCGTCGGGCTGAACATTCCAAGTGGGTTGTCTTTGAACAGCCAGACGTGAAGATCGTAATGGTAGAACTCCACCGGAATAAGCGGATAATGCCCCTCCATCGGCCCCTGGAACGTCTGTCCAAACAGTTTCGGCGGCTCCTTGGTATCGGGCGTCAGCGGAACAAGCCATTCCACGGCCACCAGGCGCAAGCCGCCGTCGACCGGCTCATAGATAAGGACATTGGGGCGCGTCGGATCTGGTGTCGGGCTGACGCTCGCGACGTTGACGAAATGAATGCCCATCGCGCCCTTCGGGTAATCCATAGCTCCGGCCACTTTTTCGCCGCTGTAATAAACGCATCCGACCGTCGACAGGTAGAGGTCGCGAATGGCGGCCTTGTAGTCTTCGTACTTCGAAAGCGATTGTTTCAGGGCATCGATCTCGACCTTGCCGGGCTCGGCGGCCTGACCCGCGGCCGCAGTCAGGCAGGCGCCGATGAGGCCGGTCAAAGCGAGAATACTGCGACGCCTGAAGTGAATTGTTTTCGTCATGCATTCCTCCCAGATTTTTGTTCTGGCCGTGCAGGACCGAGGCGGCAATGATGCTGGTTGCGCGGCCGAGATTGTCGCCGATGCTAATCCTTTCCGCTGGTTGGGAGAATTAAACCTGATGACCTAGGCCTTCGACACAGTTCTTCGACCGAGTCTGAAAGGGACTGTGGACGGTCGCTGCCGTCCGGCCTGCAGCTGCCAATTTCCAGCGCTGGTGATTAGCGTAAGCCCCTGCGCCTTCGTCATTCCCAGGCCGGAGCAAGGAGCGAAGCGACGCGGTGGCGCGGTAGACCAGGCGATGGTACTGGATGATGCGCCGCGAACACCAGCCGTCGCTGCCCCTCTCTGCCTTCTCCCCATGTCGGGCCCGAAGGGCGGGCGAGGCCCGTGACTCGCCCCGGGCGGTGGATTGGCGCGCAGCGCCAAGACGGTTACTGGACGGAGCGCTGTTGGGTGCCACTGGAGCACCGCCTCATCCGACCTCGCTTCGCGAGGCCACCTTCTCCCACAAAGGGAAGAAAGAAGAGCCGCACTTTGCCCTACCGCCGTCCCAACAAGCTCTTCACCCGGTTGCGCAGCAGGCGCGCCATGTTGCGGGTTTCGCGGTAGAGGTGGATCTGCGACGCCGCCTGGCGGGCGAGGCGGTCGGCGTCCGGCGTCAGGCCGAGGACCAGCGTGCCGATCGGCCGGCGCTCCGTCCATAGCCGGCTCATCACCGGATGGTCGGGCACGGCGCAGGAATCGGTCATCATGATGTTGGGATCGTCGAGATGCTGCCTGGTCACCTCGATCATCAGCAGCGTGCCCGGCGAATAGGCGGCGAGCGTCTCGTCATAGGCCGTCTTCCAGGTGTAGGCGACGCCGGCCTCGACGAAGACGACCAGGCAAGCGATGGTGCGGTCATCGAGCGTCAGTGAATGGATGCGGCACAGGTCCCGTTCGGCCAGCCGGTGCACGGCCTCGCGGGCAAAGGCGGCGCGGTAGCGGTCGATGGCCATGGCGGTGCGCTCGCGGCCTTTCCAGCCGGCGGCCTCGAGCGTCAAAAAACGCTCGATGGCGTGGCGGATGTTTTCCGGTCCGCGCGCCACCTGATGCTCCAGCCTGCCCAGGTCGGCGAGGCGGCGTTTTAGGCGGCGGAACTCGCGATAATGGTGCGAGCGCAGCGAGGCCTTCAGATACTCATCGCCGTCGATCTCGCTTTCGAGCATCGGCCGTTCGGCCTTGCCGGTGGTGACCAGCGTCAGGCCACGCGTCTCGGCGACGGTCGCCAGCAGGCTGGCCACCGGGCCGTCGAGCCGGATGTCGGGCAGCACGAAGACTTTTGGCAGTTTGAGATGCGGCCGCGACAGCATCGCGAAGAAATCCTCGATGACGCCGACGGGATCGTCGCGGTCGACCAGCGGCGTGCCGATCGGCCCGAACGGGCTCGACCATGTGCGCATCACCCGCACGCCGAGCGGCGTCGCCGGCCGCTCCACCGAGAACGGCACCAGCAAGCGCAGCCGGTTGCGGTATTCGTCGCCGTCGCGGATGACCGCCAGCCGCACCTCGCGGTCTTCCAGTCGCGGCATGGCGGGTGCCAGGAAGCGCGGGTTGAAGAACACGTTGGGCTCGATCGTGCGGGCGCAGAGATAGTCGAGTTCCTCGACCAGGTCGAAGCCGGCGGAGGCGGCGTAAATTGCCAGTTTGCGCTGGGGCCGGCCGTTGGCCAACAATTCGATATGGGCGGGATCGGCTTCGCGGGCGAGCCCTGCGAGGCCCGACACCAGGGTGCCGGCCGGGCCGCCGCTGGTTTCCTCGAGCAACGGGATGGCAGCCATCACGCGGCTCCTTTGGCGGCTACGAAAATGACCATGACGATGCCGAGCCTGCGCCAGACCGTGAAGGACAGCGCGCCGGCTTCGAAGATCATCGCGAAGGCGGTGGCCATCGCCGCGCCCCACAGGCCGAAAAGCGGGATCAGCACCAGATTGAGGCCGATGTTGAAGGCCAGCGTCATGGCGTAGACGGCGGCGCAGATATTCTGGTTGCCGCTCATGGTGAGCAGGCTTTCGCAGGGGCCGACGGCGGCGCGGGCGACGACGCCGAAGACCAGCAGGAACAACAGCGGGTAGCCGGCAACGAATTCAGGCCCGAACAAGCTCAGCATCGGCTCGCCCAGCACCAGCACCAGCAGCGCCATCAACAGCGATGGCCAGAACGTCCACGACACGGTTTCGCGGGCGAAGGCGGCGAGCTTTTCCGGCTCGCCATGGGTGAATTGCGCGTAGCGCTGGGCAACGCCCGCCTTGACCGCGAAATAGACGAAATGCACCAGCGCCAGCGTCTTGACCGTGGCGAAATAGACGGCGACGTCGTTGGGGCTCATATAGGCGCCGACCATCAGCACGTCGGCATTGGTGAGCAGGAAGAAGAAGCCTTCGACCAGGAAGATCGGCAGCGACACGAGGAACCATTGCGCGAAATGCAGTTTCCTCGGCCCGGCCGGAATTTTTTTGCCGATGCGCGCAGTGATGCCGATGAGCTGGCCGAGCGTGGTGGCATAGGCGGCGGCGATCGAAGCGAAGATCGCCGTCCTGGCATCGGGCGCAAAGCCGACCAGAAGCATCAGCGCCATCAGCGCCAGGATCAGCACCGGCCGAACCAGATAAGTCGGCGCCAGCGCAAAAAGCGCCCACGAGTTGGCCCGCGCCAGCCCCTGCAGCAGATCGGACATGGCGATCATCGGCATGCAGATGAGGCCGAGAATGAACGGCACGACATAGTAGTTCTCGATAAAGGGCGAGAGCAGCAAGACGCCGAGCGCGCCCAGCCCGGCGATCGCCGTCGAGGCGACCAGCACGAACAGGCGGCTGGTCAGCACGATGCCGCGCAGTTCGGCCAGCATGTTGCGCTCGCGATATTCGGGAATGAAGCGGATGATCGAGGTGTGGAAGCCGAGGCAGGCGAGATTGCCGACGATGACCATCGTCACCCAGACAAGGACAAAAATGCCATATTCGAACGAGCCCATCCAGCGCGCCATCAGCACCTGGCTGACGAAGGCGATGACGGCGCTGACGATGCGGATGGAAAAGGCGATCAGCGACATGCGGCTGGCTTCGCCGCGCTCGTCGGCGGTGAACAGCACGGCGTCGATGCGGCCAAGCAGCGGCTTTGCGCGCAGCGCAAGGCGCTGCGGCAGGAACCGCCCGGCTGTCGTCGCCGCGGAAAAGCGCACCCTGATCACACTCCGTTTTCGGCTTCTTTTCGGGTCTCGGTGTAGTCAAAACACATTAAGAAACGGTTGGGTGGGTCACCGTTCGCGGCAGAACGCGACGAAACGACAGGCCAGCTGATGGAAAGAAATAAAAGCTGAAGGCCCATTTCCGGTGTCGATGGGACAGCGCCCCCCTCTCGCCAGCCGGCCATCCCCCACGGGTGGGGAGATTGGCTAATCGTGGGCGTTGGCGTCGCCCCTCATCCGCCCTTCGGGCACCCAGGCCCTTCGCTGTCGCTACGGGCGTTCGTCGTTCGGAAAGCCAAGCAATTGGCTTTCCGTCCGCTTCGCGGACCACTTCTCACCCCCGTGAACGGGGAGAAGGGAAGTGGGTGCTTACGCGAACGCCCCGTGGCAATGCTTGTACTTTTTCCCTGACCCGCACGGGCAGGCCTCGTTGCGGCCGACCTTGCCCCAGGTGGCGGGGTTTTGCGGGTCGCGGTTCTCGGGAGCGACGGTGGCGTGGGTCTCCTGGCGAACCAGAAGGCCGGTCTCGCCGCCATCAAAATCGTCCTCGCCGGTGGTGCCGTCGAGATGACTGCCGAACATGTCGGGCGCCTCGGGCGGCGGCGCTTCGGCGGCCTGGCGGACCAGCTCGACGCGCATCAATTGCGCGGTGACGGCCTGGCGCAGATTGCCCAGCATCGCCTGGAACAGCTCGAACGCCTCGCCCTTGTATTCCTGCAGCGGATCGCGCTGGGCGTAGCCGCGGAAGCCGACGACCGAGCGCAGGTGGTCGAGGTTGACGATGTGCTCGCGCCACAGATGGTCGAGCGTCTGCAGCACCACGGAGCGCTCGACATAGGCCATCACGTCGGGGCCGAAGCGCTCTGCACGCTCCTTGGCAGCGGTCTCGGCGGCCTGGCTGATGCGCTCGCGGATGTCGTCCTCGGCAATGCCCTCTTCCTTGACCCAGTCCTCGATGGGCAGGTCGAGATTGAGGAATTCGGCGACCTCGGCCTTGAGGCCTGCGACGTTCCACTGCTCGGCATAGGCGTTTTCGGGAATGGCCTTGGCGACGACCTCCTCGATGACGCCCTCGCGCATTTCGGCGATGGTCTCGGACAGGCCTTCACCGTCCATCAGCTCGAGGCGCTGCTCGAACACCACCTTGCGCTGGTCGTTCGAGACGTCGTCATATTTCAGCAGGTTCTTGCGGATGTCGAAGTTGCGCGCCTCGACCTTCTTCTGCGCCTTTTCCAGCGCCTTGTTGATCCAGGGGTGGATGATCGCCTCGTCTTCCTTGAGGCCGAGCTTCTGCAGCATGCCGTCCATGCGCTCGGAGCCGAAGATGCGCATCAGATCGTCCTGCAGCGACAGGAAGAATTTTGAGCGCCCGGGATCGCCCTGGCGGCCTGAGCGGCCGCGCAACTGGTTGTCGATGCGGCGCGATTCATGGCGTTCGGTGGCGAGCACGTAGAGGCCGCCGGCGGCGAGCGCCTTCTCCTTCAGCCGGGCGACGTCGTCGCGGATTGCCTTTTCCCTGGCGTCGCGCTCGGGGCCGGCCGGCATGTCGCCAAGCTCCTCGGCGATGCGCATGTCGGCATTGCCGCCGAGCTGGATGTCGGTGCCGCGGCCGGCCATGTTGGTGGCAATGGTAATGGCGCCGGGTTTACCCGCCTGGGCGACGATCGCCGCCTCACGCTCATGGTGGCGGGCGTTCAGCACCTCGAAATCGGCAAAACCTTCCTTACGCAGGCGTGCGGCCAGCAGCTCGGATTTCTCGATCGAGGTGGTGCCGACCAAGGTAGGCTGGCCTTTTTCGCGGGCTTCCTTGATCTCCCTGACGATCGCCTTGTACTTCTCCTCGACGGTCCGGTAGACCTCGTCGTCCTCGTCAATACGGATGACCGGCAGATTGGTCGGGATCTCGGTGACGTCGAGATTGTAGATGTTGGCGAATTCCTCGGCCTCGGTCAGCGCCGTGCCGGTCATGCCGGCGAGCTTCTTGTAGAGGCGGAAATAGTTCTGGAAGGTGACGGAGGCGAGCGTCTGGTTCTCCGGCTGGATCGCCACATGCTCCTTGGCCTCGAGCGCCTGGTGCAGGCCTTCCGAATAGCGGCGGCCCGGCATCATGCGGCCGGTGAATTCGTCGATGATGACGATCTCGCCGTTGCGCACGATGTAGTCCTTGTCCTTCTGGAACAGCTGGTGCGCCTTGAGCGCATTGTTGACGTGGTGGACGATGGCGACGTTCTCGACGTCGTAGAGCGACTCACCCTTGAGCAGGCCGGCGTCGCGCAAAAGGTTTTCCAGCTTCTCGGTGCCATCCTCGGTAAAGATCGAGGTCTTCTGCTTCTCGTCGATCTCATAGTCGGCCGGCTCGAGCTTCAGCATGAAGGCATCGATGGTGTTGTACATTTCCGAGCGGTCCTCGAGCGGACCGGAAATGATCAGCGGCGTGCGGGCCTCGTCGACCAGGATGGAATCGACCTCGTCGACGATCGCGTAGCTGTGGCCGCGCTGCACCATCTGGGCGCGCTCGTATTTCATGTTGTCGCGCAGATAGTCGAAGCCGAGCTCGTTGTTGGTGGCGTAGGTGACGTCGGCGGCATAGGCGGCGTGGCGTTCCTCGTCGGACAGGCCATGGACGATGACGCCGACCGTAAGGCCGAGGAATTTGTAGACGCGGCCCATCCATTCGGAGTCGCGTGTGGCAAGATAGTCGTTGACGGTGACGACATGGACGCCTTTGCCGGCGAGCGCGTTGAGATAGACGGGCAGCGTGGCGACCAGCGTCTTGCCCTCGCCGGTGCGCATCTCGGCGATGCCGCCATTATGCAGCACCATGCCGCCGATCAACTGCACGTCGAATGGGCGCATGCCGAGCACGCGACGCGCCGCCTCGCGCACGGTGGCGAAGGCCGGCACCAGGAGATCGTCGAGACTGGCGCCGTTGGCGACGTCCTGGCGGAATTTTTCCGTGCGGGCCGTCAGTTCGGCGTCGGAGAGCGCCCGCATCTCGTTTTCCATGGCGTTGATCGCTTCGACGCGCGGTCGGGTCGACTTGACCCGGCGATCGTTGGAGGAGCCGAAAACCTTACGGGCGAGACCGCCAAAACTGACCATTCAATGGTCCTTTCGATAGCATTCCAAGTCGTTGCGACGGGTGCCGGCCGGCCCCATCAAATCCACGTGAAACGCGGACAAACGCAAAAAGCGCCCGGAAAACGGTTCTGGACGCAAAGTCGTTGGACAGATAAGAGGGGGCTCAATCGATGTCAACGGCGCGCTGGCCCTGACGACCGTGCCAAATTCCGCCACAATCCGGCTGGTCTGGAAGCCATCCCGCCCTAGCTATCCCCCATTGGAGTTAATTGTATGTCCTTATTGTTCCGCCGCGCGTCGCTCGCCAGCCTTGGCCTGGCATTCGGGCTGACGGCGCTGTCGCTGTCGCCAGCGATGGCGCAGGACACCGCGCCCGCCCAACCAGCCCCCGCCCAACCGGGCGCACCCGCCCAGCCGGCCGCGCCGGTCGATCCGAACACCGTGGTCGCCACGATCAACGGCCAGTCGCTGACCGAGGCCGACCTTGCGCTTGCCGAAGGCGAGCTGTCGCAGCAGTTCGCGCAGATGCCGCCCGAACAGCGCCGCGCCGCAGCCCTTTCGGCAGCGATCGAAATCAAGGTCATGGCCGCCCAGGCGGTCACCACCGGCCTCGACAAGGATCCCGACTTTCAGCGCCGCATGGCGTTCCTGCAGCAGCGCGCCCTGCATGGCGAAATGGTCGAGAAGGATGTCGTCGGCAAGATCACCGATGCCGAGGTTCGCGCCCGCTACGACCAGGAAATCGCCAACACGCCGCCGGCCAACGAGGTCCATGCCCGTCACATCCTCGTGAAGACGAAGGAAGAGGCCGATGCGATCATCAAGCAGCTCGACGGCGGCGCCGATTTCCAGAAACTCGCCAACGAGCACACCAGCGATCCGAGCGGCAAGACCAGCGGCGGCGATCTCGGCTGGTTCGGACCCGGCCAGATGGTGCCGGAATTCGACAAGGCG
The DNA here is from genome assembly GCF_055811535.1 of Mesorhizobium sp. WSM4816. Classification (NCBI taxonomy): domain Bacteria; kingdom Pseudomonadati; phylum Pseudomonadota; class Alphaproteobacteria; order Hyphomicrobiales; family Phyllobacteriaceae; genus Mesorhizobium; species Mesorhizobium sp. WSM4816. The sequence continues at coordinate 26,634 of NZ_JBVVQR010000006.1, read as the reverse complement.
GTGTTCGCGCTGGCGGTCGGCAAGTACACCGAGCAGCCGGTGCAGTCGCAGTTCGGCTGGCACGTCATCCAGGTCGAGGACAAGCGCGCCAAGCAGCCGCCGGCCTTCGACCAGGTCAAGGATCAGGCCCGCCAGGCAGTCATCCGCGACAAATACATCGCGCTGGTCAAGTCGCTGCGCGCCCAGGCCAAGGTCGAGATCCCGGACGAGAAGCTGAAGAAGACGGTCGACGCGCTGGAAAACACCAAGTAGGCGAGGGCGAGGCTAGGGCAGTCGGTTCTTCCCTTCTCCCACAATAAGGGGAGAAGGGAAGCGCGGCGCCGAGATCGCCCTATCCTACGATGCGTCGACGCCTTGAACGCTGCCGGATCGCCGGCGGCGAGTTCCCCGGTGGAGCTATGCCGTTCAACAGATAGCCAACCGCCTTGCGCAGCGTCGTTTCGTCTTCGTCGAGGCGATTGGTCAAAAGATGCGTCCAGGCAAACGAGGCGACCAGGTCGGCGACGAGCGTGGAATCGACGTCGGCCGCGACTTCGCCTCTTGCCTTGGCGCGTTCGATCATCTGGCCGGAATGGGCATGGCGTCCTTTGGTGTATTCGGCAATCACGGCGGCCACGGTCGCGTCCGACTGCGCCTCGGCGATCAGCGATCTGAAGATGCTGCCTGACGATGTTTCGCGCCAGTGGGAGAACAGGCTTTTGAGGAAGCCGACGAGATCGTCCTCGAGGTTACCGGTATCGGGATAATCGACGCGCTTTAGCCGCTGATAGACGTCGAACAGCAAGGCGGCCTTGCTCGGCCACCAGCGATAGATTGTCGGCTTCCCCGCACGCGCCCGCCGCGCCACCGCTTCGATCGAGAAGCCGGAATAACCGGCCTCGACCAGAACTGCCTCGGCGGCGTCGAGAATGGCGTCGGCGCTGTCGGGGTTGCGCCGCGCGCCGATCGACCTGCGCCCCCGATCCAGCCCCATCCTGTTTTCCTTCGACGCTTTTCGTCGGCAGATGGTACACGCTCTCTCGACGAAACGAAACGGTCCGTTTCGCACAACTGAACGTTTCGTTTCGATGAGAAAGGGCATGTGCCCAACCGTCAAACGCCCTTGCGCCGGCGCCCGCTATCGGGCAAACCGGCGTTCCCGTTGCGTTTTTCCCGCCCGAGGTCTTCATGTCAGCCACGATTTCGCCGCTCGCGCCGAAGAGATATCCCAACATGCCTGACATCGAGGGCGTCCGCATCGCCACAGCCGAGGCCGGGATAAAGTACAAGAACCGCACCGACCTGCTGACCATGGTCTTCGATGCCGGCACCACGGTCGCCGGCGTGTTCACCAAGTCGAAATGTCCGTCGGCGCCGGTCGATTTCTGCCGGCAGAATCTCGGGCATGGCAAGGCGCGCGTTCTGGTCGTCAATTCCGGCAACGCCAATGCCTTCACCGGCAACAAGGGCCGAGCCTCCACGGCAATGACCGGCGAGGCTGCCGCCAAGGCTGCGGGTTGCACGCCGGACGAGGTGTTTCTGGCCTCGACCGGCGTCATCGGCGAGCCGCTGGATGCCGGCAAGTTCGGCCATTTGCTCGCCGGACTGGTCAGGGACGGCAGGCCGGACCTGTGGACCGAAGCCGCCAAGGCGATCATGACCACCGACACCTACCCGAAACTGGCGACCGCGACCGTAAAACTCGGCGACGCCGACGTCACCATCAACGGCATTGCCAAGGGCGCCGGCATGATCGCGCCCGACATGGCAACGATGCTCTCCTTCATCGCCACCGACGCGCCGATCACAGCCCCCGTGCTGCAGGATCTTTTGTCGCGCGGCACCGCCAAGACGTTCAATGCGGTCACCGTCGACAGCGACACCTCGACCAGCGACACGCTGCTGATATTCGCCACCGGCACGGCCGCCCGGCGCGGCGCGCCTGATATCACGAATTCCGGCGATGCGCGCCTCGGCGCCTTCCGCCGCGCGCTCGGCAAGGTGCTGAAAGCGCTGGCACTGCAAGTGGTGCGCGACGGCGAGGGCGCGCGAAAACAGGTCGAGGTCACCGTGACCGGCGCGAAATCGGCCCGCTCGGCCAAGCGCATCGCGCTGTCGATCGCCAATTCGCCGCTGGTCAAGACGGCGGTCGCCGGCGAAGACGCCAATTGGGGCCGCGTCGTCATGGCCGTCGGCAAGGCCGGCGAACCGGCCGACCGCGACCTCCTGTCGATCTGGTTCGGCGACACCAGACTGGCGCATCAGGGCGAGCGCGACGCCGCCTACTCCGAGGAGGCGACATCGGCCTACATGAAGCGCGACGAGATCCGCATCCGTGCCGATATCGGCATCGGCCGCGGCAAGGCGACGGTGTGGACTTGCGACCTCACCAAGGAGTATGTCGCCATCAACGGCGATTATCGGAGTTGATGGCATTGGTTTCCAGACATCCGGCAAGCGTGCTTGCCATCGTGCGCCGCTACGAGGCGGCCGGCTTTCGCGCCTGGCCGGCGGCGGCCGTGCATTATGACGGCACCTGGGTGGTGCGGCTGACGGCGGGCCATCCGGCCAAGCGGCTGAATTCGGTCAACCCGCTCGATCCGGGCGACATCCAGCACATTGCCGATCGCATCGGCCGCGCCAGCCGCCGTTTCGACGCCTATGGCCGGCCGCTGACCTTCCGCATATCGCCGCTGTCGGGGCCGATCCTTGCCAAACATCTCGACAGCGAGGGCTGGAGCACATTCGACGAATCGCTGGTGATGCGGCTGCCGCTGGCGGACGCCCAGCTCGATGCCGCCATGGACCAGATCCCGCTGAAGGACATCAGCCGCTTCATCGGCGCGGCGCTAAAAGTAAGCGGCTCGGATGTGTCGCTGCGGCCGGGCCTGTCGGAGATCATCGGCGCCATCCAGCCGGAAGCCGGGCTGTTCGCGCTCGAAGACGGCACCGAACCGCTGGCGACGCTGATCTGCGTCCATGACGGCGATCTTGCCGGGCTGTTCGAGATCGCCACCGACAGATCGGTTCGCAACCAGGGCCATGGCCGCCACCTCATCCTGTCGGCGCTGAAATGGGCACGGCTGCGCGGCGCCCGGGAAGCCTGGCTGCAGGTCGAGGCCGACAACGCGCCGGCGCTGGCGCTCTATCGTTCGCTCGGGTTCGACGAAGTCTATCGCTACCATTATCGCCGGCCGCCCGGCGCATGACCGGCCCGCACCCTGTCGGCAAGCGCCTGCTCCTGGTCGCAGCCTGCGCGCTGGTCGATACCGACGGCCGCGTGCTTCTGGCGCAGCGCCCCGAAGGCAAGCAGCTGGCCGGCCTGTGGGAGTTTCCGGGCGGCAAGGTCGAGCCCGGCGAGACGCCGGAAGAATGCCTCATCCGCGAATTGTACGAGGAGATCGGCATCGAAACCGATATTCCCTGCCTGGCGCCGTTCACCTTCGCCAGCCATTCCTACGATGATTTTCACCTGCTGATGCCGCTGTTCGTCTGCCGTCGCTTCCGCGGCATCGCGCAGCCGAAGGAGGGGCAGGCGCTGAAATGGGTGCGGCCGCGCCAGATGCGCGATTTTCCGATGCCGCCGGCCGACGCGCCGCTGATCCAGTTCCTCATCGATCTTCTGTGATTTTGCCCTCCGAGACCTAGACAACGTTAATGGAAGATTTATCTGGCCGTGAAAAAATGACGCCAGAAATCGAAGGAAGGTCATGTCCAGGCCTTCGCCGGAGGGCGGCTGCATGAGCCTCGACAGGGACTGGGATTCGATCCGACCCGACCGCAGCTTTAGGGCTGCCGGCATGGGAATATTGCGGATCACGCTTTTGTTCGGCTCGGCCGCGGTGGCGCTGGCCCTGATCGCCACGCCCTTGCTCGACAACCGAACGCGATCAGCCCGCGACGATTTTGCCGGCGGCCTCGACAGGATGAGCACAGGGTCGGTTGAAAGCACGGGTTCGATTGGAAGCACGGGCTCGACCGGCCGTCGTGATACCTACACGCTGCGCAGGAGCGTGCTGCAGCCGCTGCCCACTTCGATCTGCGTGATACGCGACAATGGCCAGCGCAGCGGCGACTGCTGACACCGGCCAAAGCGGTGCTTTCAGCGCCTGTTAAGCCTGTGTCATTAACCTTTGTTAACAGGTCCGCGCTAGGGTTCCGGCAAGCGGGATCGACGGCCATGAAAACATTGCTGCAACGATTTTGGGAAGACAAGACCGGCGCGACGGCTGTCGAGTATGGGCTGATCGTGGCCGTGCTGTCGCTTACCATCGTAGGCGGCGTCGGCAAGGTCGCCGACGCAATCACGTGGCTGTTCAGCGACAATGCCAGCAAGCTTGTGAAGGCTTTTGCGCAGTAACCGACCAGCCGCGTCCATAATAAACCGGTCAGCGCCGGCCGGGATTTTCCAGGATTGTCTTCAGCGACAGTTTTGCCGAGCCCGGTTTCAGCGGTTTTTGCTGCGAGGCGTCGGGCGCCCAGCCTGACATCCAGACGATCGGAAAACTCGCCCTGACGCGGCCATCGGCATCCGAAAATCGTTCGGCATAGATTTCGGCGGCGCGGGCAAACAGCTTTCGTGTGGCCGGTCGCCTGCTGCGGTCGATGAGCGCGCTGGTCTCGCCCATCGCCCGCAGGTCCGCCATCAGGCCGAACAGGGAATCGTAGCGCACCGTCACCGTCTCGACATCGGCGACGGGCAAGGCCAGACCGGCGCGTTGCAAAAGCGCGCCGGCGTCGCGCACATCGGTGAACGGGATGACGCGCGGGCTGGCGCCGCCGTAAAACTCGGTCTCGGCGGCGAGCAGGCATTCGCGCAGCTCGGAAAGCGTGCCGGCGCCGGCAAAAGCGCCTAGGAAAAGACCGTCCGGCTTCAGTGCGCGGCGGATCTGCACCAGCACGCCGGGAATGTCGTTCATTGCCTGAAGCGACAAAAGCGACACCGCTAGGTCGAGGCTTTCCGGCTCGAACGGCACAGTTTCCAGCGGCGCCACCAGTCCCGCGGCATCGCCCCCCGCCCCGTCGCCCAGGAAAACCGCATCCGCCTCGACGCGCACGATGTCCGCCACCTTGCCGCTTGTCGCGAGCACGTCGACTGCCGCCCGCGTCTGGCAAAACAGGACGGCCGCCCTATCGAATTGGCGCTCCACCGCCCCCAGCCGGTCGGCGAGTTCCTCGGCGGCCCGCCGCATCAGGAAATCCGCGCCGGCAGCCGGGTTGGCGAGCGCCCGGCGCTTGTGCGCCAGCCAGAGAGAGGTATCAACTATAGGTTGCAACTGACAGTTCCTGGTTTCCGCACTCTGATATAGGGTGGCGGAGAAAGAACCACGTGGCCGATCCAATGCCGGATATCAAGAGTATCGCTCGAAAGGCGTTGGACTGGCCGGCGCGCATCCTGTTTCCGCCGGTTTGCGCGGGCTGCCGACGGCATGTCTCGCAGCCCGGCGTGCTGTGCGGCGCCTGCTGGCCGAAACTCAGGCTTCTGGAGCGGCCATGGTGCCCGGTGATGGGCACGCCGTTCACCCATCACATGGGCGAGGGGTTCCTGTCGGCCGAGGCGATCGCCGACCCGCCGCCCTTCGAGCGGGCACGGGCCGCGGTCGCTTACTCCGGTGTCGCCCGCCAGATGGTGCAAGGGTTGAAATACCAGGACCGCACTGATCTGGCGCCATGGATGGCGCGCTGGATGCTGCGCGCCGGTGCCGAACTGATCGCGGAAGCCGATGTGGTCGTGCCGGTGCCGCTGCACTGGCGGCGCTTTTTCAGGCGTCAGTTCAACCAGTCGGCGGAACTGGCAAGGGCGGTATCGCAGCTTGGCGGGCTGCCTTTTGCGCCCTCCGCGGTCAGGCGCGTCAAACTCACCCGCCAGCAGGTCGGGCTGGAGCGGCGGGAACGCGAGGAGAATGTGCGTGCCGCCTTCAGAGTGCCGGAGGAGGCCGAGATCGAGATCGCCGGCCGCCGGGTGCTCCTGATCGACGATGTCTATACCACCGGCGCCACTGTCCGCGCGGTAGCCAAGGCGCTGAAGAAGGGCGGTGCCGGGACGGTCGACGTGCTGACCTTTGCGCGCGTGCTGCCGGGGGACTTTCGGGCCGACGAGTCCGCGACTATATAGATTGGGAAAAGGCAGGATTGCTGACCGATGGTCGACGTAACGATCTATACACGGATGATGTGCGGCTATTGCGTGGCGGCCAAGCGGCTGCTCGAGCGCAAGGGTGTCGCCTACACCGAGCATGACGCCTCCTTCTCGCCGGAACTGCGCCGGGAAATGATTTCCCGCGCGAATGGCCGCTCGACCTTTCCGCAGATATTCATCGGCGACACGCATGTCGGCGGCTGTGACGATCTCCATGAACTGGAGGCAGAGGGCCGGCTGGACCGTCTGCTCGCCAATGGCTCGACGAATTGAGGACAAGACGATGGGTGCTTTCAAGGCGGCGGCGATCCAGATGCGTTCGGGCACCAGCCCCGAGCGCAACGCGGTCGATCTGGAGCGGCTGGTGCGCGAGGCCGCGGGCCAGGGTGCGACCTATATCCAGTCACCGGAAATGACCGGTGCGCTGATCAGCGACAGCCAGGCGCGGGCCGCCTCGTTCACGTCCGAGGACAAGGACATCATCGTCTCGACCTCGCGCAAGCTGGCGAAAGAACTTGGCGTCTTTCTGCATATCGGCTCGACCGCCATCCTGCGCGCCGACGGCAAGCTCGCCAACCGCGCGCTTCTGTTCGGGCCGGATGGCGCCACCATTGCCACCTACGACAAGATCCACATGTTCGACGTCGATCTCGACAATGGCGAGAGCTGGCGCGAATCCGCCGCCTACGAGCCCGGCACCGAGGCCGTCGTCACCGAGATCAGCGGCGCCGGGATCGATGGGGCGAAGCTGGGTTTCGCCGTCTGCTACGATTTGCGCTTTCCGCAGCTGTTCCGCGCCGAGGCGCTGGCCGGCGCCGACCTGCTTTCGGTGCCCGCCGCCTTCACCCGCCAGACCGGCGAGGCGCACTGGCACGTGCTGCTGCGGGCGCGCGCCATCGAGAACGGCGCCTATGTCGTCGCCGCGGCGCAAGGCGGACTGCACGAGGACGGCCGCGAGACCTATGGCCATTCGCTGATCGTCGATCCGTGGGGCCGCATCGTCGCCGAGGCGGCACATGACGAACCGGCGGTGATCGTCGCCGAGATCGACCCGGCGCAGTCGGTCGCTGCCCGCAAGAAAATCCCAAATCTGAAAAATTCACGCGACTTCGCCTTGAACGCAACTCCGGTCGAGGCGCAAAGTCTCAGGGGTGCGGCGTCTTGATTCTCTTTTCATTGATCTGTGACCACGAGCATGAATTCGAAGGCTGGTTTCGCAGCAACGACGATTTCGACACCCAGAAGAAGCGTGGCTTCGTCGATTGCCCGACCTGCGGCTCGCACAAGGTCGAGAAGGCGTTGATGGCGCCGGCCGTCTCCACCGGGCGCAGCCGAGAAAAGATCGCGCTCGCCATGGGCGAGGCCCAGAAGCAGGCGTTGGCGCAATTGAAGGCGATGGCCGAGAAGGTGCGCGAGAACGCCGACTATGTCGGCGACAAGTTTGCCGAGGAGGCGCGCAAGATCCATTTCGGCGAGAGCGATCCGCGCGGCATCTATGGCGAGGCGACGCTGGAGGAGGCCAAGAGCCTGGCCGAGGACGGCGTCGAATTCATGCCGATCCCAAGTTTCCCCGACGACCGCAACTGACTGACTAGGTTACGCTGCCGATCAATTTCTCAAGCAGGCGAGCAAGTGTGTCCTGTTCGGCGCGCGTCAGGCCGGAAAGTATCTCGTGTTCGTTGGCGACATGGGCGGCAACCGCTTCATCGACCAGTGCCAGCCCTTTATCGGTCAGTTGCACGACAACCCCACGCCGGTCGTTGGGATGCGGCCCACGCTTGATCAATCCGGATTTCTCAAGCCGGTCGAGCCGGTTGGTCATGGCGCCCGACGTCACCATCGACGCCTCATAAAGGGCGGTTGGCGTCAGCGCGTAAGGTGATCCGGAACGGCGCAGCGTCGCCAGCACGTCGAATTCCCCGGATTGCAGTCCGAAACGCGCAAACAGCGGCGCGAGGCGTTCTCGTGCTATCAGCGACGAGGCTTCGTTCAACCGTCCGAGCACGGCCATCGGCGAGACATCCAGGTCCGGCCGTTCCCGTTTCCACTGCTCGATCGCTTTCTCGGCGCGATCCATCTATCTCACCATCATATATCTTGACGTTAAGTATCTTTGTGTTATCTTAGCTTGAGTCGCAGTGCTGGCCAAGAGCGGCAAAGACAACAAGGTTCGTCATGAAATTTCTCTGGGATTCAGCGCTCGGTCTTTTGCTCGTCACCGGCGGCCTGCTCGGCCTGACGCTGCCGTTCGGCAAGATCGCCACGGCAGCCGGCGTTTCGGCCATGGTCTGGGCACTCGTCATCTCGCTCGGCGCCGGCGGCGTGCTTTTGTGCGTCCTGCTGCTGCGCGGGCAGCGCATCCGGCTAACCCCGCACCGGCTGCGGTATTTCTTCGTCACCGCGGCGGTGTCCTACGCCTTCCCCAATCTGTTGATGTTCTCGGCCATTCCGCATCTCGGTGCCGGCTATACCGGTATCATGTTCACGCTGTCGCCGGTAGTTACACTGGTGTTTTCGATCCTGCTCGGCGTCCGGCGTCCCAATCTGCTTGGTATCGTCGGCATTGCCGTCGGCTTCGTTGGTGCTGTCATGGTGGCGGTGACGCGCGGCGAGGCTGGCCAGCCGGCCGAATTTTTCTGGGTGGCGGCGGGGCTGCTCATTCCGGTCAGCCTTGCCGCCGGCAATATCTACCGCACGGTCGACTGGCCGTTAGGGACCGGACCGATCGAGCTTGCCGTCGGCAGCCATCTGGCATCGGCCGCGCTGCTTGTTTGCGGCATCTTCACGCTGCAGGGCGGCGGTTCGCTCGCCCTGCTCGCCGGCGTGCCGCTGGTCGTCGTCGGGCAGGTCGCATCAGCCGCGGCGATGTTCGCTTTCTTCTTCCGGCTGCAGGCGGTCGGCGGCCCGGTCTATCTCAGCCAGATCGGCTATGTCGCGGCGGCGGTCGGATTGTTTGCCGGGACGATGTTTCTCGGCGAGCACTATCAATTGCTGACCTGGGCCGGCGCTGCCATCATTGTCGCCGGCGTGTTCATCACCACCAAGGCGCAAAGCCAGACCGCCCCGAAGACGCAAAGTCAGACGGGTGAGAAGGTGGCGGCGTGAGAAGGCGTCGTGAGAAAGTTCAGGCGGGTGCCTTCTCTGCCAGAACCATGTAGTTGACGTCCATGTCCTTCGAACGCTGCCAGCGGTCGGCGAGCGGATTGTAGGTGACGCCGGTGCGGTCGATGATGGTCAGGCCAGCGCCGGCAAGCGCCTTTTCCAACTCGTCTGGCCGCACCAGCTTGCCGAACTGGTGGGTGCCGCGCGGCAACCAGCGCAGCACATATTCGGCGCCGATAATGGCCAGACCGAGCGCCTTCAGCGTGCGGTTGATGGTGGCGACGACCATGATGCCGCCGGGCTTGAGCATCTCGCCGCATTTGGCCACGAACAGGTCGATGTCGGCAACATGCTCGACCACTTCCATGTTGAGGATGACGTCGAATTTCTCACCGGCGTCAGCCAGGTCCTCTGCTGTCGTGGCACGGTAATCCACCGTCACGCCGACCTCCGCTGCATGCAGCCTGGCCACTTCGATGTTGGTGGCGGAGGCGTCGGCGCCGACCACTTCGGCGCCAAGCCGCGCCATCGGCTCGCACAACAGCCCGCCGCCGCAGCCGATGTCGAGGATGCGCAGGCCCTCGAACGGCCGCGCCGCGCGCGGGTCGCGGCCGAAGCGCGCCGCCACCTGGTCGCGTATATAGGCAAGCCGGATCGGATTGAACTTGTGCAGCGGGCGGAATTTGCCGTTCGGATTCCACCATTCGGCGGCAAGAGCGGAAAAACGCTCCACTTCTCCGGCATCGATCGTCGATCGTCGGGGTTCTGGCATCGTGTGGTCTCCCGCAGACTCAAAAATTCAGAGCGCGATCGGGCGCAAAACCGGATACCACTTTTGCTGATCGCGCTCTGGTGCGCTAGGAAGTCGGTCGAGAGCCGGCGAATGTCAAGGCAGCAAATTTCGGCTGTTGCCGGCTGCGCCTCTGCGACAGGCGTTCGGGTAGGCGCGTTGCGTTCGTATGTCGCCTTCGTCGCCTAAGGGGGCAAGCAGGGGGGCAAGCGGTGGCACGCCTTGCGAAACCCAAAGCATTTGGCTAAGGAGGCCGCGAATTCAGCGGCTGGCCCAGCCCGACGCTCCGTTTCCATTTTTCGGCCGCCGTTTCGGCACCCAGTCAAAGGCATTTCGCTTCCATGGCGCGCATCGTGATGAAATTCGGCGGGACCTCCGTCGCCGACATCGTCCGCATCCGCAATGTGGCGCGCCATGTCAAACGCGAGGTCGATGCCGGCCATGAGGTCGCGGTGGTCGTCTCGGCGATGGCCGGCAAGACCAACGAGCTCGTGCAGTGGACGCGCGAAGCCTCGCCGATGCACGATGCCCGCGAATATGACGCCGTCGTTGCCTCCGGCGAGCAGGTGACTGCCGGCCTGCTGGCGATCGCGTTGCAGAACATGGGCGTCCATGCCCGTTCCTGGCAAGGCTGGCAGATCCCGATCAAGACCGACAATGCGCATGGCGCGGCGCGCATTCTCGACATCGACGGCGCGTTCCTGATCAAGCGCTTCGGCGAGGGCCAGGTGGCGGTGGTCGCCGGTTTCCAGGGCATCGGGCCGGACAACCGCATCGCGACGCTCGGCCGCGGCGGCTCCGACACCAGTGCTGTCGCCATCGCGGCGGCGGTCAAGGCAGACCGCTGCGACATCTACACCGACGTCGACGGGGTCTACACCACCGACCCGCGCATCGAGCCGAAGGCGCGGCGGCTGGCCAAGATTTCCTTCGAGGAAATGCTTGAAATGGCCTCGCTCGGCGCCAAGGTCCTGCAGGTACGCTCGGTCGAGCTTGCCATGGTGCACAGGGTGCGTACTTTCGTGCGGTCGTCCTTCGACGATCCCGACGCGCCCGGAATGGGGGATTTGCTCAATCCGCCCGGAACGCTTATTTGCGACGAGGAAGAGATCGTGGAACAGCAGGTCGTCACCGGAATTGCCTACGCCAAGGACGAAGCGCAGATTTCGTTGCGCCGTGTCGGTGACCGGCCCGGCGTCGCCGCCGGCATTTTCGGGCCGCTGGCCGAAGCCAACATCAATGTCGACATGATCGTCCAGAACATTTCCGAGGACGGCAAGTTCACCGACATGACCTTCACCGTGCCGTCCGGCGATGTCGACAAGGCGCTTGCTGTGCTCGAGCGGCTGAAGACCACGATCGGCTACGACGTCGTGCAGTCGGAAGCCGGCATGTCGAAAGTCTCGGTCATCGGCATCGGCATGAGGAGCCATGCCGGCGTCGCCGCCACCGCCTTCAAGGCGCTGGCCGACAAATCGATCAACATCCGTGCGATCACCACATCCGAGATCAAGATTTCGATCCTGATCGACGGTCCCTACACAGAACTTGCTGTTCGCACTTTGCATTCCATCTACGGTCTGGATAAGCAGTAGCAGACTGCTCGGTCCGGAAATCGGAGGTCGATCTTCGGAAAGCACGATGCAGCAGTTCGAAGTCTTGGAGCGTCCTTTGTGGGTCCAATTGGACCGACGCCGCTCTATTTGAGTTGTTGCGTGAGCGCCGGCCGCGGGAGAAACTGCGGCGGGCATAATGTCCATTGGAGAACAAGCCGCGATGCGTGATACGGCCAGTGGCCCGCGCGTTTTGCTGAAACGGCTCCGCGAGCTCATGCAGGAGCCGCTAGAGCCGCAGGAGCGGCTCGACCGCATCGTGCGCGACATCGCCGCCAATATGGTCGCTGAAGTGTGCTCGCTCTACGTGCTGCGCGCCGATTCGGTGCTCGAACTCTATGCCACCGAGGGCCTGAATCCGAAGGCCGTCCATTTGGCGCAGCTCAGGCTGGGGGAAGGCCTCGTCGGCACGATCGCGGCCTCGGCACGGCCGCTCAACCTCTCCAACGCGCAGGAACATCCAGCCTTCGCCTATCTGCCGGAGACCGGGGAGGAGATCTACAATTCCTTCCTCGGCGTGCCGGTGCTCAGGGCGGGGCGCACGCTCGGTGTGCTGGTCGTCCAGAACAAGACCATGCGCCACTATCGCGACGACGAAGTCGAGGCGCTGGAAACGACGGCGATGGTGATCGCCGAGATGATCGCCACCGGCGACCTCGCCCGGCTGACCCGGCCCGGCCTCGAACTCGATCTGCGCCGCCCGGTGAGCTTTACCGGCCTGTCGTTCAACGAGGGCGTCGGACTTGGCCATGTCGTGCTGCACGAGCCGCGCATCGTCGTCACCAATCTGTTCAACGAGGACAGCGATGAGGAGATCAAGCGGCTCGATGCTTCGCTCGGTTCGCTCCGGCTCTCCATCGACGACATGCTGGAACGCCGCGAAGTTGCCTTCGAGGGCGAGCACCGCCAGGTGCTCGAAGCCTATCGCATGTTCGCCAACGACAGCGGCTGGGTGCGCCGGTTGGAAGAGGCGGTACGCAACGGCCTGACGGCGGAAGCGGCGGTGGAAAAAGTGCAGAGCGACATGCGTGCCCGCATGCTGCACATGACCGATCCTTATCTGCGCGAGCGGATGAGCGATTTCGACGATCTCGCCAACCGGCTGCTGCGCCAGCTGATGGGGCGCGGGCCGGACGATGTCGCGGTCTCGCTGCCGAAGGACGCCATCATCGTCGCCCGCTCGATGGGGGCCGCCGAACTGCTCGATTATCCCAGAGACAAGCTGCGCGGGCTGGTGCTGGAGGACGGCGCAGCGACCAGCCACGTCGTTATCGTGGCGCGGGCCATGGGCATACCGGTTGCGGGCCAGATGAAGGGCGCCGTTTCCATGGCGGAAAACGGCGACGCCATCATTGTCGACGGCGAAGAAGGCGCCATCCACCTGCGCCCCCAGCCGGACCTCGAAGCCGCCTATGCCGAAAAGGTCCGCTTCCGGGCGCGGCGGCAGGAGGTCTATCGCGAGCTGCGCAAGAAGCCGTCGATGACCAAGGACGGCGTCCAGGTCGACCTTTTGATGAATGCGGGCCTGGCCGTCGATCTGCCGCAGCTTGCCGAGGCCGGCGCCGCCGGTATCGGCCTGTTCCGCACCGAGCTGCAGTTCATGGTCGCCTCGACCTTTCCGCGGGCGGAAGCCCAGGAACGGCTCTACCGTGACGTGCTCGACGCGGCGCGCGGCAAGCCGGTGACATTCCGCACCATCGATATCGGCGGCGACAAGGTGCTGCCCTACTTCAAGGACACGATCCAGGAAGAGAACCCGGCGCTCGGCTGGCGCGCCATCCGCCTGACGCTCGACCGGCCGGGCCTGTTGCGTACCCAGATCCGAGCGCTTTTGAAGGCATGCGGCGGGCGTGAACTGAAGCTGATGCTGCCGATGGTGACGGAGCTCGGCGAGATCGCCCAGGCGCGCGAAATCATCGATCGCGAAGTGCGGCATCTGTCGCGTTTTGCCCATCATCTGCCGACCAGCCTGAAGCTCGGGGCCATGCTGGAAGTGCCTTCGCTGCTGTTCCAGCTCGATGAGCTGATGAAGGCCGTCGATTTCGTCTCGGTCGGCTCGAACGATCTGTTCCAGTTCGTCATGGCGGTCGATCGCGGCAACACGCAGCTCGCCGACCGCTTCGATGTGCTGTCGACGCCGTTCCTGCGCGCGCTGAAGCAGATTGCCGACGCCGGGGTGCGCAATCAAACCCCGGTGACCTTGTGCGGCGAGCTGGCCGGCAAGCCGATCTCGGCGATGGCGCTGATCGGCCTTGGCTACCGATCGATCTCGATGTCACCGGCTTCGATCGGTCCGGTCAAGGCGATGCTGACGGAACTGCCGCTGGCCGAGCTGGAAGCGTTCTTCGACGACAATCTCATGGCGCCGGCCCAGGGGTTGCCGATGCGGGCGCTGCTGCAGGCCTTTGCCGACGACCGCTCCATTCCGTTGTAAATTCACGTGAGGGCGGCCTGCAAATGTCGATTTTCTGCGCTTCCGGTGCTCATGTACCTAATTGTACATTCCGCTCCGGTTCTCGAAACTCGTCATTTTCGGCTCGCCCTGACGTGAATCTTATCGAAGTTCCAGGACCATGATCAACCTGCCCCGCGACCGCATGGATCAAGTCGTTAAGCGTTTCGACATGCTCGAAGCGCAAATGTCGGCCGGGCCGGCGGCGGACGCCTATGTCAAGATGGCGTCGGAATATGCCGACATGCAGGAGATGGTGGCTAAGATCAGGGCGCTGCGCACCGCCGAGCATGAACAGGCCGACCTGCAAGCGATGCTCGCCGACAAAAGCACCGATGCCGAAATGCGGGCACTGGCCGAGGCCGATCTGCCGGAGGTCAAGGAACGCATCGAAGCGCTGCAGAAGGACATCCAGATCCTACTTCTGCCCAAGGATGCCGCCGACGACAAGAATGCCATCCTCGAAATCCGCGCCGGCACCGGCGGCGACGAGGCGGCTCTCTTTGCCGGCGACCTGTTTCGCATGTACGAACGCTATGCCGCGGCACGCGGCTGGCGTTTCGAGACGGCGTCGGCCAGCGAGGGCGAGGTCGGCGGCTACAAGGAAATCATCGCCACGATTTCGGGCAAGGGGGTCTTTGCCCATCTGAAATTCGAGTCCGGCGTGCATCGTGTGCAGCGCGTGCCGGCGACCGAGGCCGGCGGGCGCATCCACACCTCGGCGGCGACGGTTGCCGTGCTGCCCGAAGCGGAAGAGGTCGATATCGACGTCAGGGCCGAAGACATCCGCATCGACACGATGCGCGCCTCGGGTTCGGGCGGCCAGCACGTCAATACCACCGATTCGGCAGTGCGCATCACCCATCTGCCGACCGGCATCATGGTCGTGCAGGCGGAGAAGTCGCAGCACCAGAACCGGGCCAAAGCCATGCAGATCCTGCGCGCCAGGCTTTACGACCTCGAGCGCAGCAAGGCTGACGAGGAACGCTCCGAATCGCGCAAATCTCAGGTCGGTTCGGGCGATCGCTCGGAGCGCATCCGCACCTATAATTTCCCGCAGGGCCGCGTCACCGACCATCGCATCAATCTGACGCTCTATAAGCTCGACCGGGTGATGATGGGCGAACTCGACGAGATCATCGACGCGCTGATCGCCGATCACCAGTCGAAGCTGCTCGCCGATATCGGCCTCGATGGCTGACAGTCTGCCCAGTAGGCCGGTGTGGCTTTGAATTCGAAATTCGTATCACGATGGGGCAGCGCAATGACGAATTTCGGATTCAAAATCACACCGGCAGGTTGCTGGTATCTAGGTGGTGGATTTGAGGTCCCTGGACGCTGATGCCAACAAATAGCAGGAACCTCAAATCCACCACACTAGGGCTGCTGCTGAAAGCGGCGCGGGCACGCCTTGCTGCGGCCGCAGTCGCCGATCCGGCGCTGGATGCGAGGCTGATCGTCGAACATTTTTCCGGTACGACCCGCACACAAGCCATCGCCGATCCCGAATGCGGTGTCGATGCCGGCGCGATTGCCGCGATCGATGCAGCCTTGAGGCGGCGGGTCGCCGGTGAGCCGGTGCATCGCATCCTCGGCCATCGTGAGTTCTATGGCTTGCGCCTGTCGTTGTCACCGGAAACGCTGGAGCCGCGACCGGACACCGAAACGCTGGTCGAAGCGGTGCTGCCCTTCGTGAAGGCGACAGCGGAACGGCAAGGCGAGTGCCGCATCCTCGATCTCGGCACCGGCACCGGCGCCATCGCGCTGGCGCTGCTCAGCGCCGTTCCGGCGGCGGTCGCCACCGGTGTCGATATTTCGTCAGGCGCGCTGGTGACCGCCATGCGCAATGCCGGGGAATTGGGGTTGGCCGATCGGTTCCAGGTGCTCGAATCCGACTGGTTCGAAAAAGTTTTTGGCCGATACCATGTAATTGCCGCCAACCCGCCCTATATAGCGTCCATAGACATCGAAAATCTGCAGGGCGAAGTCCGCGATTTCGATCCACGCCAAGCCCTCGATGGCGGCGTGGACGGTCTGAGTCCCTACAGGATCATCGCCGCTGAGGCGGCAGGTTTTTTGGAAGCCGAGGGCAGGATTGCGGTCGAGATCGGCCACACCCAGCGCAAAGAGGTCACGGGTATTTTCTCCGCAGCCGGCTATATGCCGGCGGGGGTATTCCGCGACTTTGGCGGAAACGAGAGGGTTCTGATCTTTGAACTGACAAGGCCGTGATGCAGTGCAAAAAAAGCGCTTGGCAATGCCGGGGAATGCGGCTAGGGTCGCCTTAACCGGATGAGACGAAGCAGGCAGTGCTCTTAGCGATTCGGTTTCCTTGGAAATAGCTGCCTTCTTGTGCAAACGACGCCCAAGCTTCGTGCGGGGATCGTCCGGCAAGTGATGTAACCGGAACAGGATGACACGTGGCGCCAACGCAATCGATGCGGGCGAACGCCGGTGAAGAGACGAAACGGCTGGCTGCATGAGCGCCTCCGTTCGTGAAAAGTTTCGAAAAATTTCAAAATGAAGAGAGTCGAATGAGGCCACAACAGCAGAACAGGCGCATGCGCGGTCGCAACAACAATGGCGGCGGCAACAACAATAACAACAACCGCAAGGGTCCAAATCCCCTGACGCGCAATTACGAGAGCAACGGTCCGGACGTGAAGATCCGCGGATCGGCTCAGCAGATCGCCGAAAAATACGCAACCCTTGCCCGTGACGCGCAGAGCTCCGGCGACCGTGTGATGGCGGAAAACTATCTCCAGCACGCCGAGCACTACAATCGCATCATCGCTGCCGCGCAGGCGCAGCTGCCGATCCAGAGCGCTCAGCAGAACCGCGACGATTTCGACGATGACGGCGACGAAGATCGCGACGAGTTCGACAATGCCGGCAACAGTAATGTCGGCGAGACTGCAGCTCCGGTGGTTAACCACGGTGCAGGCCCGCAGCCGGTCATCGACGGCACGCCGGCCGAATTGACGTTCAACCAGGAAAACGGCCGCGACAATCGTGATGCCAGTGGGCGTGATGCCAGTGGGCGCGATGCCGGCGGGCGAGACAACCGCCATCGCGACCGTCGCCCCAATGGCGGCTACGGCCAGAACGGCCAGCGCGGCGAATTTGGTGCGCGCGGCGAGCAGGGCGGACAGCGAGGCGATCAGAACCGGCGCAACGAGAGACCGGTTCAGAACGAAACCCCCGCGCAGGCGGAAGCTGTGTCTCCGAACGAGCCTGTTTCTGTGGCCGAACCCGCGCCGCAATTCGAAAGCTTTTCGCCAGCGGCTCTGGCTGCCCAGGCCGAGATGAACGAAGCCGCCGCCGAAAGCGGCGCTGCCCGCCGCCCCAGGCGTCCGCGCCGTCCGCGCGTCAATGCTGATCAGGTGGATGGCGGTAACGACAATGCTGGCGGCGATAACGTGAATGCTGCTCCGGCGGAAGACGCCGGTGGCGAGCCCACCGTCGTCGACGTCAACAACTGATCGAGCAAGGCCCAGACATTCCTGGACGGCGGAGAGAAATCTCCGCCGTTTTTGTATGTGCGCCCCCCGGGGGATATTAAGTCCGCCGTTATCGGGACGTCTTGAGGGTCCGTGGATTGCGCCCCATATCTCGCGTGAACAGGACCCGGCTCGAACGGGCGGGTCCGTCACCGCAATCTGATCCGGTGCCGCAAAGCGGGCCGGTGACGGAAGGAGACAGATATGAACCTTGAAAAATATTCCGAGCGCGTGCGCGGCTTCATCCAGTCGGCGCAGACCTTGGCGCTCTCGCGCAACCACCAGCAATTCACCCCCGAACATATATTGAAAGTGCTCGTCGACGACGACGAGGGCCTGGCAGCGTCGTTGATCGAGCGCGCCGGCGGCAGCGTCCGCGACGTCAAGTTGGGCGTCGAGACGGCACTTGAGGCAATGCCCAAGGTGGAGGGCGGCAACGGCCAGCTCTATCTGGCGCAACCGCTGGCCAAAGTGTTCTCGACCGCCGAGGAACTGGCAAAGAAGGCCGGCGACAGCTTCGTTACGGTCGAGCGGCTGCTGACGGCGCTGGCGGTCGAGAAATCCGCCAAGACCGCCGACATCCTGACCAAGGCCGGCGTGACGCCACAGGCGCTGAACCAGGTGATCAACGACGTCCGCAAGGGTCGCACCGCCGATTCGGCGAGCGCCGAGCAGGGCTATGATGCGCTTAAGAAGTACGCGCGCGATCTCACCGCCGACGGTCGCGCCGGCAAGCTCGACCCGGTCATCGGCCGCGACGACGAAATCCGCCGCACCATCCAGGTGCTGTCGCGCCGCACCAAGAACAATCCGGTGCTGATCGGTGAACCCGGCGTCGGCAAGACGGCGATCGCCGAAGGGCTGGCGTTGCGGATCGTCAATGGCGACGTGCCGGAATCGCTCAAGGACAAGCAGTTGATGGCGCTCGATATGGGATCGCTGATCGCCGGCGCCAAATATCGCGGCGAATTCGAGGAGCGGCTGAAGGCGGTTCTTTCGGAAGTCACCGCTGCGGTCGGCGGCATCATCCTGTTCATCGATGAGATGCACACGCTGGTCGGCGCCGGCAAGGCGGATGGCGCCATGGATGCGTCGAACCTGTTGAAACCGGCGTTGGCACGCGGCGAACTCCACTGCGTCGGCGCGACGACGCTCGACGAATACCGCAAGCATGTCGAGAAGGATGCGGCCCTTGCCCGCCGCTTCCAGCCGGTCTTCGTCAATGAGCCGACGGTGGAAGACACCGTCTCCATCCTGCGCGGCCTGAAGGAGAAATACGAGCAGCACCACAAGGTGCGCATTTCGGATTCGGCGCTGGTCGCGGCAGCGTCGCTGTCCAACCGCTACATCGCCGACCGCTTCCTGCCGGACAAGGCGATTGACCTTGTCGACGAGGCCGCGTCGCGGCTGCGGATGCAGGTCGATTCGAAGCCCGAAGCGCTGGACGAGATCGACCGCCGCGTCATGCAGCTCAAGATCGAGCGTGAGGCGCTGAAGGTCGAGAAGGACGACGCGTCGAAGGACCGGCTCGCCCGGCTCGAAAAGGATCTTTCCGCCCTGGAAGAGGAATCGACCGAACTGACCTCGAAGTGGCAGGCCGAGAAGCAGAAGCTCGGGCTCGCCGCCGACCTGAAGAAACAGCTCGACGAAGCGCGCAACGAGCTCGCCATCGCCCAGCGCAAAGGTGAATTCCAGCGCGCCGGCGAGCTTGCCTATGGCAAGATTCCGGAACTGGAAAAGAAGTTGAAGGCAGCCGAAGCCCAGGACGGCAAGGTCGGCATGGTCGAGGAGGTGGTCACCCCCGATCACGTCGCCCACATCGTGTCGCGCTGGACCGGCATTCCGGTCGACAAGATGCTGCAAGGCGAGCGTGACAAGCTGCTGCGCATGGAAGACGAAATCGGCAAGCGTGTCGTCGGCCAGGGCGAGGCGGTGCAGGCCGTGTCGAAAGCGGTGCGCCGCGCACGCGCCGGCCTGCAGGATCCGAACCGGCCGATCGGTTCGTTCATGTTCCTCGGACCGACGGGCGTCGGCAAGACCGAACTGACCAAGGCGCTTGCCAGCTTCCTGTTCGACGACGAGAGCGCCATGGTGCGCATCGACATGTCGGAATTCATGGAGAAGCACTCGGTCGCCCGGCTGATCGGCGCGCCTCCCGGCTATGTCGGTTATGAGGAGGGCGGCGCGCTGACTGAAGCGGTGCGACGCCGGCCCTATCAGGTCGTGCTGTTCGACGAGATCGAGAAAGCGCATCCGGACGTGTTCAACGTGCTGCTGCAGGTGCTCGATGATGGCCGCCTGACCGACGGGCAGGGCCGCACGGTCGATTTCCGCAACACGCTGATCATCATGACGTCGAACCTCGGCGCCGAATATCTGGTCAACCTCGGCGAGAACCAGGACGTCGATGTCGTGCGCGACGAGGTGATGGGAGTCGTCAGGGCGTCGTTCCGGCCGGAATTCCTCAACCGCGTCGACGAGGTGATCCTGTTCCACAGGCTGCGCCGGCAGGATATGGGCCGCATCGTCGAAATCCAGCTCAAGCGGCTGGAAAGCCTGCTCGCAGATCGCAAGATCACGCTTTCGCTGGATCAGGAGGCGATCGACTGGCTGGCCGCCAAGGGCTACGATCCGGCCTATGGTGCGCGGCCGTTGAAGCGGGTGATGCAGAAGGACCTTCAGGATCCGCTGGCGGAGAAGATCCTGCTCGGCGACATCCTCGACAGTTCGACCGTCAAGGTCACCGCTGGTTCCGACCGGTTGAACTTCCGGTCGAAGCCGACGATCGTAGCGACCGAGGCGGCGGCCTGATTTTCGAGGCCGCCGCATAATCAAAAAATTAAACGGGGCGCAGATGACGTTGGACGACTACAACAGCTTCTGCGCCTCGCTGCCGTCGGCGACCCATGTCGTCCAGTGGGGCGGTGCTCATGTCTGGAAAGTCGGAGCCAAGGTCTTTGCGATCGGCGGTTGGAGCGATGGCAAGGAGCCGTTCGTCACCTTCAAATGCTCCGACATCGCTTATGACATCTTGAAGGAACAGCCGGGCCTTCGGCCCGCGCCCTATCTTGCCTCACGCGGCATGAAATGGATCCAGCGCCAGACAAGCCAAAGCATGGACGATGACGCGCTAAAGGACTATCTGCGCGAAAGCCACCGCCTTGTCGTGCTCAAGCTGACGAAGCAGGCGCGCAAGGAATTGGGATTCGCCGCCAGCTAGTGTTCTTGCTCCAGCCCGCCAGAAATCCGCCATCTTCATGCCCGGTTCATGTTGGAACCTTATGGTTGGCAACTGATTTGCTGGCGAAGGGTTCGCCTGCCGCAAAGGCCCGAAAATCGAATTGGATTTTCGGAAAGCATGATGCGGAGTTTTTTACGTGTTAGAGCGTCCCTGCGCGTCCGAAGGGACGCGCGGCGCTCTAAAGAGACAACGCCGGGCGGCGGCAATTACGGACCGGAGAATTTGGCCAGCATGTTCCGCACGATCTTCACCCTTTCGGCGTTCGCCGCCGGGCTGCTTTCTTCGAGTGTAATGGCCGCGCCGACGCAGGACATCGCGCCGCGATCTGCCCGCGCCGCGGATGCCCGAGCCTCGGATAGCCATGCTGTGCTGGTCGCCCAGAACGGCGATTTCGACGTCTACTACGACGCCAGAGGAAACCGCGTCATCGTCGATACGGAAACCGGCAAGGTGCTCGCCATCCAGCCGCCGCAGACCAGGTTCGATCGCCGCGCACTCCGCCGCGAGGGCTTGCGCAATCTCGGACCGGTCGAGGACGACCGCTATTATCTCGACGATCCGGAGGACCAGGCGCGCTTGCGCCGCAGGCAATTGGAAGAGGAGGGCCTGATCGTCGTACCGCCGGTCGACGAATATGATGCCTACGGCGATCCGGTGGACGCTTTTCCCGAAGCACCGCTGGATGGCGGCAACTATGGCAACAATTATCCGGAAGCGCCGCAGCCGGTAAAGCCGCCCACGGTCAAGCGCCAGCCGCTCAACGAGGCTGCGATCGAACCGGTCGAGCCGATGGCGCCGGGCGACCAGGCGGCACTGCCGCCAAAGATCGACGGTAAGATTGTCGTCGACCCGTCGCTTTCACTCGGTGCACGCCAGGAGGTCGCGGCGCTGCAAGTGCTGCTCGACCGCGCCGGCGCTTCGCCCGGCGTCGTCGACGGGCGCTTCGGCTCGAATGTCGACAAGGCGCTCGCCGCCTACAACGAGATCATCGGCAGCAATCTGCGGTCGACCGATGTGGTCGGCATCCAGGCGGCGCTTGAGCAATCCGGCGGCGATGCCTTCGCCTCCTACAGGATCACGCCCGAGGATGCTGCCGGCCCCTATGTCGCATCGGTGCCGGAAGACTACGGCCAGAAGGCGCAACTCGAACGGCTGAGCTACACCTCAGTCACCGAAGCGCTGGCCGAGCGGTTCCACATGGACGAGAACTATCTGAAGGCGCTCAATCCGGAAGCCAATTTCAACCGTCCCGGCACGATCATCAAGGTCGCCAATTTCGGCAGGCTGGTGGCCACGCCGGTGGCACGCATCATCGCCGACAAGGGCAAAAAGCAGGCCCGCGCCTTTGACGCGTCGGGAAAGCTGATCGCGGCCTATCCAGCCACCATCGGCTCGGCGGACACGCCTTCACCCACCGGCACGCATGCGGTGTCGCGGGTCGCTCTCGACCCGAACTACACCTACAATCCGAACATCAATTTCAAGCAGGGCGAAAACAACAAGATCCTGACCATCCCGCCGGGCCCGAACGGCCCCGTCGGCTCGGTCTGGATTGCGCTGGACAAGCCGACCTACGGCATTCACGGCACACCCGACCCCTCCAAGATCGGCAAGACCGAAAGTCATGGCTGCGTGCGGCTGACCAATTGGGACGCGCGCGAACTGGCAAAAATCGTCGCGCCGGGCGTCACGGTGGAATTCATCGACTGAGCCCAATCCCAAATCATCGCGCAGTCCTGGGTCAACCCGGGAGCAGGCTCTTTAGGCGACGTGATCCTGTTCTGGTTTCAACGACAGCAACCCTCTGGCCGGTTGTTGCCGGCGCATAGGAGGTCTAAGCAGGCTTCATGCGTTCTCCAAGCGAAGTCGGCGCCGAAGCCGTCCCCCTGGTCAGGCCGCTGCCGGCCGATATGTTCTGCCCGCAATCGCGACGCAGGTTCGTGCTGATCGCGGCGATCCTGGCTTCCGCGCTCGGCTTCATCGACGGCTCGATCCTGGCCATCGCCACGCCGGCGATCCGCGTCGATCTTGGCGCCAGTTTCGCCGAGGCGCAGTGGATTTCAAACGCCTATGCGCTGACGCTTTCGGCACTCATCCTTGTTGGCGGCGCCGCCGGCGACCGTTTTGGCCTGCGGCATGCTTTCGTGGCAGGCATCGCGCTGTTCATTGCCGCCTCGCTTGCCTGCGCGGTGGCGCCGAACCCGCCAATGCTCATTGCGTTTCGCGCGATTCAGGGCATTGGTGCTGCCATCATGGTGCCAGGCAGCCTCGCCATTATCGCCAAGGCCTATCCGAAGAAGGAGCGCGGCAGGGCGATCGGCATCTGGGCGGCAGCCTCGGCGCTGACGACGGCACTTGGCCCGGTGCTGGGCGGCGTTGTCTTGTCGGCCTTCGGCGACGGCATCTGGCGGGTGATCTTCGCGGTCAATCTGCCGCTTGGTCTTGTCTCGATCTATCTTCTGCTCGCCAAGGTCCCGGCCGACGCACCGACCGAAAGGCGCAGCCTCGATCTCGGCGGCGCTGCACTCGCCACCTTGGCGTTCGGAGCGCTTGCCTACGGCTTGACTTCGATGAGCGCGGAGGGCGAGGGGCAAATGTCCGGCCCGAGCATTGCCGCCGGCGCGGTGCTGCTCATCGTGTTCATTGTCTTCGAGCGCCGGCAGCGCGAACCGATGATCGATCTCTCGCTGTTTCGGGTCGGCGCCTTCGCCGGCGCCAATGTGGCGACCTTCTTCCTCTATTTCGCACTGTCGGCCAACCTGTTCTATCTGCCGATGCTGCTCATCGCCGGATGGGGGCTGAGCGCCGCCGAGGTCGGCTTCATCTTCCTGCCGCTGTCGGTCTTGATCGCGCTGTTGTCGGGGCCGGTCGGCCAGTGGTCCGACCGGATCGGTCCGCGTTTTCCGATCGCCAGCGGCAGTCTCGTCGTCGCTGTCGCCTTTGCCGGGCTTGCCTTGCTGGCCTATGCCGGCATCCACAGTTTCTGGTGGGGGGTGTTTCCGCTGATGGCGCTGATGGGGCTCGGCATGGCGCTGGTGGTGTCGCCGCTGTCGACGGCGGTGATGACGGCGGTCGAGGACAAGGATACCGGTGCTGCCTCGGGAATCAACAATGCCGTCTCGCGCATTGGCGGCCTGATCGCAGTGGCGGCGATGGGGTCACTGGCGGCCTGGGTCTATGCAGCAGCGCTGAACAGCGGTGCCGCATCCGGCATTCCGGGTTTCGGCGAACCGGCGCCGGATGTCGATGCAGCAAGGCTTGCCGCCAGCGACGCAGCGTTCGCAGCAGTCGCCTTGGTGACCGCGCTGCTTTGCCTGCTCTCGGCGATCGTGGCGTGGACGACTGTTTCCGGCGAGCGACTGCCATGGCCGCGTGGATCCGAGGCTCCGCAGCGCTGAGCAGCCGGCAAAGGCCCAACTCGGCTCAGCCTTCGATCTTGGCGCTCGCGACCTTCAGCGAATCATTGTCTTCCTGCTTGAGCAGATCATCGATGCGCCCGCGCTCGCGCTTGAAGGCGACGAGGTCGTCGCCCTTCAGCACCTTGCCGACCGGCAGGCGAACGCGCATCGGGTCGACCTTGGTGCCGTTGACGATCAACTCGTAGTGGAGGTGCGGACCGGTGGCGAGGCCGGTCTGGCCGAGAAAGCCGATGGTCTGGCCTTGGCGGACGCGCACGCCCGGCGCGATGCCTTTGGCAAATGCGCTCTGGTGATTGTAGGAGGTCTCGTAGCCATTGGCGTGACGGAGGATGATCTGTTTGCCATAGCCGCCGGCCCAGCCGGCCTTCTCGACGACACCGTTGCCGGCGGCGATGATCGGCGTGCCGATGGCGGCTGACCAATCGACGCCGGTATGCAAGCGCACATAGCCGAGGATCGGATGCCTGCGGGCACCGAAGCCGGAGCGGAATTTTCCTGCGGGCAGGGGATTGCGCAGCAGGAATTGCTGGGCGCTGCGGCCGTCCTCGTCGAAATAGTCGGTGCTGCCGTCCTGCATCTGGAACCGGTAGAAATTGCGCGTCGTGCCGCCGAAGCTCGCCGAGACATAGAGCAGCTCGGATTCGTCAGATGCCCGGTCGTCGCCATCCGGCTGCGAGAACAGCACCTCGATGCGGTCCGACGGATTGAGCCGCGACTGGAAATCGACGCCGGACGCCAGGAGCTTGATCAGCCGCTTGGTCATCGCCTTGGACATGCCGTAGGAGTAGGCGGCGCGGTAGATGCCGTCATAGACGTTCGGCAGATTGCCGCGCACCACCACCGGCGGCGAATCATCGAACGCGGTCAGCAATTCGGGATTGGGCTCCGGCTCCTGCGCCGGCACATATTGGCCGTGATCATCGAGCGCGATGGTGACGATATGCTGGGCCCTGTCGTAGATGCCGGTGCGAACGACCTTGGCGGCGTCGCCATGGATCTCGAGGCCGACGCGCAGCACGGTTCCCGCCTTGAGCGCTGTCGCATTCAGCAATTTGGCGATCGCCTCGGCCATACCGGTGGCGTCCTCGCCGATATAGCCCGAATCGGCGAAAGCCTCGACGATGTTGCGGTCCCTGGTGAAGGGGATGATCTCCTCGGCGAAGGCCGGCGCCTGATCGTCGGGGGCAGCACGCGGCGACACCGAGACGTTTTCCGGAACGATCTTGACGTCGTAGGAGCCGGCCATGCTCTCGGCGAATGCATCGCCGAATCGCTGCGGGTCGACATAGTGCAGCGACGCGACCTGCACGGCGCCGTCGCTCAGACCCGTGCCGGCCTCGCGCACCACCTTTTCCACCTCGTCGGCGGACAAGTCACTCTTTTCGTCGAACGCTGCCGTCTCGATTGGGAAATCGACCGTTTTCAGGCTCAACTCGCTTTCGACCTTGGCGCCATAGATCTGGCCTGCGGCGGCGGTCGCCGGCTGACCGGCATTGCCGTCGCGGTCGTCGCCAAACACCTGCATCGGATTGAAAGGCGGATAGGCGCGGCTGGTCGTGTGCCCGGCGGCAAGCGCCATCTTGATCTGCACGAAAGGCATGGTGTGGATGACATCGCGGTCGCCGACCTTGGTCACCATCGGCACTTCCATGCGCCGGCGGTCCTTGGCCTTGGCGATCTGGCGCGGCGCCACCAGCCTGGTGGTCTTGGCGATCTCGCCGGAATCGTCGCCTCTCGCAAGGCTGATCAGTTCGGCGATTTCGGGCGGCGTCGCCAATTGCTGACGGCCGTCGAGGGCTGCGAACAGCGCCACACCCATCAGCACGCTCGACGTCACGCCGGTAAGAAAAGTGCCCGACAGCCAGCGCGCCGAAACCTCGCGCCGGTCGGGCGGGCCACTGCGACCGTCCGCAATCAGCGGCGGCTCGTTGCCGAGTTCGGCTATGACATTTTCCGTATCTGGCATCCAGAAAGGCTGCTTCTTCCCCGGGCGGGACGGCTTGACGCTTTTGTTGTGGCCATGACATTTGCCTGTCACGGCGGGCGAAGTCAACGAAGCGGCTGGCTTCGGCCGAGATCCCCAGTCATACTTCTCTCTTAGTGGCTCTCTTAGTGGCTCTCTTAATGGCTCTCTTACAGTCTCT
This sequence comes from Mesorhizobium sp. WSM4816, assembly GCF_055811535.1. NCBI lineage: Bacteria > Pseudomonadati > Pseudomonadota > Alphaproteobacteria > Hyphomicrobiales > Phyllobacteriaceae > Mesorhizobium > Mesorhizobium sp. WSM4816. The sequence continues at coordinate 255 of NZ_JBVVQR010000006.1, read as the reverse complement.
TATAAGGCGCCGCGCCAGTGGTGCTGCGCCAGCTTCGTTGGCGTTGGTGTCAAACCGCAATGCGGCGGCAATAGGGCTCCGTGGCGGTGTTCGGCTTTGTTATCCCCATGCCGCCACGGAAGTCGGCTACCGAAAATCGGCGCCGCAATCTTTCGTCGCAAAAAATTCAAAAAAGACCGAAATCGTTGTTGACACTTTGGATGGGCGCCGACTATATACGCCTCACCAACGAGGGCGGCGCGCCGCTGGCGACGA